>PMHI01000167.1 GCA_003156615.1 Acidobacteriaceae bacterium | reverse complement strand
GTGCGTGCTCGCCGTCACACTTTCCTTGGAACTGATCTGCGTCGATGATGGTTCGACCGATGGCTCTCGCGAGATTCTCGCAGAGTTGCAACGTCAGCATCATAAGGTTCGCGTCTTTCTGCAACCGCGCAATTTGGGCAAGGGAGCGGCGCTCCGGCGCGGGATTCAGGAGGCTACCGGCAATTTTTTCGTGATCCAGGACGCCGATCTTGAGTACGATCCGTCGGATTACCCTGCACTTCTCGAACCCCTGATCCAGAGAAAGGCCGACGTGGTTTACGGCTCACGCTTTCTAGGCGCAGGCCCGCATCGCGTGCTTTATTTCTGGCATTCTGTCGGAAATTGGCTGCTCACCCTGCTCTCCAACTGCCTGGCCAACATCAACCTCAGCGACATGGAGACGCGTTAAAAAGCCTCGCCGGGAAGTGATCCAATTCATCCCGATCGAGGAAGACAGCTTCGGCTTCGAGCCGGAGATCACGGTGAAGATCTCCAAGCGGCATCTCCGGATCTATGAGCTGGGCATCGGCTACTGGGGCCGCACCCGAGAAAATCGGATGGAAGGATGGCGTGTGCGCCTTATGGTGCGTCTTTAAATACGCGATGAAGGAGCCTGTCGTTGCCCGGCAAACCCTGCCAAGCGTCGGGCGCGAACTGGCTCCACATCAACCATTACTTTCGGACGCAGGAATCACCGAGATCGACCAGCAAGAGGGACAATCCGGTATCGCCTGACCGACAGCGTGCAAAATTCAGTCTGTAATTTCGGGATTGAGACTTTATGCTGACACTGGGATTGTCCTCGTTGAATCACGATACCGCCGCAGCCCTATTTGAAGACGGCACCATTAAAGCCGCCATCGAAGAGGACAAGCTCACGCGCTCCAGGAGCACAGGACTTCCCGGGAATGCAATCCGTTTCTGCCTGGAGAGTGCAGGAGCAACCTGGCAAGACATCGACAACATAGCGGTAGCGACGCGTCCCTTTTGTGGTTGGCGCCGCCGATCTCTATTTCATTATCGACAATTTCGTGTTATCGAAGACTGCGACGAAAATTCTTCCAGCCTCAGTGGTTCTTCCGAGAGCCTCTTCGGCATGACTTGCTTTGAGGCTGGTGCTGGTGAACAAAAGCAAGTGAAGCCATTGCCAGCAGTCGTGACGTAAGATCTATGAAAGAACCCGCCGTCACACCGCAAATGCTACCGAGCTCCGAGCGGGAACCTTCTATGCATCAAGCACGAGCTTCTCATACCGGGATTAGCGAGATCGACCGGAAAGAGGGACAGTCCCCAATCGCCTGACCGAGTTTCAGCAGTCTGAAAATCATTCGGCGGGGAGCGCAAGCCATGCTCCCCGCCTTTTTTCATTGAGGTCATTGCTCGATTTCGTTAGCGACCGTCAAAGAGACATGGACGCGCTCTATTGCTCATATTCTGGTTGGGCAAAATTCACGGGTGCGAGCGGGGAACTGAATCGTTACCGCAACTCGTGGACTCGTCGGTGACAGTCAATGCACTGCGTAATCAAGTTCCCTTCGGAATCATCACGGGACTGGCGGCGAAACTGTTGGTGGTGGATTTCTAGGTTCGACATTGTGCCGCACGATTGACATCTCCAGCCGTCGCGACGCAGGATCTGCTGCCGTAACGTTTCGTAGGACACTGGATCCAACCGTAAGCGCGGGAGTTTTGAGCTAATCGAGCTCATGATGCTTTCTCGCTCAGGCATCGAAGAAATTCCTGCCACCGAGCCGCCAGTTCCTGCGAATCCGACTATTTTCAGGCCCGAACTTCTTCGACGAGTTTGACCGGCACGATCCGCGCGACGCGTTGCATGACCTTCTTGTTTCGCTCAGACTTTTTCAGGTCGTAGGTAGCCTGCAACCGCATCCATACTTCCGGTGAACTACCAAACAGTCGGGCCACCTTTAGGCACATGACGGCAGACAGAGGCCTGCGCCCCGCCAGAATGTCGTGGAGCATCTGGCGGGACACGCCAAGAGCTTTGGCCGCGGCCGTCACGGACAGGCCGACAGATGGCAGGATATCTTCCTTGATAATCTCGCCCGGATGGACGGGCGGCAGTCCCTTCTTTCTCGTCATAATTTCCTCCCTAATGGTAGTCTTCAAAATCAACATCCAAAGCGTTTTCGCCTGACCCGCCGAAAGTGATCCGGTAATTCCCAGTGACCCGCACGGACCAGCGTCTCGGGTTGCCTTGCAACTGGTGGAAGCGAAAACCTGCGATGTTCATGTCCTCCGGCTTTTCCGCGACTTCCAGCAATTGCAGGATGCGCACGCACTTTCTGATATGATCCGCACCGATCCGGCGTGTCTTGCCCGTGCGGTAAATCTCTTCAAGCCCTTTATGTCGGAAGCCAGCGACCACGCTTTCATTGTAAATTGTATAGTTTACAGTGTCGACTAAATAGTTGTCTCTTATCAGCTCACGAAAACAAGAAACTTGGGCTGCCCCTTATGTCCGCCCCCCAGGCGCCGGATCCAGCCGCAAGCGCGGGGTCAGTCCGACTCATGTTGCCTTTTCGCTCAGGCCTTCGAGGAATGCCTGCCTCTGCTCTTGGGGCAGAAACTTGTAGAATATCGTCATCGAGAAAACAAGCATCTCCGGATCGCCGTGATCCAGGTTGGCCCCGGCCAGAAAGTCCGCACAGATCATTTCCAGACAGTAGCCTCGAGACCGGTCGCTTCCGAGCATCAGA
>PMHI01000770.1 GCA_003156615.1 Acidobacteriaceae bacterium | reverse complement strand
TCTCAGCGCCGGCCTGTGCCGTAAAGCAAGCTTCACTATCGAAGGGAAAATCCAATGAAAAAGTTCGCCGCTGTGCTGTTCGTTGTACTGATCTCGCTTCCACTCATCCAGTGTGGTGGTGGAGCGACTGGATCCGGTGGAGGAACAACCCCGCCGCCCGCCTCCGCTCCCGCCCCAACCAGCACCGCTTATCTCAATGGCGCGTGGTCAACGCTTCCTCAAACCATGCCCATTAACCCGATTCACGCGGCGCTGCTCCACACGGGAAAGATTCTAATAACATCTGGCTCCGGCAACTGCCCGCCCCAGCAGACCGGTTGTCCACAAGGACCGCAGTATCCGCAGGGCGCAGCGCTTCTCGACTTGTCCAATAACAGCATTAGCACCATGCTCACCACATGGGACATGTTCTGCAATGGTATGTCGATCATGCAAGATGGCCGCGTCCTGATCAATGGCGGCACCAAGGGATACGGAGCGCTGGCTGTGGTGGGCGTTCAAGGCGACGTTCCTTTCACTGGCCTGCCCAACGCGTCGATTTTCGATCCTTCCAGCGAGTCCTTTATCGACATAGCTCCTACGGCACATGGGCGTTGGTACCCAACCCTCACCGAACTTAACGACGGCACCATTATGACTACGTCTGGACTGAACGATACCGACGGTACCGACAACAATACCAGTGAAATCTGGAACGGACAGCACTGGAGCGCACAGATTCCGGGGAATCCCAGCATCTCAAATTTTCCGGGCTTCCAATTCCCGCTGTATCCCAGAATGCACCTGCTTCCCACCGGGCACGTTTTCTATTCCGCACCATCTTCAGCAACCCTCGACTTCAACCCTACTA
The DNA here is from genome assembly GCA_003156615.1 of Acidobacteriaceae bacterium. The sequence goes on along the minus strand of PMHI01000770.1, from coordinate 3,049 downwards.
GCCAGATCTGGACACTGGTTGCCTGGACGATCTATCCCGGACAGAATGATCCAAACGGAGAGCGAACCTACGGTTCATCGGTGTTGCTCCCGCTCACACCGCAGAACAACTACAGCCCCAAGGTAATGATCATGGGCGGTGACAATCCCGCCACTAACACCACCGAGCTTATTGACTTAAGTGCTGCGGGAGCGCAGATCTCCGCCGCCTGCCCGACTTATGCTCCGTGTTGGGTGCAAGGCCCAGCCATGTCTCAAAGCCGCGTCGAAATGGAAGCCACCGTGCTGCCGAATGGTCAGGTGCTGGTGGACGCGGGCTCTGCCCAGGACGAGGACGCTACGACGGCGAGCTTGCAAGCGCAGATTTACGACCCGGTATCCAATTCATTCTCCTCGGCGGGCAGCAATGCTTTCGCCAGGCTCTATCACAATATCCAGTTGCTGCTGCCCGACGGGACCGTTCTTCTGGCTGGGGGCAACCCTGCCCAGGGTACGTTTGAAAACCATATCGAAATCTATCAGCCGTCCTACCTTTTCAACGCCGATGGGAGTCCGGCGTATAGACCCCAGTCTGCTACCAACTCACTGAGTTCGATCACCTATGGTCAGTCATTCACTTTGTCAACTCCGGATGCTGCGACGATCTCATCTGTGGTGCTCATGAAGGCCGGCGCAATCACCCACTCTTTCGACATGGATCAACGCTATGTTGGTCTGTCGTTCACGCAGGCCTCTGGGAGCCTTAGCGTCACCGCCCCCTCCAACTCGAACATTGCGCCCCCCGGCTACTACATGCTCTTCCTGGTAAACCAGACCGGCACCCCCTCGCTCGCCTCANNACGCCGGCTTACATATTCCAACGCAAGCAGGTGACCGAGTCACCGTTGATGCTGCGCAAGGAAATGCACATCCACTAAGCTGACGGGAAACAAGTGGCTTCCAGGGCAAGGTGCCCTGGAAGCATCACCCGAGCAGCAGGCCACGGCTGGCGGGAATCCTTTGTCGCAGCGGAGTGCTCCTGAACCTGCTTCCGTGTGAAGTCTCTCTTTCAGCGGCTTCTAAAAGCCTGACAAGAACAGATCTGGCGATCCCGCCACTCCTGCGGGGTTGTGTGCTGCGAGCCTGTTGTGCTTGTTTCCCGACCACCCTCCGCACGACAACGGGCGATGCCTGCTCTAGCACTAGCCATCGGATTACGCCCTGAAACATCTTAAAAACGCCTCGCCTGCGAATTACATTCGCTTTTCTGAGTTCTGCCTCTGTTCTCTCACCGGCAGTCGAAGGCCGTGAAGTAGTCACCGAGGATCTTGGTCATCGGTATCATCGCACCCCTCCTTCAAACCGCTCGGTAAACTCGCCCTTGAGATATGGCCAGCACTGCTGATGCTCGGCTTGGTTCATTTCATCACGATGTTTTGAACGACATGGGTTGGGTCAATCTGCACCATTTACGTTGCAATCTTCTCCAGACAACGCAATGTACTTCCGAGTTTGACCAGCTTTCTCGTCCAGCGTAGAGTCACACCTCGATCCGTCTTTCCTTTGTTTGAGCAAAGAAACTTCCGAGTGAGATTCCGCCTCCGCAGTGCTGTTCTGTTCGCGGTAAAGCAGGGTACCGGTTTTTCTCATCGGCCCGCAGCTTGAGCCGAACAGCTTGGATCTTCCGTAGCCGTCGTTACGGTCGAATTCTCTGTGCGGATGATGCGGGTCGAGTTGTTGGAGACTTGCGGTCAAAAGATCGCATAGAGATTGTTCGCCATTCTATCGGGGACGGAAATTCGATAAAAGGTGGGAGAAAAAAGCAATGAAGAAGCTAATCACCGTTATGCTCCTCGTCATGAGCGGCACGACACTGATACAGGCACAGCTACAGGCACATCGGAGGGGCAGAGCATCAGCTTCCTTGTCTTCAATCAGTTTCAGTGCTTCGAGCGTAGTCGGGGGGGACTCTCTGATTGGAACAGTTCACCTAACCGCACCTGCGCCATCGGAAGGAGCGGTAGTTACCCTGGTCCTCAACGAGCCCAGCGATCCATCTGTCATACCTGTCAGCGTACTTATTCCGACTGGTGCCACCTCCGCGAACTTCGCAATACAAACCAACGCCGTCTCGTCGACTCTTACCGTGATAATCTCGGGTACCTATGGTGTTACACAGCACGCCTCGTTCATAGTGACGGATGCTGTTTCCACGCCAAGCCCAACAGCAGATCAAGATTCCGAAGACACGACGAAGACGACGACGCCAACTTTTGAGGATAGCTTCAACGAAGGTGTATTGAACACATCCAAGTGGGTGGTGTCGAACTACGAGACCAATAACTACACAGGAGGCGGCAGCAATGTTACGTTCTCGCCCAGCCATGTAGATTTGAGTGGCGGGAGCCTGCGCATGGAGCTGACGCAACCAACCGCGGGTACCTCGACTGGCGCTGAACTCACCTCAAAGCTCAGCTTCGGTTATGGCACGTACGAGTTCTCGATGCGGGCGGGGTCTACCTCGCCATCATCTACCGGCGCGGGTACGACCGAGAGCGGGCAGATTAGTTCGACATTCACTATCCATAACCCGCCGCCCAGCTACGATTCCGTCACGGAGATTGACGCCCCGGAGATTGAGGGGTTGTCCGCTCGGAATGACGACATTGAGTGGACCGTATGGAAGAACAGCATTGCAACAGATCCAACCCCAGAGTACAAGGTGCTGGCGAATCCTGAGGAAGCGTTCCACGTTTACAAGTTCGTGTGGTCAGCGGCCAGCATCAAGTTTTACATCGATGGTGTCCTNNGCACGAATGGTGCTGAGTGGGGCGGTCTCGCAACCGTGGGCGTCACGCGCTACATGTACGTCAACAGCGTCAAGTTCTGGGCTGCAAGCTAGCCTGCAGAGACAGGGCCCGCCCGGGTTCGGGCGGCCTTCTTCTTTTCAGCAGGGAACTCGCGAGTTTTGTACTACCTGACTTCTGCATAGACTCCGGCCTCGTCTGAGGTACTGCCTGGGTGTAGGGTCCTCATCGTTGGCGCCCTCCCGGATACAGAGTCGACAAAAT
>PMHI01000499.1:2303-3124 GCA_003156615.1 Acidobacteriaceae bacterium | reverse complement strand
TGATCTCCCAAGGTTCCGTTTCCTTTCCCGTTAGTTCCCTCTCGATCTCCTGCTTGAATTCCCCTTTCGGCATCACCCGGGCTTTGTGCAACCAGGTTGCACAATTGAGGGGCTGCCTGTCCCTCCTGGCCAGTTTTGACGACGAGTCGCGACTGGCGTTTGTCGAATACCTCGAGTTGCGAACCAGCGAACGGGAGGCGTTTCTGCGGCTGGTTCGCATAAACCGGAAAAGGAAATGCTCGGTATTCGGACGGATAAAGACCGCTATGGCAGCACCGCGAAAAGAGCCGATTTTGTTTGTCACCCACCTGGTCGGGCCTCCGTAGAGCTCGTTTTGCTCTGAAAATCGCCTAAAGTAACAACAGTATTCTAATATCACGAATCGAGGTGTAAATTGGGAAGGTTCCTAACATTGAGGATCCTGCTATGAATTATTGCAAGGGCCGTGCGCTCACTTGTCTGCTTGTAGTCCTCTTAAGCTGTGGGATGTTCTCCCCATCCCTCCACGCTCAGAATAAAGTGCTCGGGGAAATCGAACTGGTCGGTGCTTCAAAAGTTGAGAACACCTCGGGCGTCTGGGTCGACGGTCAATATGTCGGCTACCTCAGCGAACTGAAGGGGTCGAAAAAGCTCCTGCTCCTTCCGGGCGACCACGAGATCGACGTACGTCAGGGCGGATATCTGGACTTCGTGCAAACGGTTTCCGTGCGCGCGGGAGAAAAGCAAAGCATCGACGTAAAGATGGAAAAAGATACCCGGATGCCCCTGCCGAAAATCACCGCCGAGATAAAGCTCGACGTAAAACCGAATCGCGCGGCAGT
>PMHI01000499.1:478-2281 GCA_003156615.1 Acidobacteriaceae bacterium | reverse complement strand
AAGCACAAAATCAAAATCAGTTTGCCGGGATACCACACTTTCGAGACCGATATCGACCTGATGGCCAATCAGAAGTCGACCATCAAGACTGATATGGTGACGGGCGGTCCGGCGGAAGGAACTCCTCTCCCTCAGTAATCATTCCGACTAAGGAGTTCCGTCATTGTCTGCGATCAGATGGGCACGCCAGCGGCCGCCGCAATAGCGCGGCGCGGAGGTTGCGTTCAGGGTGTGCTCAATAAGTGCCGCTAGTGCCTTGGTTGATGCGGCTGCCGAGCCCCCATCCTAGTGGTGTGCAACCCTCCGAAGGCCGCTCTCTGTCAGATCCAATTCCCACGTTTGGGACACCAGATCTTTGCCAAACTTGAAGTTGGCTTGCTCTTCCACGAGGCGGAATCCCGCCTTTTGATAAATACGGCGAGCTGCCACGAGAATGCTCTGGGTCCAGAGGGTGATTTTTTTGTAGCCGACGGCGCTGGCAAAGTTCACGCACTCTTCTACCAGCGCAGATCCTAATCTCAGTCCTCTCGCGCTCGGTTCAACGAGCAAGAGGCGAAGCTTCGCGGTGGAGGGCTCAGTAGGATGCTTGACCAAGAAGATGTGTCCCACATTCTCTCCATTCAGTTCCGCGATCCAGCATCGGTCGCGCTTTGGATCGAATTCCGTGAGAAAATCAGCAACAATGCGTGCCACTAGCGCTTCAAATGTCTCGTCGAAGCCATATTCTTGGGCATAGAGTGCGCCTTCCCGATGCACTACCCAACCCATATCGCCTGGCCGATGTGGGCGTAAGACGTACCTCGTCGCTTGCTGAGTATTTGGCGCCAGCAGGCGTTCGAGATCGCTCATGTAACCAATGAGGTTGGTCTGACCGGCCGGAGCCAGTGCCTCGAGGATGCCGCGAGCCTGCTCTTCTGAAAAAGCATTGAGCTTCTCGAACCTAGATTTTCCCTTCTGCGTGAGTGTTAAACACGAGGAGCGCGCGTCCTTTTTCGAGGTCGTACGTTTCAGCAGAGAGCTTTTCTCGAACCGGGCGAGAATACGGCTCAAGTAGGCGGGGTCTATGCCGAGAGCGACCGCGATTTCTTTCGCTGTGGACGTGTGGCGCGTCGCAAGTTCATAAAGCACGCGAGCCTCCGCCAGGCTGTGCCCACTATTTAGCAACTCCTCATCTAGCACTCCAATGAAGCGGGTATATATGCGGTTGAAACGTCGAAACGCCGCCACCCTCGCATTAAGCGTAGAGCCCGAATCAACGGTGGACATGCAAGTATCGTCCATCATATTGATGGACAATGTCAACTACTTGAGACCGCGGATACCAGCCGCTAAGAAGCTGGAGGCTGTAGGGCCCTTTTGTCTTTTCCCGAGCCGATAATTTTCACGACGGCTGCCATGGAGTTGTGCGTGGCATTCCGCGCANNTGTTTCTTGAGCCACAGGCTTGGCATCTCCAGTTGTCCCACGCTAAGACCCGGAGACAAAGGTCCTTGTTAGGAGTGGGCATCTAACCGCAGGCGCGGGCGTTTCGGAAGGCTTCCAGTCATGAAGCTTTCTGATCCAGCCGGGACAGGAATTGCTGTCGCTGCTCCTGGGGCAAGAATTGAAGAACCTGGTCACCGAGAACAGCAGCATCTACGGATCGCCGTGATCCAGGTTGACCCGGCCCGAAAGTCCGCACAGATCATTTCCAGACAATAGCCTCGGGATCGGTCGCTTCCGACCATCAGAGCTGCGGTCTCAATCGCCCCTCCAGGACGGGTATCTGGAAGACAGCGATTTTCTTTGTTTGTCGGGGCGACGA
>PMHI01000499.1:0-469 GCA_003156615.1 Acidobacteriaceae bacterium | reverse complement strand
CCAGGGCGGGGTAGCCCACCAACAATGAGTAATTCCACTGAGGCAAAGCTATACGTGTAGGTCGCAGTGCGGAGCTTTGGCCAAAGAGCTGGTCAGCAACACTGCGTTCATATTTTCCTCGAGCGAGCCGAGGAGGCTAAGGTAGCCCACTAACTGATGAATATCTTCATTGATTTGAAGACAGTAATAGGTAAATACATATGACTGATTGCTTAACACAATACTACCGTTGCCCAGGTCACTCCTTCCGATTTGCCCTGAAGGGGCCTTTGTCCGCAACCAGCGGATATTTTAGACTGGGAGACGCTACTCTTTACGGTAATTATTGTGGACGTGAGCTATCAAGTGTGCCCGGGCCCGACCTCATTGATGCCTCCCACGACACGCGCATTGAAGAAGGAGTGATGTACCTGCCATTCGATTTAGAGCAGGTGGTAGACAACCTCCGGTGCGAACGTTATGTAGACAC
>PMHI01000513.1 GCA_003156615.1 Acidobacteriaceae bacterium | reverse complement strand
AATTAGATTACAGCACACTAGAGCCATCACCATCGCCGTTCCCTGCGAGTCGCGTTGGGTAAAGCCGAAGCCGGCGGTTAGCAAGGGGATCGCGATCAACGCACCTCCGATCGCGAATAATCCGCCGGCGAAGCCCACCATCGCTCCGAGACCGACGAAAAGAACAACCTCTGAGAAGCTCATGCCGATTACCAGTCGTCCACCAATGAAATGTTAGCTCACCTCGACAAAGCTAGAACTTGTTGTGCGCGAAACAAGCTCTCAAAACTTATAGCCGGTCCACAACGCCCAGTAGTTGAGATTGCGACCGGGTTGCGTCTGCTTTAGGAAAGCACCCGCGTAGAAGATTCCATAGTCGGCCTGAAACCACAAATGGCGATTCGCTTGCCATCGGATTTCCGTTCCAGGCCTGTTCCCAACGAATCGTGCGCGACTGTCGTCTGCGGCTCTGATCAAAAATCCGGGCACGGCGTAGACGCCATCTTCAACGCTTTCTCGCCATTGAAAAATCCAGTCAACGGAAACGGAGACGTTATGCGGGAACAAGGTTTCGACGTGCGGGTGCACATCGACAAAGTTAATGGGTCCCGGACCCGTGGTGGCCAACACGCCAAAGTAGTTTCCCTTAGGGAACAGCGGATTGAATGTTCCCAAGGTGTTCGAGTTTGGATGGTCGCCACTCGAAATATCGGCTTTGGCGCTGAAGCGCGGCTTGAGCGGTAGCGTCGGGAGCCGATAGCCGGTTTCGCTGGCGACAGTCCAGGCTCGAATGTTTGCGGAGCCGAATGTCCCGAACTGCCAGAGGCCCTCGTAGTCGAAGTCCCATCCCGGATGTTCGGTTGCGATCGGTCGCGAAACCCGCGCACCCAACGAGTGACGAACCTCTTGAGCGGTACCGCGTTGAAAAGCAGCCTGAGCGCGGTCGAGGCCCAGATAGTACAGATCAAGAGTAGTTTCACCTGTCGTGGGGCGTGTTGCGTATACACCCCAGAAAGCAACTGCATGATTCGGCGCGTTGTCGAAGAAACCAGGATTGTCGAGGTCAGGGCGCACGGCAAATCCGTCGATCTGCCAAGGGTCTATCTGGCTCTTGATCCTGAAGCCATCGAAGCTGAGCCGGACGTTCGGACCTTCACGCACGTCGATCAAACGGCCTGAGCCGTATTCGAGTTCTTGACGACCGACGAGAAAGTTGACCGAATTTTTCCCTGCGTTTGTTCCGAATTCGAGAAATGCGGCTTGAAAGTCTAGTTTCTTCTCATCGATCGGCCGAGGACCGCCAATCCGGAACGAATTCAGCCCGCTTTTCAATTCGACAAAAGTGCGGACGTGCTTGCCATAGTGCAGATCGAAATGGAGCATGTATCTCTCATTGAGGTACCCGTTCATGTAGGGAGATTGGCCCCAGTTATCGTTTCCGATTTGTTCCCAGACCTCTCGCGCCTCTCCACCGATCGTGAGATACCAATCGTCCGCTCCGTTACGCAACGGGATGTACTTGATCGGGTCCCAGAAGTCCTGCCGGAGCGCCGGATCTCTTAGGAAACTCCAGTCCTCATCCTCACTCAGCAATTTGTAACTGCGATCCGGGATCGCGGAGGCTACTGCATGATCCGACTGGGCAAGCGCTGGCAGCACGCCGACGAGGAACGCGACCGCAATCATTGGAAACATGCATTTCGAGTTCATTTCTGCAATCGCATCCTTCCGCTGAACGAGCCTCGCTCATCAGAGGCACCGCGCCGCCGCTAGTTGCCCGGAGTTCGTTCCGTCAGCAATCTATTTGCTGACCGCCGAGTGGATCTCGGCGATATGGCCACCGGGAAACTGTACGAGGGCCGCATCCCGCTGATCGGAGGTATAAGGAGCGACCACGATCGTGGCGCCGGCCACCTTCGCCTTTGCGAGAGTATCCGCCAGGTTCGCAACCTCGTATCCGGTCACCTCCCGTCCGTATGGATACGGAAGATGGCCATCTGTCACAAGCACGGTCAGCTTGCCGAAGTTCGATTGGATCCGGATTCGCCGGTAAGTGTCGCTCGGCCGCCCGATCTCGATACCAGGAGCATGGGCATCATCGGAGATGAGTTTGCCTTGAGTGAAGGCAAGGATGCTTTCTATGAACGCGGCCGCGCGGTCGGCGGACACGTAGGCGTGGTTTTCGGGAATAGTCTGGAGAGGCGTGTAAGACGGCGCGGTTGTATGCCAGTAGAGCTGAGTAATCACCCCGCCGGGCCATTGGATGACGGCATCTCTCCCGATCGGATCGTTGAAGGGCTCGACAAAGACATCCGCGCCGTTTGCGCGAGCAGCACGGATCGCCGCATCCATGTCCGTCACCATAAAACTCATCTTTTCTGCGCCGAACGGATATGGGATCGGTGTTTTGAAACCGAGAACTGACAGGTTCCCCGCTGGAGTCATCACCAGTTGCCACATTGTGCTGCTTGGAGTGGGCGTAATCGAGAGGACGAACTGTTTGGTGGTGGTGCCGCCGAATGTCGCCAATAAACTAGCAACAAAGCGGTCGAAATCTTCTGGAGCCACATAGACATGTGTCGTGTCGTACTGCGGCCCTACAGCCACGCTTACGGTTTCGGCTGTCTTCGCAGTTTGGGCAAAAGCACTGACGTGCGGAGATCCGACCGCTAGACCGAGTGTCAGTAGCGCAACGCACGTTCCGACGATAATTTTGTTGAAGCGCATTCCGTCTTCTCCTAAATTGACAATCACTTAGTTTGCTCGACAACCTCGGGCGCTGAGACTGCTAAAGCGTTTCGAGCGGATGCCGCCGAATCGTAGAGGATCGGTTCATAGACAGTGCTCGACCGGACGCCCTTCCCGATCAGCTTAACCGAGCTGCCCATCGGCACTGCGATGATGATTTGTCAGCGCCGATCAACTCGCGCAGCTTCATGCGTCACCCGCCCAAGAGCCCTTCGACGGTGATGCAAGCAAGTTCCGCCTCGGGGTCGAGGCCATGCGCCTCGGACTTGCCTAACGGGCTCCGGAAACAACGGGCCGTAGACAGTGACGTTTTGTTTGAGTTCTTCAGGTCGCATGAATTCAAAGTTTCAGTTCGCACTTATCGAAATTCAAAGGCCCTTAGCCGATCAATTGCTCATCTTAGGTGCCAAGAACTCCCGCAAAACCTTGGTTCGACGCGGCACGATCTTATTTTAGTCGAATGACCGAGTGCACCTGGAGACAGGGGGAATCTGAATACTACTGCATCCCACGCAATTTTTCGCCATTCGGACGGAACCAATCGGTGGGTTGGATCAGATTATGGCGCTACAAACCTACAGACGTGCGAGGTCGCGCTGAATGCGGGCGAGAATTCTGTCGAACGGAATTTGGCCACGATAGTAGAGTGTAGCTGTCTTTGAATATTCCGCTTCGAATTGTTTGCGGCTTTTCTCGTCTTCGATGGTAAAAGCCCCACTCTCTGCAACGTTCAGGTTTAGAGACTTGACTCGTTTCTTTTTGTGCGCCGAGTATTCTGCAGTTCCTATGAATTTCTGCACGGCATCCACGTCGAGAAGTTGATGAATGTCGTAGTAGTGTCTGAGGAAATTCGTTGGGATTTTCCCCGTCCCTTTGAACTGGCCGTATTTTCGAACCACAGCCTGGACCTTTTCTTTTCCACAAAAGTGTATTCTGGGGTTGTAGCAGTGGATGCCGGGGGCTCGGTTGTCGGCGTATTGAAGCTTCTTGGCCTCTGCGAACTGGACGATCCAGGACGAAATCGTAACAGAGCGGTTCGGAGCCGTCTGATCGAAGCCAACTTCCAGAAGAATTCCGTCCTTGAGGCCAGCGATTGAACCAAAATGGGTTTCGTAGCTTAACCTGAGGCCGGCATTCCTCAGCGTTTCGTCATCGTAGGTTGTATCCCTCTCGACGGTCGTAATCCCTGGGATCTTGATCTTGTCCCGCAGCTTTTCATAAAAGACTCGTCTGGACTCAATGTGCGTGGGCCTCTCGTGATTTGGATTGGTATCGACCTGAAGTCCGTCGAAGGGTTCGATGCGAATGTCGATGTCTTCAGAGAATCGCTCAATGATCCCAAAGCCCTTGGAAAGCGAAGTGCCGCCCTTGAGCTCAAACGTTAAACCAAGCTGTTTGAGCCCAAAGACGGTGTGCATGATCCAGTAGTCTTTTTCCACGAGAGCCGGATCATTAATTTTCTCGGTGTCGGCAACGGTCGCGACAAGTGCCTTGAAATCGCTTCGCTCATGCAGAAAAGAGTCAGGCATGTTGCAACATCTCCTGAAACTTTTTCTGTGTGGAGTATTTGCCATAGAGAGAAACCGCGCGCGAAAGCTTTTTCGGGTCCATCTTTTTGGCTTTTTCGCGAACGCGAGAAAGAACGGCGTCCCGATCCTCCGCAAGGTCGCCTAGTTCATTAACAAGATCAACCAGCAGAAACTCGGGAGAGAGTTGCCTTGGAACATTCATGCGACGTTCGAAGGTGACCATTCGATTGCCGAGCGGAAATGTCCCATGACGTTTCTGATTGTAGACAACCCGTTTGTTGTAGAGCTGCGTTGTCCCAAGTCCCAACTGGTTGTAGGCATTCGGAGAGGTCACGACAAAACGGTCTGTCTTCAAGAACGCTTTCACCACCTCGTGCTCGTCCGCGGGAGCCTCTCCAAATTCAAACTTACGAGGGCTGTAGTACAAGCCGGTACGGAGCTTCTGGAGGGTCCCGTCGATTGTGAGTTCTTTGAGGTGTCGATCAACACTATGGGACCAAGGCAGAAGGTCTTCTCTGCGGTACACACGTCCAGGGCGGAGATGTCGCCTCAAGTGCTCAAGTGTGCTCGGCCGCATTTTCTGGTCCTCCACAGTTATGCTATTCTGCGTGGTTCAATTTGTCAATAGTTTTATTAATATTTCATGCATTATAACAAACAAGTACCTATCTATCAGTGGTTTGAGATAATATCGATGCAACAGCCCAGGAGATGGCCCGCAACTATAGCGTAATGGGCAAGTACCAGACCGCCCGAATATGCCGATTGGCGTAACGCCAAATGGCGTAAGGCTGGAGATTCAACGGTGCGTCGAATAACGGCGGTATCCAACTTATAGGTTGCGTTGAATATTTGCCACCCAACGCGGAAATGCGAACCACTAACCGCATGAGAATCATTACTTATAGCGACCTGCATCTTGAATTTGGCTCNNAAGTGGAAGAAACCAGTCCTCTATGTGACGGGAAACCACGAATATTACACGCGGCGGCCAATGAACGAAGAGGACAATAGATTCAAGGCGTGGCTCGAAGACAGACATCCGCATGTGAAACTGCTGCTTGATGAAGAGGTCAGCATCGAGGGTGTCAATTTCTTCGGGGGCACGATGTGGACGGATTTCAACGGCGGCGATTTGCGCGCCATGGAGACCGCCCGCTCTCAAATGAATGATTACCGCCTCATCTATAACCGCGACGAAACGTCTTTCACGCCAGCAGATTCGATTGCGTTACATAAAAACTTCGCTTCGAAATTGCTGAATTGGTTTGGCAAGAATCTAAGTGGTCCACGCGTGGTTATCAGCCATAATGCGCCGGTCATCAATCCCAACTCCAAATACAAGGGCGGCCCTCTCACGTCGGCGTTCAATTCCCTGGACATGGTGGAGATCATTGGGGCCCACCAGCCGGCCCTCTGGGTGTATGGCCATAC
>PMHI01000248.1 GCA_003156615.1 Acidobacteriaceae bacterium | reverse complement strand
GGAATATCGAACTCCATGGCGTGCCAAGGACAGATTACGATCTCTCCTTCGCGCACCCAGGTTGGCTTCCATCCGGTTTCCGCGCTGGCTTCTACCGTGCCGCTAACCGCACCCTGACACAGTGGACCGTTCTGATGAAGACAGTTACTGGGAAGCGCATAATAATGCCCTCCGACGTTGAAAACTCCAATTTCGCGCCCACCCACTTGAAAGACCCTGTGAGTCCCTTCCGGCAAGCTGGCAACTGGGGCAACCACATATTCGGCCGGCACTATGCGTTCTCCTTCAGATTCAAGAAACGCGAGGCATTCCCGCCCAGAATGTTTCGCTGGATTTCTAACGATACCGGTATCTGCAGCACCTTATTAGGATGGTCAAAGTCATGATGCGGCCAATCGGAGGCAAACATCACCGATGTCTCGCCTCCAAACAATGAAANNGTGGCCATCTCCTGCATGTTTTCCGGCTCTTCGATGGGCTGTGTGGCGAAGAACATTCGACGGACGTAGGTACTCGGCAGATCGGACAGAAACGGAAGCTCCCGCCGCCTCTCCTTGTACTCCTTGTCCATTCGCATCATCATCCATGGCACCCATCCGATCCCAGATTCGGAGAATCCGATTCTTAGTTTTGGATAGCGCTCGGGAACTCCTGTTTCCATGAGGCTGAGAAGGTTGGCTACCATGGAAAGTCCATGGGAGACGATATGCGCGGAAAACATCGTGCTGAAACAATCCAGGTTGAAGGGGAAAACTGGAAAGATCGCGGTGACACTGTGCAACATTACGGGAAGATTCGTCTCTTGGGCTGCTTCGTAGATCGGGTCATAAAAGCGATGTCCGTACAGTGGGTTCACGCAGCATGACGGCAAGTAAATGGCAGCGACATGCTTGTGGGCCGCGTAGCGGCGAATCTCCGCTGCCGCGACTAAGGGGTTCTGCGAAGGGGCCACGATTGCGCCCTTAATCCCATTGTCTTCTGCGAGCCATTCGTCCGTGAGCCAACGGTTGTATGCGCAGGCCAGGGCAGTTGCGTAATCGGCGTCCCGTAGCGTGGCTAACATCAGCAGGTTGTCCGGGAAAACAACGCCGATATCTATTCCCAATTCATCCAGGTCTTTCCGCATCTGAGATGCCGAGGTAACTACCAGTCGCCGATCACCCCCACTCTGGGGATAAGGAGGGCTCCACACGGCCATCTGCGGCGCGAAAAATGGAATGTCGAGATAACGCTCAGGTGCCTTGCTAATCAGCTCCAAGCACTTGCGCCACGGCATATCGCAGTAGGGAATCAGTGCTGCGGGGGTTTCATGAGCGTGGACATCTACGTCGACAACTTTGACGCCTTGGGGAAGCTTCCTTGGAGCCCGACCTTCGAGCGTGCTGGCCTTGGTTGCGCTCATGGCTGCTGTGCGGTCTCCTTCACAAAACGGCAGTTATCCTGGATTTCCGTTTTTGTTGTCGGTGCGATGGCGATCTTTATTGCGATCCTGCTAGGTGCCGGTAGCCATGAATCGGTCATAATGCATATCATCCGCATCATTCTTAGCCCTGAGACAATTCGTGGAACGTCTTCTTGGAATGGTTTGCATCCGTCGTGTGATTTCGGAATAGATCATTCCGTGGGTTCGGTGATTTTCAACGTCTGGTTCTCATGGAGGCCTTCACTCATCACCTGTTTGCTGCCAGAGGGCCAATCGACTTCGATGCGATCTATTTTTGTCGCATCGCCGAGGCCGAAGTAGAGAGGTAGGACACTCTGCGATAAATAGCCGGATTTGCCATCGTTGTATCTGGTGAGGGTCTGGCCGTTCGCCTGCAACCGGACTGTCGCGCCCAGGCCGTTACGATTGGATTTTGTGCCGACGAGAACGACCTTGAGCCAGTGGATTGTTCTTTGCTGGGAAAGATCGCTTATCAGTATCTGGGGTTCAGAGTTGAAATCGTTGGTGACGATGTCCAGGTCGCCGTCATTGTCAAGATCAAAGATTACGGAAGACCGGCTTGCTTTAGGAACAGTCACGGTAAATTTCTTCGTTTGTCCCGCGCAGACAGCTTTGCCCAAGCCTAAGTCGGGCAAAACGTCGTGCTTGGTGCAGTCCATGACAAACCAAGGCGTATAGGGCGTCTGCCGCGGCTCGATCCCGAGAAGGAATTCTGCGTCGAGGAATTTCTCGCCCCGGTTATTCAGCAGCATCGAGTTGATTCCATATCGGAAAGGGAAATTCATGCCTGCTGTGATGAAAATATCTTCCCAGCCGTCTGCGTTAACATCGCCAACGCTAACTCCCCAGGGCCAAAGCTGTTCTACGCCGATTTTGTCGGAAATCTCCTCGAACTTACCCGCGCCAAGGTTGTGATAGAAAGCGTTGCCAAAGATGAACTTGTCGGCGGGTCCTCCCAGAACGTTATCGGGCCGGGGATGTTGGACTTTTTCCTTCTCGTGGTAGGGACCGACTTCTTCCATCATGTCAGAGTGCATGTCCGTGACAAAAAGATCCATTCGGCCATCATTGTCATAGTCGAAAAACTTCACGCCCATGCTTCCCCAGGGTGTTCTGGGGAAATACTCCTGGGTCTTTTCGACGAATTTTTTGCCTCCCACATTCTCGAAATAGTGGTCCCCTCCTTGCATGTTCAAGAAAAAAACATCTGGCCAGCCATCTCCGTTTACGTCGGCGAAGGTTGCATCTCCGCACCAGCCGTAGGGCTTGAGTCCGACCTCCGCCGTGACGTCCTTGAACTTGTAGTGGCCCATATTCTTGTAGAGAACCGGGTACTCGAAGCGATCGGGATGGAGATGACCGAGAAACGCGTCCTTTAGCCCGACGTATTCTCCTTGGGGCCTTTTTTCGTTGTTGGTATACACACCCACATTGCAAACCAGCAGATCGACCAGGCCGTCGTTGTCGTAGTCAAAGAAGACAGCCCCGGAGGAGTGAGCGACCAGGCCAAGACCCGCTTCCTCGGTAATATCTTTAAAGTGGCCCTGACCATCGTTTTGGAAGAGAACATTTCCTTGATTGACGGTCGTCACGTAGAGATCTTCGTGACCCGTGTTGTCGACATCCGCAAAAGATGC
>PMHI01000099.1 GCA_003156615.1 Acidobacteriaceae bacterium | reverse complement strand
GTCTACGTCGACTATTCAGACAAGCTGCAGAAAGCCCAGATCGACAGAGCGGAGTAGCGGGAAACGTTCTGCAGCTAGGGTCTTGGAAGGTCGAATCGCAATAGATTTGACGTGACTTTGCCCTGCCAACAGGGCATGAGTGCAATTCCCTGCTCGTCGAGGTTCGCCTCTTGCTGGCTGACGCCTCTGCCCGTGAATTGGGCCTCAAGGGCGTAACGGCCGGGTTTCGGCTTGTAATCGAATTCCTCGGATGCAACCGCCCAGTATCTATCCAAGTTCACTGGGATAGAAAAAATTGCGCCGACCGGAAGCGGCACAATTAACGGGTCCACTCGTCCGGAAATGAACGAAGGGTCGCGGAGGTCAAGCCGCCGGGATTTTCCTTGCGCATCGGTGAGAGTCAAAATAACAGCGTTCGGAAATTGTCGCTTCCCATTGGCGAGCATGACGCCCAGATTCAGAACCAGGTCATTTTCACCCACATTCCGTAACTCGATTCTGAAGTCCGGAGTCTTCGATCGCACGCCAACCACTCGATCCAGATTGATCGTCATTCGCAACCCGCTAACCGCCTCGCCTCCCGCTTGCGGGCTCGGGCTTGGTGCGGCCGACGATCCTCCGAGCAACAGCAAGATCGCCAGCACGCCGCCACGGAGGATGTCGCGAGTTCTCTTTGGAGGCATCATCGGAAGCACGTCCCTCGCCATCGACGGATGGAGTTAAAACGACAAGAGTATATGCCGAACCTCTCCTGACTCCGCCGGCGCGTACCCGCGATTAGAGACTATCGACCGCTTGTTCACCGTCCCATTGCGTTGTAAAGTACCAAGCCAGTTGGGGAGGTGACCAGATGAACAATCAGTCAACAGTAGCTCTCCTGCAGCGCGTCGCCGTGACATTGTTCGGCTCCGTTCTTTTCTTCGCAGCCGCGGCCCAAGCCGAGCAGCGCCCCGCTCTCACGACTCACGTCCCCGAGGCAGTCTCCACCGGAGTCGCGCCCTTAGTGGGCCACCTCCCCAGCGCGCAGCGCTTAAGCCTGGCAATCTCTTTGCCCCTGCGAAATCAACCCGAACTCGATGATCTCTTGCAGCAGCTCTACGATCCACAAAGTCCCAGCTACCATAAATACCTAAGCGTGCAGGAGTTCACCGAAAGATTTGGTCCCGTAGAAGCGGNNTATGCCCAGGCCAATGGCCTCGCCGTTATCGACACGCCCGCCAATCGCATGGTCCTGGACGTCGAAGGCCCGGCGGCAAACATTGAAAACGCATTCCACGTAACTCTCGGCATGTATCAGCATCCCACCGAGAACCGCACTTTCCACGCGCCAGACCGCGAACCCACGATTGATCTCGACGTCCCACTATTGCACATCTCCGGTTTGGATGACTTCTCTCTGCCGCAACCCAAAAACATCGTGTCCTCTGTGAAGTCAAAGCAAGCTACGGGATCCGGTCCCGGCGGCTCGTTCCTCGGCAGCGACCTGCGAGCGGCCTATTACCTCTCGGGATCGCTGAACGGCGCCGGGCAGTCAGTCGGGCTTTTTGAGTTTAGGGGATATGAGATGAGCGACATCGATCTTTACTTCAACAACATCAATCAGCCGCTCAAGGTCCCGATTAAGGGCATATCGGTCAATGGCGCGTCGCTCACCTGCCCTCCGTCATCCTGTAACGATATCGAGCAGTCCCTCGATATTGAACAGGCCATCTCGATGGCCCCTGGGTTAAGTCAGCTCCGGGTTTACGTGGGAAAAAGTAATGTCTCCGTCTTTAATCAGATGGCCGCCGACAATATTTCCAAGACTCTGAGTTGCTCCTGGGGATGGGCGGATAATGAGAGCAGCCTGGACCCGATCTTTAAAGAAATGGCGGCGCAGGGTCAGACCGTATTCGTCGCGACCGGCGATTCGGGTTCCAGTACTCCCGCCAACGTGGTCTGGCCGGCCGATGATCCCTATGTCACCGCCGTCGGCGGAACGGTCCTGACCACCAAGAGCGCGGGCGGGGCTTGGGCGTCGGAGACGGGCTGGAAAAACAGCGCGGGCATGCCCTCCCCGAACGGCGTCCCCATTCCCAGCTGGCAACAGCTCGCAGGCGTCATCACCTCCTCCAATCATGGATCGACTACCTTGCGCAACATCCCCGATGTCGCCTCGGAATCGAACCCCAGCCAATACGTTTGCGCCAGCGGCATATGCAGGAACCAGGGCGGAGGAACCAGTTATGCCGCGCCGCTATGGGCCAGCCTCATCGCAATGGTGAATGAGCAGGCGGCCGCCAACGGCGAAGCGACCATCGGATTTTTCAACTCGGTGCTTTATGCAATTGGCACGGGATCGAGTTTCGACAGCGACTTCCACGACATCACCAGCGGCAGCAATGGCAAGTATTCGGCAGTTGTTGGGTATGACCTGGTCACTGGTTGGGGTAGTCCGAAGGGCGTCGATTTGATCAACGCCCTGGCTCCGGCGTTGAAGAAATGAAATGAGCGGTATATCCCGTACGCTTCAAGCGCCGGGCCATTCGCTTCTCCACTACTGGCCTGGGCTGACCTGTCAGGCCCGCGGGGTGTTTCCGTAGTTCGGTCGGATTTCTCTCCGCCTCCGCGTCTTCTGCGGTTAGAATTTGATGGATGCCTATCACTCAAGCCCGCGAGATCACCGCCGCCAAGCGTCTCGACAACGTCCGCTACGCCATTCGCGACCTGGCCTGCGTGGCCGATGAAGTCACCAAGCAGGGACACAAAGTTCTGCCGCTGAACGTTGGCGACCCGCTGAACTTCGACTTTCAGACTCCGGCGCACATTATTGAAGCGGTCTACAAAGCCATGCGCGACGGCAAGAACGGCTATGCGCCGTCGCCGGGGATTCCGGAGGCGCTGAAGGCGATTCGCGGCGAGGCCGTGCGCAAGGGCATCACTACGGTGCGCGATGTGTTTGTTACTTCCGGGGTGAGTGAGACCGTGGATCTTTGTATCTCGGCGCTGGTGAATCCGGGCGAAGATATTCTTACGCCGAAGCCGGATTATCCGCTGTACTCGGCTGTGCTGTGCAAGCTGGGCATTGCGCTGAACGCTTACGACCTGAACGAAGACGATGCGTGGCAGCCGGAACTGGCCGACATCGAACGCAAGCTTACGCCGGGCACGCGCGGCATTGTGCTGATCAATCCCAATAATCCGACGGGCGCGCTGTGCTCGCGGCAGATGCTGGAGCAGGTTGCGGAGATTGCGCGGCGGCATAATCTGGTTGTCTTCTCGGATGAGATCTACGACAAGTTGATTCTGGATGGAACGCCGCACATTGCATTCGCCGCGGTTGCGCCCGATGTGCCTTGCATCACTTTTGGCGGCATGTCGAAGAACTACCTGGTTCCGGGATGGCGCATTGGCTGGGGCATTGTCTCGGGCGATGCGGCGGCGGTGACGCCTTATACGGAAGGCATTCACCGGCTGCTGCGGGCGCGGTTGTGCGCCAATCATCCGGAGCAATATGCGATTAAGCCGGCGCTCGAAGGTCCGCAGGATCATCTGGTGGAAGTGCAGCGCAAGCTGCGCTCGCGGCGCGACCTTACGCAGAAGTGGTGCGAAGCGACGCCGCGCGTGAGTTGTGTTGCGCCGCGCGGCGCGTTCTACGCTTTCCCGCGCATTGATATTCCCGAGAGTGATGAAGTCTTCGTGAAGGAACTCATCCGGCAGAAGCATGTGATGGTTGTGCATGGTTCCGGCTTTGGCCAGAAGCCTGGGACGCAGCATTTCCGGATTGTGTTTTTGCCGGAGGAAGGGACTTTGACTAAGGCTTATGCTTCGATTGGGGAGTTTATTGCCGAGCGCTACGGGGCTTTTGGCTCTTAGCTCTTGGCTCTTGGCTTGAGGCTCCTCGCTCATTGCTTCAAACCTGCCTGCTTTGCCTTGTGGATTTTGCCTGCAAATATTCTTGCCGCTCTCCGGTTGACACGGCGGCTGGTGGCCTCGCTGTGCGGTGATGATTGGTGAAAATTAGGGGGTACCCCCCCCACCCCATTTTCCCCTGAAAGTCTTGCTGGGCGCGGGGTTCACCAAGCGAGTGTCTGCAAAATACGTCTTTCAAAGGAGTTAGAGGTAAAATACGGCGAACAAAGGACTTACCTCTCGTTTGCGTCCGGCTCGATTGACCGCCTCCGCCTTGACTATGATGGGCCGATTTGGGAGGGAGGGCAAGGTTAGATGTCACAGGAGGG
>PMHI01000712.1 GCA_003156615.1 Acidobacteriaceae bacterium | reverse complement strand
GAGATCAACGAGGCCTTCTCGGCAGCGGCAATCGGGGTCACGCGTGAACTGGGACTCGATCTCAACAAAGTTAACGTGAACGGCGGCGCGGTTGCTCTCGGACATCCTATCGGCGCGAGCGGCGCGCGAATTCTTACCACTCTGCTTTACTCGATGATCCAGCGCGACGTGCACAAAGGCATCGCTGCGCTTTGCCTTGGCGGCGGCAATGCCATGGGATTGGCGGTAGAGCGCTACGCATCATAACTCTGGCACCTGATTTCGCTCGTGCCGTTTTGGGCGGGCGAGCAAAAAGAGAGTGGGTGTTCGCTTATGTCCACGATTTCTGCCATCGAAGTCCCGGCTTCTCCGATCGATCCACGCCCGTCCTGCGAAGTTTCCCGCTCCGGAGGCCACTCCCTTGATCCTCTTTTTCTCCCCAAGAGCGTTGCCGTGATCGGGGCTTCCGAGCGTGCCGGTAGCGTAGGCCGCTCGGTGCTGTGGAACCTGCTCAGGAGCCCCTTCGGCGGCACGGTTTTTCCGGTGAATGCCAAGCGCTCCAATGTGCTCGGGATCAAGGCTTACCCCAGCCTGCGAGACCTGCCCGACGAGGTGGACCTGGTGGTGGTGGTAACGCCGGCCGACACCGTCCCCGGTATCATCGCCGAATCCGTGGAGCTGGGTGTTCCTGCCGGCATCGTCATCTCTGCTGGCTTCAAGGAATTCGGCGAGCACGGCAAAGAATTGGAGCGGCAGATTGCCCAGACTATCCGCGGCAAGATGCGGCTCATCGGCCCCAACTGCNNTTCATCAGCCAGAGTGGCGCGCTCTGCACTGCAGTGCTCGACTGGAGCTTGCGGGAGAATGTCGGCTTCAGCGCCTTCGTGTCCATCGGTTCCATGCTCGACGTGAACTGGGGCGACCTGATCAACTACTTCGGCAACGATCCGCAGACCCACAGCATCGTCGTCTACATGGAGTCCATCGGCGATGCCCGGACGTTTCTGTCGACGGCGCGCGAGGTATCGCTAAACAAACCCGTGATCGTGATCAAGGCCGGGCGCACTGCCGCCGCCGCCAAGGCCGCGGCCTCGCATACCGGATCGTTGACCGGCAGCGACGAAGTCCTGGATGCTGCTTTCCGCCGCTGCGGCGTGCTTCGCGTTAACAGCATAGCCGACATCTTCTTTATGTCGGNNTGGCGGGCCCGGGGTGCTGGCCACCGACGCGCTGGTTGCGGGCGGAGGCGAGCTGGCCGAACTGTCGGAGGAAACCATAAGGGCCTTCGACACCATCCTGCCTCTGCAATGGAGCCACAACAATCCGGTGGATATCCTCGGCGATGCAGAGCCGGAGCGTTACGCCAAGTCGCTGGAGATTGCCGCCAAAGATCCTGCGATCGACGGCATGCTGGTGATTCTCACTCCCCAAGACATGACCAACCCGACGCAGATTGCTGAAAAGCTGAAGCCTTACGCCAAGGGGTTGGGGAAGCCGCTGCTGGCCAGCTGGATGGGCGGCGCTGAGGTCCTAGCTGGGAAGGAGATCCTGAACCAGGCCGGCATTCCGACCTTCCAGTTCCCCGACAGCGCGGTGCGCGCCTTTAACTACATGTGGCGCTACGCTTATAACCTGAAGGAAATCTACGAAACCCCAACTATGCCGCAACTTGCTGGCGGGGCCCTACAGCGCGGCAGGGCCGAGACCATCATCCGCGACGTACGGCAGATTGGCCGCACCCTCCTGACCGAACACGAGTCCAAGCTGTTGCTTAAGACCTACGATATTCACACGGTCGAAACACGGATCGCAACCACCGAGCAGGAGGCATTGCAGGCCGCGGAAGAGATCGGTTTCCCGATTGTGCTGAAGCTGTACTCGCTCACCATCACACACAAGACCGACGTGGGCGGCGTGCAGTTGAATCTCCCCGATGCCGCAGCGGTGAAGAGAGCATTCCACGGCATCAAGCGGTCGGTCACGGAGAAAGCCGGCGCCGAACACTTCCACGGCGTCACCGTGCAGCCCATGGTGAAGCTCGACGGCTACGAGCTAATCGTCGGCAGCAGTCTGGATTCGCAGTTCGGCCCGGTGCTGTTGTTCGGCACCGGCGGTCAACTAGTCGAAGTGTTCAAGGACCGCGCGCTGGCCTTGCCTCCACTGAACTCCACGCTGGCACGGCGGCTGATGGAGCAGACCAAAATCTTCCGGGCGCTTAAGGGGGTCCGCGGACGTAAGCCGGTTGACCTGCAAGCTCTCGAAGAATTGCTGGTGCGCTTCAGCCAGCTAGTCGTTGAGCACCGCTGGATCAAGGAAATCGACATCAATCCGCTGTTGGTTTCGTCCGACCGACTGATGGCTCTAGATGCGCGCGTGGTCCTACACGGGCCGGAGGTGACAGAGGAGCACTTGCCGGAGGCCGCGATCCGGCCGTATCCGATGCACCTGGTCAGCGACTGGACGATGAAGGATGGCAGCGCCGTGACGATCCGGCCGATTCGCCCCGAGGACGAGCCGGCCATTATCGAGTTCCACACCAAGCTCTCGGAGCGCAGCGTCTATCTGCGTTATCTCCAGCCTCTGAAGTTCACTCAGCGCACCGCTCACGAACGCCTGAGCCGCATCTGCTTCATTGACTACAATCGCGAAATGGCGCTGGTGGCCGAGCGCAAGCTCGAGAACGGCGGGACCGAAATCCTCGCCGTCGGCCGTCTCAGCAAGCTGCACGGCCGTGAAGATGCCGAAATGGATGCGGTGGTCATCGATTCCGCGCAACACAAGGGCCTCGGGACGGAGTTGTATCGCCTCCTCATCCGGATCGCGCGCGACGAGAAACTAAAGATGGTAGTCTCCAACATGTTGATCGAGAACGGCGAGATGCGCGCGATGTGTGTGAGGTACGGCTTCAAAATGTTCTCGAATTCGAAGGACAATATGATCCGGGCGGAGTTGGCGCTGGAAGGCTCAACCGATTTGTCCCACCAGATTATGCGCAACCAAGCGGTGGAGAGTGCCGCTTAGCTCAGGTGCTCTCCTGTCGATTTCGACGACCGGACGTGCGCTTGCTCTGGGTATAAATCCCTGTTGAGACTTCAGTGGCGCCAGGTAGGGAAAGCTGAACGGCAGTACCAGATTCTCGACCTTGACCAACGCATGCAGGCGTTCAAGGCCGCTGATTTCCGTGGGAAGCACGAGCGGTTCCGTTCGCCTTTCTGTGTGATAGCTCCTTGATCTCGCGCTGCGGAAGAACCGCCCGGTATTCACCGTCTGTCTATCTGGAGCAAATCGCAACAGTCGGTTATCACAATGCCGCCCTGGAACAGGATGCACGGGCTCATGAAGTGGGCGCCTAGCTCGACGCAAGGCTCTTGGCAAGTAGCAAACTTCAGGAGGGCGCTATGAAGGTGTTCATAATTGAGTCCAGCAATCCCGAGGATTTCTACCGGCGGGAACTGGACGGGAGCGCGGCTCAAGGCATTTTGAATAATCTCGGTATTCGTAACGAGCTGCGTTTAGCAATGGATCGCGAGTATTTCCAGAAGGCCATCGCGGACGCTAAAACTAGCGATTGCACAGTGATTCATCTGTCTTGCCACGGCAATAAGGATGGCGTGGCGTTGACCAGTAACTACCAGCCCAGTTGGGACAAGTTTGCAAGTTTCTTTCAGAACATCAGATGGTGCCCGAAAGCATTATTTCATGAGGTTCGTTGGGTTTCCCCATCCTAAATATAAAACTGAGGCACTACACGCGCTATTCGCCCGCCGTTTGCATTGGCTGTGACATGAAGGTAGTGAGCGGCGATCCTGACCCGAAGGGCGTGAGCACGTCCTTCGTGGAGCGCCACAACTTGAGTATGAGAATGGGCATGAGGCGCTTCACCAGATTGACCAACGCATTCTCGAAGAAAGTTCAGAATCACGAGCCGATGGTTGCGATCTACGCCGTACACTATAACTTCGCCAGAATCCACAAGACGCTGAGAATCACTCCGAGCATGGCCGCTGGCCTAAGTGACCACGTTTGGAGTCTTGAGGAAATCGTGCAAATGGCAGACAATTACATGCCGAAACCCAGCAAGCGCGGGCCTTACAAGAAAAGAGTGGCATAAAATGAAGTGGACCCTGCGGCTGTTGGCACTAGCCAGCACTACCGTGTGCGGCATTTGTTGCACCGACAAGGTGTGCCCCATGAAATATTTTCGAGTATCGCTCATGGTAGGGTTGGCAGCAGTTGCAACGATTCTTGCCGGGCCGTCGCCGCTTGTCGCCCAGGCCACGTCGACAGTGCCACCTACAGCATCACTCGACGGAACCTGGGAAGGAAAAATGAACGGCCTTCCGGCAATCGAACTAAAGATTGACAATTCCAGCGGCAAGGTTAGCGGCACGATGCTTTTCTATTTTCAACAACGCACTGACCCCAGTGAGCCCTGGCACGCGACGGGTGGAAAGCCCGCACCGCTGTTGCTCCCACACGTGGAAGGGAACATTCTTACATTTGAACTCCAGCATCACAAATGTCACAACTGCGCGGAACTCGGCCCCAACCAAAAGTTCCGCGTAGAGCTTAAGGAGCCAAATGAGGCACGTTTATGGATGTGGGAAAATCAGGACGCACCTAAAGACCCGGGCCCCGGCTTGAAGCTGGACCGGAGAGTCGAGCCTGCACCGCCGCCAAAAGCTGCCAAAACACCACCTGGCTCGCTAGAATAAATCAACCTGATGCGCAGATTCTTTATCTCTATCTCGTGCGAAAGATGCGACAAAATTCAAACTGAGGCACTACCGAACTTGCGCTTTTCTCTGATTCGTTGACGCAACCCAGAATAGGGAGATGGCCCGAAGGTATACCCGTGGGCCTTTCTCGGTCGAGGCGAAACAGGGGGCGAAAGGCCGCATAAAATGAAGCTGCGGATTGCACCCTTTTGAGACGGTGGGTTGGCAAGGGCTCAGGAACGCCTGAAATGACAGGATTTGCCCTTTCCTGCGTCCATTGGTGCAGCACGGCCCCAAACGAGAACAGATCGC
>PMHI01000497.1 GCA_003156615.1 Acidobacteriaceae bacterium | reverse complement strand
ACGTGGCCCAGGGCACGGAACTCGGCATGGCTGCCAAGGCGGTTATGGCACGAGGCGAACTGGTTTCCGATGACCTGGTTTGTGAAATGGTCCGGCACAGGCTGAGCCAGCCGGACTGCAAGCGCGGCTATGTTCTGGACGGTTTTCCCCGGACCGCGGCTCAGGCCGGATGGCTGGATGCATTGCTGGACGACAGGCTCTTTGACAACTCGCGCCCGACTCGCGCCTGGCCAATTGTGATCTTGATGGACGTGGACTATAATCAATTGTTGCTCCGGATTACTGGACGACGTTCTTGTCCCACCTGTGGACGGATCTATAATGTCCACTTCCAGCCGCCCCATGCCGATGAAGTTTGCGACTTTGACGGGACGAAGCTGGTAACCCGCAATGACGACCGGTTCGAAGTGCTTCAGCCGCGGCTGGCGGCTTACCGGGAGCAAACTACTCCGGTGGTGGATTACTACCAGCGCACGGGAAGGCTGATCTCGGTGATGGCCGATTTGCCGATGGACGAGGTTACCGAGCAGATTTTCAGGATTGTCGAGGACCATTAGGCTTGAGGGTCGTCACAGTTAAGCGTTTCTGGTTTCCGGCTTCCAGTTTCTTGTTCCGCTTCCAGCGGGAGTACTGGAGACTGGAAACCAGAAACTGGAAACTTCTTAAGCATGGCGATTGTGTGCAAATCGGCGTCGGAGATTGAGCGGATGCGGCACAGCGGCCGCATCGTGCGCCAGGTTCTCGATCAGGTACGCTCGATGGTAGCGCCCGGCGTCACCACCATGGATTTGGAGCGGGCCGCCGAGAGCAAGATTGCGGAACTCGGAGCCAAGCCGGCGTTCAAGGGATATTACGATTACCCCTGTGTGCTGTGNNGTGCTCGATGGATACTACGGCGACGCTGCGATCACGGTTCCGGTCAGTGCGGTGAAGCCGGAGTTGCGCAAACTGCTGACGGTGACCGAGGAGTCGCTCTACCGCGGCATCGACCAGGCTCTCATCGGCAACTCGGTGGGCGATGTGGGAGCGGCGGTGCAGGAGCACGTCGAAGCCAACGGCTTCAGCGTGGTGCGTGATTTCGTGGGGCATGGCATCGGGACGCGCTTGCACGAAGAGCCGCAAATTCCGAACTTCGGAGCGCGCGGTCACGGAGCGAAGTTGCGCGAAGGCATGGTGCTCGCCATCGAGCCCATGGTGAATTACGGCAAGCCGGGAGCGAGGGTGCTCGACGACAAGTGGACGGCCGTCACGGTGGACGGCAGTTTCAGTGCGCATTTCGAGCATTGCGTGGCGGTGACGAAAGACGGCCCGGTGATTTTGACGAAGTGAGAAGGCAGTTCAGTTCTCGGTTCTCCGTGGAGAGCCGATGGTTTTGACTGAGAAACTGGGAACTGACAATTGAGAACTGATTTCTTAAGGAGTCGATGAGCAAAGAAGACGCGATTGAAGTGATGGCAGTGGTTCTCGAGCCGCTGCCCAACGCCATGTTCAAAGTGGAACTGGAGAACAAGCACCAAGTGCTGGCGCATGTTTCGGGAAAGATGCGCAAGAATTTTATTCGCATCCTGCCCGGTGACAAGGTAGCGGTGGAGCTTTCCCCCTACGACCTGAATCGCGGNNGAGAACTAAGAACTGGGAACTGATATGAAAGTACGAGCATCGGTAAAGAAAATCTGTGACAAGTGCAAGATCATCCACCGCAAGGGTGTGGTGCGGGTGATCTGCGTCAACACGAAACATAAACAGCGCCAGGGGTAGCAGCTTCTAGCTCGTGGTTTCTAGCCACTGGCTAAACTCTGAATTTGCTAGAAGCTAAAAGCGCGGAAGTTGTCGGAGGCATTAAGAAATATGGCACGCATCGCAGGCATTGACTTACCGCGCCACAAGCACATCAACATCGCGCTGACCTACATTTACGGCATCGGGCATCCGCGCGCCGGCAGCATTCTCGACGAGGCCAAGGTGGACCCNNCGCAAGGAAGTTTCGATGAACATCAAGCGGCTCATCGAAATCGGCTCCTATCGCGGCTTTCGTCACCGCCGGAACCTGCCGGTCCGCGGGCAGCGCACTCATACCAACGCGCGCACTCGTAAAGGCCCGCGCAAAGGGACTGTGTCGACCAAGAAGAAGGCGACGTCGAAAACCTAAGAACCAGTTTTCAGTGCTCAGTTCCCGGTTCTCAGTTAGAACCGGGTTCCTGAGAACTGAGAGCTGAGAACCGAGAACTGATTCATGGCAAAACCAGCAGCAGCGGGCGGCACGGCCGCACCGGAGAAAAAAGGCAAGAAGAAGACGTTCAAGAAGAAGGAGCGCAAGCACGTTCCCCACGGACTGTGCTACGTGCAGGCGTCCTTCAACAACACGATCGTGACCATCACCGACATGAATGGCAACGTTCTGTCGTGGAAGAGTTCGGGATCGCTGGGTTTCCGCGGATCGCGCAAAGGTACGCCGTTCGCCGCGCAGCAGGCGGCCTCGAATGCGGCCAGCCTGGCGCGCGATCATGGCGTCCGCAGCGTGGACGTACGCGTGAGCGGCCCCGGTTCCGGACGCGAATCGGCGGTGCGCGCTCTGGCCTCATCCGGCATTGAAGTGCGCTCCATTCGCGACGTGACGCCCATCCCGCACAACGGATGCCGTCCGCCGAAGCGGCGTAGAGTGTAAGAGTTTCCAGTTTCCGTTTCCAGTTTCCAGTCCGTCGGGAAGCGGCATCGATGAAACTGAGACGGTTTTACCGTCCGGGACGAAGGGTGAAGCCAAACCCGTAAACCGGTCATCTAAAAGGAGAATAACTTGGCACGTTATACCGATGCAGTCTGCCGTCTATGCCGCCGCGAGGGCATGAAGCTTTTCCTCAAAGGCGCGAAATGTTTCAGCGATAAGTGTCCTATCGAGAAGCGCAACTTCGCTCCCGGACAACACGGGAAGGACCGCAAGGCCAAGATTGTGGGCTACGGCCTGCAGTTGCGCGAAAAACAGAAGGCCAAGCGNNCTGGAGCGGCGTCTGGACAATGTGGTTTATCGCCTGGGCTTCGCGCAGTCGCGGCGGCAGGCGCGGCAGCTGGTGCGCCACGGACACGTCGCGGTCAACAACCGCAAGGTCAACATTCCTTCCTACCAAGTGAGTGCGGGCGAGGAAATTTCCATTCGCGAGAACAGCAAGAAACTCGCCGTGCTCGAAATGGCCAAAGAATTTGCCAGCCACGGCACGCTGCCCAACTGGCTGGAAGTTGACCGGGACGCGTACAAGGCGCGAGTGCTGTCCTTGCCCAAGCGCGAAGATATTCAGTTGCCGGTCAATGAGCAGTTGATCGTTGAACTTTATAGCAAGTAAGCTGACGTAGATGGAAGACTCGGTCCGTTTTTCGAGCCAGATCAGCCTTTTCTGACGTTGACCTGAGTTGGACCACTCAGCGAGCCAGAATTGAGCCAAACGGCCGAAGGAGAAACAAATGCTTTGGAAAGGTTTTCAGAAACCGAAACGTCTCGCAGTTGATACTTCCACCCTCACCGACAAGTACGGCATCTTCTGGGCGCAACCTTTTGAGCGCGGCTTCGGCACCACCGTGGGCAACGCTCTGCGCCGGGTGCTGCTGAGTTCCATTGAAGGCGCTGCGGTCACTGCCGTGAAGATGGAAGGCGTGCTTCACGAATTTCAGTCGATCCCCGGCGTGGTGGAAGACGCGACCGACATCATCCTCAACCTGAAGCAGATTCCCTTCAAGCTAGCCGGCGATGCCCCGAAAGCCATCTATCTGCGCGCCGACCAGCCCGGTGTGGTCACCAGCGGCATGATCGAAGCCGACGGCGACGTGGAAGTTCTCGACAAGGACGTGTACATCGCCACGGTCAGCGAGGGCGGCAAGCTCGACATGGAGATGCGCCTGAAGCGCGGCCGCGGTTACACTTCCGCCGACAAGAATTTCGACGAGGATCTCGGCATCGGCTTCATTCCCATCGATTCCGTACACTCGCCGGTTCGCAAGTGCAACTACACCGTGGAAGCCGCACGTCTCGGCCAGATTACCGACTACGACAAGCTTACTCTCGAAGTGTGGACCAACGGTTCCATCACCCCCGCCGATGCCCTCGGCCTGGCGGCGAAGCTGCTCAAGGACCACATGAACATCTTTATCAACTTTGAGGAAGAGATTGAAACGGGTGTGTCTTCGTCGGATGATCGCAAACCCGAGATCCACAACGAGAACCTGAACCGCTCCGTCGAGGAACTCGAACTCTCAGTGCGCAGCTATAACTGTCTGAAGAACGCGAACATTCAGACCATCGGCGAGCTGGTGCAGAAGACGGAATCGGAAATGCTCAAGACCAAGAACTTCGGCCGCAAGTCGCTGAACGAGATCAAGGAAATTCTTTCCTCGATGGGTCTGAGCCTGGGCATGAAGATTGACGAGCATGGCAACGCGGTGCCCGGCCCCACCTCGAATCTGGTGCTGCCGGCTTCGGCCTACGGACCGGACGATCAGCTTTAAGAGATAGTTTTCAGTTTCCGGTTTCTAGTTTCCCGGGTGTGGCTGCCGGCACCTGGAACTGGAAACTGGAGACTAGAAACTGGAAACAGGTATTTTCCCATGCGTCACAAAGTAGCAGGCTACAAACTCGGACGGAACACCGCGCACCGGCGCTCGCTGCTGCGGAACCTGGTCACGTCGGTGATNNGGCAAACGCGGCGACCTCGCCGCCCGCCGTCTGGCCGCGGCCTACCTCATGACCAATGAAGCGGTGGTGAAGCTGTTCGACACCGTTGGCCCGCGCTTCGGCGACCGCAACGGAGGATATCTGCGCATCGTCCGCACCGGTTGGAATAAGGGCGACGGCGCCGACAAGGCGTTCCTTGAGCTGCTGGGCAGCGAAAAGGTGCTGGACGAAAAACGCGAGAAGCGCGCCGAGAACCGCGCCAAAAAAGTCGCCGAAGCCAGGAAAGCCATGGAAGACGCCGAAGCGCAAGCTCAGCACGATGGCGGCATCGAGCCGGTCAAGGACAAGGAAGAAGACAAGAAAGAGTAGTTGTGTTGGCCATACTGGTGTGGGAACGGGCATCTCGCCCGTTCAGCCGAGCCAAGCGAGGCCCAGGCGGCGGCGGCTTTCGCGCCGCGCCGTAATGTCCCATAAACATCAAGAGCGGCCCCGGCCGCCCCGTCGGTACATGTCCTCCCGCGGCTCCCGCTGGTAATCTTGCCCTACGTTGTGATCTCTATAGACTTTCTGTCAGGATGGGTTTCACTCGCACGCAGATCGGCATTGCCGTCGCCGCCGGCGCGCTGCTGGTGTTTGTTTTTCTTGGCTACATCTGGTGGCTGAGCAATCAAGGACCAGTGCTGGCGCGGTCCGAAGACCACGATCCTCTGACCGGCCTGCCGGTCAGCATCCGGATGAATCCACTGCGCGACCGCACGATTGAGCACAGCGCCAACCTGTTTCTGCGCCAGTTGCGTGATGGCCACTGCGACGATGTGCTTTCCGGGTGGGAGCACGATTACCGCAAGAAGTATGCTCACTTCATCTGCAACTCGGAGGCGCAGCATCCGCTGCTTTCCTGGGAGTTGGCGGAGTGGGAAAGCGCGCCGCCCCTTACCATCCTTCAGTACCGCGGTCAGCGGCTTAACCAGGCGGGCCAGCCCGGCACGTACAAGGAACTCCTCACCATCACTACCGAGAACAAGGACGGTCAGTGGGTCGTCACCAAGTACGACTCGATGTACTGAAGGCGGTTCTCAGGGTTGCGGTGCGATCGATCGGATCCACTATCCGATTCCCGGATCTTCTTGTCTTCCCCGTGTATCGGTGCCTCCGTGGTAAAACGTTTGCATGCCCCGACCTGCTGAGCGTGAGCCGTACACTGCGCGCAACATTTACGCCTTCGGCATCACTTCTTTTCTGAATGACACGGCCACGGAAATGGCGTACTGGGTGCTGCCGGCGTTTCTGGCGTCGCTGGGCGCGGGGCCGGCGCAGTTGGGATTGATCGAGGGCGTGGCTGAAAGCGTGGCGTCGCTTGCCAGGCTCTTCTCCGGATATCTTACCGACCACATCCATCGCCGCAAGCCGGTCGTGGTCGCTGGCTACTTTGTCGCCAACGCGGTCAAGCCTCTGCTTGCGATGGTCACGGCCTGGCCGCAAATTCTGCTGATCCGCTTCACCGATCGCCTTGCCAAAGGCGTACGCGGGGCGCCCCGCGACGTGATGGTCGCCGAGTCAGTGCCGAAGAACCGGCTGGGCACAGCTTACGGACTGATCCAGTCGATGGATTCCGCCGGAGCCATCGCCGGGCCCCTGACGGCGCTGGTCCTGCTGGCGCATTACGGAATCCGCAGCGTGTTCTGGGCCGCCGCGGTCCCGGGGGCGTTGTGCGTCCTGGTTGCGCTGGTGGGCGTCCGGGAAAAGCGCCAGGCAACTGGGTTCGCGGCTGGTCCCAGAGCTCGGAAGCTCACGACGGACGCCATCTCGCGTTCACAACAGCGGCCCGAAGAAGAGCGGATTACCTGGCCCGCCAGCTTCTACTTCGTAATCGTCGCGGTAACGCTTTTTTCTCTGGGCAACTCGAGCGACATGTTCCTGGTTTTGCGGGCGCAGAATGTGGGGATTCCTGTGGCGCTCGCGCCCCTGCTCGGGCTGGTCTTCAACATCACTTACACGCTCGCATCCTGGCCTGCGGGCTGGATCAGCGATCACGTTTCGCGTCGCCTGGTTGGCTCCGCCGGCTACGTAGTTTTCGCCGCGGTGTATTTTGTTTTCGGACGAGCGCCCTCCAGTCTGGCCATCTGGATTGCGATGGCGGTGTATGGTTTCTACTATGCACTGACCCAGCCTGTGCTGAAGGCCCTGGTGGTGGAGACCGTCGACGAGAGAGTACGCGGCCGCGCTCTGGGGATTTATTTCTTCGTGACGAGCGTGACCACGTTGGCGGCGAGCTTGATCACGGGCGAATTGTGGAAGCAGGAGGGCGCTGCGATTCCATTTTACTGTTCGGCGGGGACGGCGATCGTCGCGGCGGCTTTATTGCAGGTGGCGGGGCGCGCGAGCAAAAGCCCCGCAGGGGCTAAAGCCGACTGAAATGCTGACTCNNTCTGGTGCCATTCGTCGAGACTGGCTACGAGGGCGGTTCCCAGGATGGCGATGCTGGCCCAGCGGAGTCTCCACTTCACGTTGGTCAGTGCGGGCAGGGTGGCGCGCCAGGAGCGGAAAAGCAGGATGCTTAGCGTGCCGTAGCCGATGACGTGGCCTGTCTTGCGAATGTAGAAGTGCCAAATCTGGAAGCGCTCGAAGTTCATGCCGAAGAGAAAATGCAGCAGAGGATAGAGAATGCGGCTGGTGTTTCTGGCAGAGAGCTGCGCCGTGGATTCAATGGCGATGACGACCAGCCAGAGGATCGCGGCAATCCAAGCCTTCAGAACGTCGTGGCGATCGGAGTTCAAGCGCGCGGGTTACTCGACGCCATAGTTGGGAGCCTCGCGGGTGATCATGACATCGTGGACATGGCTTTCGCGGAGTCCGGCTCCGCTGATGCGCACGAAGCGCGTTTTCTGCACCAAATCGGGGATGGAGGCGCTGCCGCAGTAGCCCATGCCGGACCTCAATCCCCCGACCATCTGGTGCACGATCATGGCGACTGAACCGCGATAGGGTACGCGGCCTTCAATGCCCTCGGGAACAAGTTTGCCGACGCGGTTGGAATCGCCGTCCATCGAAGAAACCGCGGCCGAGGAATCACCTTCCGTGCTTTGGAAGTAGCGTTCGCTAGAACCCTGAGCCATCGCGCCGATCGAGCCCATGCCGCGATAGGATTTGTAGGAACGGCCCTGATAAAGGATCAGATCGCCGGGACTTTCATCGGTGCCGGCGAACAGCGAGCCGATCATAACCGCGCTTGCGCCCGCAGCCAGCGCTTTCGTGATGTCGCCCGAGTACTTGATGCCGCCGTCGGCAATGATGGGAATGCCGGCATCCTTGGTGGCGCGGAAGGCTTCGGCGATGGCGGTGATCTGGGGCACGCCGGCGC
Source organism: Acidobacteriaceae bacterium (assembly GCA_003156615.1). The sequence continues at coordinate 4,533 of PMHI01000497.1, read as the reverse complement.
CGGTGACCACGCGCGTGGTGCAAATGGAGCCCGGACCGATGCCGACCTTGATGCCATCGGCTCCGGCGCGAGCCAGCGCGCAGGCGCCGTCGAAGGTGGCGACGTTGCCGGCCAAGAGTTGCATCTCAGGCAGCTTCGACTTCACCAGCTTCACTGCTTCGAGCACCTTGGTGGAATGGCCGTGGGCGCTGTCGATGGCCAGTACGTCTACTTTGGCTTCGGCTAATTCCTGAGCGCGCTCGAGAAAATCTCCGGTGGCGCCAATGGCCCCGCCTACGCGCAGCCGTCCCTGAGGATCCTTGGCGGCGTTCGGATACTTCAGCTTCTTCTGGATGTCTTTTACGGTAATCAGTCCCTTGAGGTTGTACTTGTCATCGACGACGAGCAGTTTTTCGACGCGGTGCTCGTGGAGAATCTCTTCCGCGTCTTCGAGCGTGGTGCCCACGGGCACCGTGATGAGATTTTTCTTGGTCATCACGCGATCGATGGGAATATCGAAGCGGGTTTCGAAGCGGAGGTCGCGATTGGTGAGAATGCCGACGAGCTTGCCATGCTGNNCGATCATGCCGCTTTCCGAGCGCTTTACTTTATCGACTTCATTGGCCTGCTGCTCGATGGTGAGATTGCGATGGATGACGCCGAGGCCGCCCTGCTGGGCCAGGGCAATGGCCATGTGCGACTCGGTGACCGTGTCCATGGCGGCGCTGACGATGGGGATGTTCAGGCTGATGTTGCGGGTGAGTTGCGTCTGAGTGCTGGCGGCCGCCGGAACGATATCGGAGCAGGCGGGTAAGAGAAGAACGTCGTCGAAGGTGAGAGCTTCGGGTACGGGAAAATGAATCATAAGTTTCTCGGAAATTTCTCCCCGCCTGTGGGTGAATCTTCATTCTAGAGAGCGCGGAGAAATGAGGCAACCTGAACTTGCCCGGTGCGCGCGCTTCCCTGCAATCGAAAGTTTCCGGGCGCAGAGCGGCCATTGATAAGCCCTATAAGCCCCAGGTTACGCCGTAAGTCTGAGCTTAGGATCTATCATCTCGCCCAGACACTCAATCTTCGAGGAACGACTTCAGCCTGGAGAGTGCCTGATCCCACTGCTCAGAGACGAAATTGAGGTATTTCTTCGTTTCTTCCATCGGTTTCGGATCGAACTCGAATAGGCTCTCGCGACCCCTGTGGACGCCGTGCACGATTCCGACGCTCTCGAGCACTCGCAAATGCTTGGTGATCGCCTGCCGGGTCAGGCCGGTCCCCTCGGTTAGCTGAGAGATCGAATAAGGCTGCCCGGCACAGAGCTTCGCGATCAGCGCCAGTCGAACCTCGTCGCCAAGGGCAGCGAATACGGGGGCACGAGGCCGCCTTTTGGCGGCCCTGCGGCTACGACGCTGCGACATGGTTCTCGATGTTCTTCATTTGCTGGATCCAACCGCCCTCATTCCTGCGGAAGGCTTCGAGGCGGCGGTCGCCGGGAAGCTGATCGAAGCCGGACTCGGTGACGAGAAGCAGAGTGCCGGTAGCGGTTCTCTGCAGCCTGAATTCGACGAGCGTCTTCGGTTCCTGTGAGTAGTCCACCGGGATATCCACTTTGTCAAGGGACTTGGGATGGGGCCAGGTGAAGGAAAAGAGCTGTTCGGGCTCCATTTTCTCGACGACGGCTTCCCATTTGACGTGCTCATAGCCAGGATGGGTAATTTGGCCGCGCGACACCTTACCGGGTAGGAACGGGCCATCTAGTTTCACACCAAACCACTGGCCAAACTCACGGTAATCCGTCAGGGCACGCCAGACCCGCGAAACCGGCGCCTTGAGTTCCATGCGCTTCTCGATACGGTCGTTCATTTAGGCAACCTCCAGGTTGCATATTAGCGCAGGCCCGGGAACAAATGCAACCTATTGGTTGCGCTTTCCGATAATTCTTGGGCTAGCCCATGGCGCCGACGCGCTTCCACCTCGGTCCATCCCCGAGGTTGCTTCCGGTACGCAATCGCGCCACCCGCTCGGCGGCGGCCGTTGAGACGGAATACGAACCGAAAACGAGCGGATAATTCTCCTGGCCAGTCCAGTCGTTGGTGACTTCCCAGTGTGGGCTGGGGCGGTTTGTCTTTTACCCCCCACCCGGCGTATATTAGAAAACTGAGAACTGTTGTGTAGTACCAGGATTTGGCGGAGCACACCAGTGGGCGCAAGCCCACTTTTTCGTTGCGGAGGAATCGGCTGGGTGGGCTGGGCTGCAAGTGATTGCATGCATGGCACTTGAGCTTGATCGAGTACGAGAGATTGCGGAGCGGGTTGCGGCCTCCAGCGGGCTGGACGTGGTCGAAGTCGAGTTTCGCGGGAGTGGCAACGCCCGAATGCTGCGCGTGTTCCTGGATAAGCCGGGAGCGGCAGGTGGCGATCCGCTGGCGGGAGTGACGCATGGAGATTGCGCCAACTTCAGCCGCGAGTTTGGCACCATTCTCGATGTCGAGGATGCGATTTCGACCAGCTACACGCTGGAAGTTTCTTCCCCGGGTTTGGACCGGAAGCTGACGAAGGCGGCTGAGTTTGAACGCTTTGTTGGAAGCCGGATGAAGGTGATGACCAGGAATCCGGTGAACAACAACCGGTACTTTGAAGGCCGACTGGAAGCGTTTCGCGAAGGGCGGCTGACGTTGGACTTGAGTGTGGCGAGCAAGAAGTCGCGCAAGAAGATGGGCGCGGCGGCAGCAGAGCCCGCGCAGAAGATCGAGATTGAATTCGCCAATGTGGAAAAGGCGAACTTGGTGCCGGAAATCTAGAAGCGGGTTTTAGGTCCAAGGGGTGAGGGCTTAGGGTTTGGCCTGAGACCCAAGACCTGAGACCTACGGCCTGAGAAGCGGTTCGTTTTGTAACGGAATCTTTTTATGGCAAGTGAGCTCTACAACACGATCGATGCGTTGAGCCGCGAGAAGGGGATTGATCCGCAGATTGTAGTGAGCGCGGTCGAAGACGCCATTGTGATGGCGACGCGCAAGTACTACAAGACGCAGGAGAATCTGCGCGCCGAGCTGGATAAAGAAACCGGCAAGATCAACGCTTTCGCGGTAAGAACGGTGGTGGAGACTCCCGAGCAGGTCGAAGATCCGCTGCTGCAGATCACGCTGGAAGATGCGCGCAAGAGCGATCCCAACTTGGAAGTGGGCGGGGAGTTACGGATTCCCAAAGTCACGGAAGGGATCCTGGGACGCATTGCGGCGCAACTGGCGAAGCAGGTGATCTTCCAAAAGGTGCGTGAGGCGGAACGCGACACGGTCTACAACGAGTACATCGGACGGGTAGGAGAAGTGGTGAACGCCACGGTGAAGCGCGTGGAGGGTCCGGATGTGATCTTCGACATCGGCAAGGCGGAAGCGCGCATGCCACGCAAGGAGCAGTCGCGGCTGGAGTCGTTCGCCATCGGCGAGCGGGTGCGGGTGGTGATTGCGCGCGTGGAAAAAGCTTCGAAAGGGCCGGGCGTGGTGGTGTCTCGCGCGGTGCCGGACCTGGTGCAGCATTTGTTCCAGACGGAGGTGCCCGAGATTTATGACGGGACGGTGGTGATCCGCGCGATTGCGAGGGAAGCCGGCGAGCGCACCAAGATAGCGGTGATGTCGAAAGATAAAGATGTGGATGCGGTGGGTGCGTGCGTGGGCATGAAGGGGATGCGGGTGCAGTCGATCATCCGCGAACTGCACGGAGAAAAGATTGACATCATCGAGTATCACGAAGATGCGGTAACCTTCGCCGAAAAAGCGCTCCAGCCAGCGAAAGTGAGCAAGGTCACGGTGGTTGATTCCGGGGGCAAGCACCTGGAAGTAGTGGTGGACGACAGCCAGCTTTCGCTTGCCATCGGCAAGAAGGGGCAGAATGTGCGGCTGGCGGCGAAGCTGCTGGGCTGGAAGATCGACATCAAGAGCGAGGAAGAGAAGCGGCAGGAAGTAGAGCAGCAGATGTCGGCTATGGTCACGCAAACGGCTACGCCGCTCGAGAGCGTACCGGGCCTGGGTGAAGGGCTGGTGGAGAAGTTGAACGCTGCGGGAGTGACCACGGTCGAAGCACTGGCCGACATGACGCCGGAGCAGCTGGAAGCGATCGAAGGCATCGGGCCGAAGACGGTNNGAAAAAATCAGTCTTGCGGTGAATAATTACTTTGCCAGCCTGGAGCAGGGTGCGACGCTAGAAGTCGCGGCCGAAGAAGGCGCGGCCGAGGCAGCGGTTGTGGAATCTTCTGAGGCAGGCGGGGAAGACATTACCGCGGAAATTGCTGTGGCCGGGGAAGAAGTCGCGGCCGCCGAAGAAGTGGCGACTGGCGAGGAAGCGGCGCCGGGTGAAGAAGCCGCTGCGGCACCAGCAGACGAGAACGATGGGCAGGCGAAGCATTCCGTGGAGCAGTCGGCCCTGGAAGAAAGTCGCGCTTCCGAAACAACAGAATAATCATGGCACGCTCGTATCAGTTCGACAGCGTGGGACCGAAGAAACGGACTCCGTGAGGTCGCAATGATGACCTAACTACAGCACGGAGAAACGAAAGGCCGGATG
>PMHI01000363.1 GCA_003156615.1 Acidobacteriaceae bacterium | reverse complement strand
GTGGACCGACATCGAAGATCTCCGGAGTGGGTCAGAAGGGCAACGGAAATCCGAATACTCCTAGTTCTACGAGGATCTCCACCAAATAAGAATCGAAACGATCGCTGGGACCGCAAAGACAAGCAAAGCCATCGGAGCCTCATCCTTGATGGAATAGCCTGCCTTGCTGACACCGAACCACATGTTGATAAGCGTGGCGATCAGCCAAAGCACGAGAAAACATTTCATCGCCGTGGCCACCACGCCCGCCGCTGTTCCGCCGGCCCAACGGCCAATGACAAGACACACTCCCAGAAGCAGAAACCCGCCGACAATTACTTTCAGCGTATGCATCTCAGAAATCCTCTGAAAAGATACTAACCTTTTACTCCGACGGCACAGGTTTCCGGCTATGCCTGACCGATATCCAATCCCGTGAGCAAAAAGTTCCTTTTGATTGGGAGAGAGAGTTGCTTCTTCGACGAAGGATCGACCCGGCCTGCCAGGTGGAGATTATGCTTCATCACCTCTTTGGCAGGCCGCCGGGACAACGCACGATGGATGTCGACCTCGGGATTGTCGTGCGCGACTGGGATCTGCACCGTCAGATGCCGGTTGGAGCACGGTCGCGGGTTGATTATTCTGTTGTGTTTCTGCGGCGTCTTCTTAAGAGCATTACTCGCCGAGATTGACCGCGAAATCGAAGGCGGCGACGATGTGCACGGCAGTGGTATTGATATAGGAGACGCCATCGTACTCAAAGGTTGTGAGCATCTTCCGCTCCTTGAACGCGAGCGGCAACTCCGTGCAGGCTAAACACACCACAGGCTGTGCCCTGAACTGCCGTCCAAACGACATTCTAGCGATTCTGCCGAGTCGTTCCGCGGCCCCCTCCGCCTTGCCAAGTTGTAACTCTGTTATCAGACCGGCCGTCATGACCCTTGCCCCCTCGTCGTGCGGGCCCGTCGCTTCAACTCCATACTTGGCGAACCCCTCGCGAAATTTTGGCGATCTCATGGTCAGGGCAGTTCCCAGAATCAAGACCTCGCTCGCCCTGATTCGAGCGCTTTCCTTAGCCGTAGCGTCGAGAATACTAAGGACGGGAATCNNAGGGCCGCGCGATGGTAGCCGTCGAATTGCGACCACGATGTTTCGTCCTCATCAGTCCCGAAGTAGGAAATCGCCTTGTTTACGTCTAATGATTCAATGCTCATCTCTGGTGTCGAGGGCACGGCGTGCGGGTTCCTGGCGAGGTGCCATCGTTCGCTTCGACGACAAATCTCTGAGTAGTAATCCACTGTCGACGGCCAAGCCAAACCTCCAACGATGCCAATCTTCTTCATTGCATTTCTACGTTTCATCTTCCGAACTTCGCAGCTGCATCCCTGGGATTCACCTTGATCCCGCGAGTGTCGAAGAAATACCGAGCGTTCCATCGACTGCTTCCACGAAGTTCCTTTCTTCGCGGAGGATAACTCGCTTGCTCTGTGCCATAGCGAAATTCTTGTGAGCTTCGGGATCAGATTTCAAGCGTGCTCGGTACGCCTCATAGGAGGCCAGACTATCGAACGCAATCAGACCCCAGGCCACATCGTTCGTGCCTTCATAAGGAAGAAAATAACCGATCAGGTGGCCACCGCATCGCGGAATGATGCGGCCCCAATTCTCGGCATATTTCTCGAACTCGTCTCGCTGGAACGGATCAATCTGGTAGCGGATGATGCAGGTGATCTTCATGGTTGTTTTCCTCTCAATGGCCGGCGTGTCCCGGGCCTGGTCGCCAAAGATCAGCGCACACATCGCCGAAATGCTTCGAATGGCTTCGCGGCGGGTCATTCGTGCAATGGATGGCTCTTGCGGATGCACGTTCGGCAATATGCCAGTTGCCGAACAGGAACACTTCGCCTACCATCAAAGTATGAATGTGGAGGCCCAATCCGACGCTACGGCCTGTGGAATTGCGGCGGCCATCGGTGAACCAGCGCGCGCCCACATGCTCTACTGCTTGTTGGATGGTCGCGCACGAACTAGCACAGAGCTTGCGGCGGTCGCTGACGTGACGCCTTCAACCGCCAGCGTGCACCTGCAGCGGCTGAAGACGCTGCGGTTGGTGAAGGTGTTTGCTCAGGGGAAGCATCGCTACTACAGTCTGGAAGGAGACAATGTGGCCGCAGCGCTCGAGGCCTTGAGCGTGCTCGCCGGGGAATCCCGAGCCGCATTCGTGCCGAGTACGCCAAATCGGCTGCGTGCTGCGCGCACTTGCTACGATCACATCGCAGGCACCTTGGGCGTCTCGCTGCATGAACGCTTCCGCACATTGGGCTGGCTGTCATTCCATTCAACGTCCGATTCAATCGCCAGCAACAACGCATACGGCCTCACCCTAAGCGGAACAATGGCGTTTGAGGGTCTTGGCATTGACGTCGAGTCAGCTCGGACGCTGCGCCGTCGCTTCGCATACCCTTGTGTGGACTGGAGTGAGCGAAAGCCTCATCTCGGCGGAGCGCTGGGGGCAGCCCTCCTCAAGATCGCGCTTAAGAACAAGTGGGTCCTCCAGGACCTCGACAGCAGAGTCTTAGGCGTCACAAGTCTGGGCCGACGCGAAATGATGACTCGATTTGGCCTTCATGTTTGAGTAATCCAACACATCGCTCCCTGCTGCATGAAAACCTGCGGCCTCACTCGTCGGGCCATTCATGTCACCTTTCCCTTGTCCTGGATTGTGCCCGGATGATGGGCAAACCGGAGTGCCGCGCAACATTGCCAGCCCTGAGATTTATGCGCACGATTGGAAGCCCTGAGAGTGAGACTCGTTCGCCATACAGGACGTCGCAATTTGTTGATCTGCCAACGACACTGAATGGCCCCCATTACGCTATGATCGTTACCGTCGAAGCTGTCCTTCCACTCCTGCAAACGAGGAGATTCAGAATGCGACAAAAGGTAATCGCTGCCGTGATGCAGTGTGCTTGCATTGCGTCAGGACTTGCGCTGGGGCAACAGGGTGGGCCGGAAACGGATGTAAGCGGAAACTGGATCATGTCCGCGGACCTGTTTGGGACCACAACCTATCTGCGAATGGAACTGAAACAGGATGGCGATAAGTTGAGCGGAACGTATACGGGGGACAAGCTGACGAAGGGAACCGTGAGCGGTGGCGCCATTCACCTGCTGGCCACGAGCGACGACGGCACGACTTCCGACGTGAATGCGACGATAAAAGATGGTGTCATCGCAGGGAGCGCGATCGAGACCGACCCCAAGGACATGGATCATCCGATGAAGTACGCGTTCACGGCAAGACGCGCTATGCCACTCGAACATGGGGTACCGAAGCGCCATGAGTTCACACCAACCGTGTTCTATCGGCAGTTTTCGCCGGGCAATAAGCCGGTGCTGACGATCGCGCCGGGAGATACAGTGCACACCACGACTGTGGATGCCGGCGGCACGGACGAGAAAGGCGTAAGACGCGTGCTTGGCGGCAATCCGCAAACGGGGCCCTTCTACATCGAGGGCGCCCAGCCGGGCGACACGCTGGTGGTACACATCCTGAAGTTGCGGCCGAACCGTGACTATGCGGTCAGTGATGACAGTGTGGATGAGAGCGCGATGAACAGTGACCTTGCGGTGATGATGAAAGACGCCGGCAAGACCATTCGGTGGCACATTGACGTTGCGAAGGGTGTGGCATATCCGGAGGGCGCAGGAACGGACTTGGCGAATTACACGGTCCCTCTGAAGCCGATGCTGGGATGTATCGCGACTGCAGTTCGGCCAACGCAGGCGCCGCCGCCAACGGGCGATTCAGGCGGATGGGGCGGCAACATGGACTTCAATGAGATCGGCGAAGGCGCGACGGTGTATTTGCCCGTCGCGAACCCCGGTGCGCTGTTGTACCTGGGGGATGCGCATGCGGAGCAGGGTGATGGAGAGCTGAATGGCAACGCGCTCGAGACTTCGATGGACGTGGAATTCTCGGTGGATGTGATCCAAGCAACGCATCTGTTCGACCGGCGGATTGAGACTTCGACGCACATCATTACGATGGGTTTATCGGCGTCGCTGGACGATGCGCTGAAGGGCGCCACAGAAGGAATGGCTAAGTGGCTCAATGAGGACTACACGCTGACGCCCTCAGAGACCGCACAGGTACTCGGGACGGCCGCGGAGTACAAAGTTAGTGAGGTCGCGGACCGGAACTCAGGGGTGGTATTAAAGATCAATAAGAGTCGATTGATGGGATTGGTGAAAAAGACCAAGTGAGGCGTGCAGCTACCGGAATTCTGCGCTACGTCAGCCGGGGACCCATCCACCCCGCGACCTTCAAAAATCGCTGCTGGCGCCTCCGCCTCCCGATTGTCCCCCACCGAAGCGGACATCCGGACTGCTTGTTTGCGGACCTGGAGTTATTGAGTGGGGCGATAGCGGGCCGAGTACGGTCGACCCGAGGTTCATCCAGTGTTTGTCCTTTCCCGATAGGCGCGCGGCGGTAAAGCCGTGGCGAATTCCGCCCCGGCCACCGGCGAGCCAGCGTCGGATGAAGAAGGCGATACCGGTTAGCAATATGCCCAGAAGCATCGGGTCCCAGGTATGCCGCGGCCAGCCGAGATAAGGCTTGTTGGAGACGAAAGTCAGGATGGCGACGATTGCGCCCACCGCGATGACGAAACGGTCCCTCTGGCGAAGGCCGCGCACGAGTACGATGGGCGGCAGACACCAGATCAGCACCCACGTGGCCCAGTAGAACGGCCTTGCGAATTCAGAGGCGGCCCGGGTGCCGCCCCACCACTGCGCGGGCAGATTGAACGACGAAAGCTGGAGATTGATGGCCAGGTAGATGCCGAGCCAGAGCAGGGCTTCGAGGACCGAAAAGCCTTCCTCGAGGTAGTCAAAGCGATGGCGGGAGCGTACTGCGGCTACACCTACTAGCCCGGCTGCATAGGACACGGCGACGATCAGATGCTGCGCCGAGTGCGACGACGTCCAGTAGCCTGGTAGAAAGAGGACGAAGATCATAGCGGCGAGAAATGCATAGGAGAGCCCGAAGCGGTGCCATATCCAGAGCGAAAAGACGGCGCCGGCCGCGGGAACCAGGGACTGGGCTGCGTCCGGCTGCGGCAAATAAGGGTTGGCCCTGAAAAGAGAGGACTGCATTCCCGCGCAGAGAAAACCAACCGAGCAAACGGCGAGCGCTTCCTCGATACCGTAGCGATGGAGCCGGGCTTGGGAAACGGCGAGTTCGGCAGCTGCATAGCAGACCGCAGCGAAGATCAGGAAGAAAAAGCCGGCCGCGTGCGGCGATGGCCGCGAAAGAAAAATCACGAAGAACAGGGCGGTGGCGGCGGCCACGCTGACCAGGGTAAAGAGGAACAAGACCAGCCGCAGGAAAATGTTGGCGGTGCGGAGCTCAGAGACCGTTTCCGGTTCCAGACGCTGGTACTGCGCTTTGGTAAGGATGCCCTCGCCGGCCCAGTCCGCCAGGAGTCTGCGGGCGCGCAGAGTCTCTTCGCTGGATGCACGATAGAGTCTCACGCCGGCCCCCCGAAGCGGCGCCCGATCCGGACCAGCACCACGAGCATAGCGACTCCGGTAACGACGAAATAGCCTAAGACAGCGGTTTCGTCAGTGACACCCCGGAGGAACATCGAGCTCACGCCCACGTAACCGTAGACGGCGGCATAAGCAACGAAGGCAAAGTGCCGTCGCGCCAGGCCCCAGGCGAGAGACGCGCCACAAGCGATAAGCAGAGCGAGAAACCACAGGCCGTAGCCCTGCGGATTGAACACGCCGGAGAGGAGTGCCCAAAAGAGAAGGTTGGCAACGATGTTCAGATAAGTGCCGAAGAAATGCGGTTTCAGACCGCGGCGCTGAAGAAGCGCCCCGCCGACGCCGACCAGCAGGCAGTAGAGAAGGGCATATTGGCGATATGCCGAGTCCTGATGAGCCGGCCAGTGCGAGATGGTGAGCCCGAACCATCCGGCGAGTGAGGACAAACCGAGCGACAGCACGAAGCGGTTGTCGAAACGATAAGCAAGGAAGAAGAAGAGGCCGGCGGTCGCCAAGAGATAGAAATCCCATTGTCCGGAGAGCACATGGAACCGGTTCTCCAGGTAAGCGAGTTCCAATGACCAGATGAGGCTGCCGAGGTAGAGCACATAGTTGAAGATGGGACTCGGTGCAGGGGTTTCGGCGGGAGACCAAACGGGCGCGCGGGAAAAGCAGTACCAAAAGCAGGCGGCGAGTATTGTGGAGAGGATGGTCAGGACGAGGACGTCTCCGAGTTGCTGCGACCATGTGCTGACAGTCCAGCCGAGTC
>PMHI01000711.1 GCA_003156615.1 Acidobacteriaceae bacterium | reverse complement strand
GTCGGCTCGCGACTGCAATGCATTCGTGCGACGTGCGAATTGAGTCGAGCTCTGCGATCCACGAATTGGGCGTGAATTTGCTGGCAATTCACAGGAGCTGCCGACCGTAGAACCTCCAACGTGTGGGCGACCTGCTGCATGACCTTCTGCGGAGAAAGGTCTGCTCCGTGCAGGTCAATCGCCAGGTGCCCGATGCCAACATCGTCTAAACGGTGCTTCACCGCTCCAAGTGCCACCTTCTTCTCGGCGACAAACAAAACGCTCCGCCCCTTGGCTGCAAGACTCGCAATCAGGTTCGCGATGGTCTGGCTCTTGCCCGTTCCAGGGGGGCCATGGATCACGCGGCTTTGGTCTGCCATGACCGCGGCGATCGCCCGCTGCTGGCTGGAGTCGGCCGTCGAGGACCAGAAATTCGTCATCGGGTGGGATCAGGTCGAACTCTTTCGGATCGGGATCACTCTGCTCCGCGCTCATGGCGCTCTTAGCCTTGCTGTCGCCAGCAATCGCGGCGATCACATCATGCATCGGCAGCTCATTCGCGCGTTCCTGCAGATCCTTCACCATGGCCATCTTCTGGAACGCAAAGTTTCCCAGGATGACCCGCAANNTTCTCCGGATGTAGCTTGAGCTTGAACTGGTCTTCAAGCACGTTCAGCAGCACGAGATTCAGTTGGAAGTTCCCTGTCGACGCGATGTAATAGGAATTGCTGCCTTCTTTCTTGCTGATTGCAACCGGCAACAGCAGAACCGGCGACTCCGCAGGGCGGCCCCCATCCAAGGCCGGCCACGTTGCCATGCCGAATGTCACGAACAGCGTGCTAAGGCCCTTTTCTTCGGAGTTCTCCAGAGCCCGCCGGGATATGTCCCTGAGGATCTTTGTTAGAGCCTCGTCCTCCAGATCGGGCGCTAACTTGGCGACCGCGACGCTTTGACCCATCAGCAGGTCGCGCAGGCGCTCGTTGGGAGCCGATGTCAATTCGAGGGTGCCCGTCTTCAGTGGCCTGAAGTAGAGAAGATTATTTCGGCGAGAGAGGTCGATCAGCTTCCGAATCCAACTCTGGCGCGCGTGTTCGACGATCTGCCGGCGAGCCTCCGAAATCTGGGATACCGGGCGAACGCGAGTAGGTTCGGGTTGACGGGAAGCGGCGCTCAAATCGTTAGACCGATCAGGGGGACCTCAATCCGGCATCAGCCAGCAGCAGCCGGTGTCTGGGATCGCCTCAACAATGCGTCAACTGTGGAGCCGACCCCATTGTCGTCTAGCCCCTTCTGCATTGTAGTGCAGCGCTTCATCACAGCCCCGGTCACACTTTGCGAGCCATAGAGTTTTCTCCTTGGTTCGCAAGAGCACACACTTGAAGCACCAGCGAGGCATGAAACTGGGGATTTTACGTTGATCGAAGGAAGAAACGCCTGATGATCGACCGTATTGCGACCCGGCTTGCGCCGAGGAAGGAACTCAAAAGGCCGTCCCTTCCTCGGACTCCATCCCGGCTTCGCTGTGCCCCCAGTGCTTCTGCCAATCGGAACTTCAGTGCCGCCACGCGCACTCGGATCTGAGTAGCCGTCGGCTTCGCGGTTGCGGATGGCTGGGGTGCACTCGTGATTCCATCGGAAAGGCCCGCTCGATTGTCGTCACTCAGCAAATCCAACTCCCGTCCGATTTCACGCGTTTACGCGCCCTCCAGCCAAACACACTGACGAGCCCTTACTTACTTCCGACATTCCAACAGACATGCCCAGACAAAACCAAATTCTCTGGGTCACAGGTTCAGCGGTACAGCCTTCGGCTGGTCTTCCTTTCTCACATTCGTTTCACGGCGAAGTCTGCCGCTCCGGTCGGCTCCTCCTGTCAATCCCGCTTGTGCAGCTCTGCGCGGCGCATACCCAAGAACCGCGCCGTGCTCGCTTCCGNNAACGAATGTTTTTTATTGGCCTACAAAGGCCCAATTTCAGCTACGGGAGGCACACCCAAATGAGTTCTGGCGGGCTATCACAGATCTCACGTCTCATGCCCACCCGCGCGAACGTCCGAAATAGCGGCAAGTGGCACAACACGCACTGGTACGAAGTGGGAGCAGTGAAGCGAGGCTGCCGGGATGATTCGTTGGATAGGAACTTCATCAGCGCGACTCTATTGGACCGATTCGAAGGTAGGGACTCTCTCGCGTTGAATTTGTCGCAGGGCGCACGTCGATCGTCTGGAGCAGGTTGGAGTTCATGTACAGGTGCAGCATACCGAGAATGGTGCGATGGAAGAACGGTGATTCATGACTAGCGACGATCAAGAGCGGATCCCCAATAGCAATGAGGCCCGTGGGAGCAATGCACGGCTCATCCCGGATAAGGGCGCCGACTCGTCGACGCTATTAAGCAGAGAGCTGGCATTCGACCCATTGTGGACACCTGAGCAGGTTGCGCAACGGCTGAACGTTTCGCCCGACTGGGTGCGGGATCACTCGTCCCGCAAGGAACCAAGACTGCCCGTGATCCGTCTCGGTGGAGGCCCCGGCAGGGCAGGACTTCTGCGCTATCGCGCCAGTGAGATCGAAAAGTTCATCGAGGAAATGGAACGTCTCAGCCGTCGCAATTCTCGGAGGATATAATGCAGGCACCCCGCCACAGATTCACCTGTGAGGAAACTATGGCGAGATCGCATCAACGGGGCACAGTGCGCCTCGAACACAAATCCTGGGTCGGGTTCATCAACCTCAAAGTACTCGACCCAACAACCGGAGAATCGACGTGGAAAAAACAGCGGGTCGGCGTGCTCGGCGCGAAGTCAAAGATGACCAAGCACCAGGCACAGGACTCGCTCGAGGAAATCCTCGCGCAGAAAACGGGCGGGACGACCCAACCGCGGGCCGACGAGCGCATCGTCACTCTCGGCTGGTTCACCCGCAACCGCTTCTTCCCGTTGCGCGAAGGCAGCGCATGGAGACAGGAGACAGCAGCGATTCGCAAAAGCGAAATCGAGCACGACGTTCTGGCACGGCTTGGCGACCTGCCCTTGGCGAAGATCGACAAGGTAATGTTGCAGACGCACCTGAACGATCTGGCGAAGACGTTGTCGCAAGCGCGCGTCCAGCACGCTCGCTTCTACTTCAAGGCGATCTTCGAGGAGGCGATCGAGCAGGATCTCGTCCAGAAAAATCCGGCACGAAAGCTTATCCTGCCCAATGGTCTGCGGGCGCCAGACAGGACTACGCTGAGCTGGGACCAGCTGCGGCTAGTACTGGCGTCCGTACCGCTCCGAGATTGCATCCTGCTGAAGCTGGACATGACCGAGACTTTCCGCCCCAGCGAGTTGTTTGCGCTGCGGTGGAGGGGCTTCGACATGGACGCGCGCACGCTCACCGTCAGCCAGACGGCCTACAAGGGCAAGCTGCGGGACTTCGGCAAAACCAAGAAGTCGCTGCGGACGGTGCACCTTCCCGAAGGGCTTGCGACCGAGCTGTGGCTGTGGAGGCAGGAGTGTCCCGATCGCTCGGCGGAAGCGTTCATCTTTCCCAATGCGCGCAAGCGCAACGGGTCAAAGACGAACGGCTTCATCCGCACGGACAACTATCGCGCTCGGGTGCTGAAAAAGCTGGCCGTGAAGCTGGGGTTGGCGAAGCTGAATTTCCAAGTGTTGCGGCGCACGATGGCGACGCTGGCCCAGACCAAGGGCGGCATCAAAGACGTGCAAGGCGTTTTGGGACACAGCAAGGCCGACACCACGGTGAACGTCTACATGCAACCGATCGAGGCGGGCGTGAAGTCGACGCTCGATGCGATCTACTCGGAGCTGACGGCGAGGGAGGAGGTAGCGGCCGGCTCGTGAGAGTGGCCAGAAATTTGGTACGGTTTGGTACGGTGGAAATTTCGGATGGTCTGCAAGTGATAGAATCGAAAGGATAGGCGCGTAGCTCAGTTGGTTAGAGCGCTACCTTGACACGGTAGAGGTCAGGAGTTCGAGTCTCCTCGTGCCTACCATTTCTTTCAATGGGTTAGCAGCAAGCAGCCTGAAAACCTCAACCCACAATCCCAACCCACATTTTCATTGCACCAGCTCCGAGCGCATCCCGAGCGCCTGCAGGAACTCTCCCTGCGCAGCCCGTGCTTCATCGCTGTCTTCCTGGGTGTAAAGATCCAGCGTCGTCTGAATAGGTGAATGACGCAAGATGCCCTGCACTGTTTTGGGCTCGACCTTTGCAGGACCTCACAGGTTGTTTCACGGCGCCCCTAGAACCCCGTGGCGGAAAGATTCCCTGCAACGCGTGATAAAGTTAACGGTCAGGAATGGCGGCAGGTCACGCGTCTACAACAACCTAGCCACTCTCTTGCGGGAAGAAAAAAGATTATCGGAGGCGAGAGAGTTCTACGAACATACTGTTGGAATTAGTGAGGCTCTCACCAAAGAAAAGCTCGGCAATGAGAGAATACAAGGTGGAATTGGCGATGTTTTATAACAACTTGGCGGCCCTCCGATGGGAGCAGAACGACGTCAATTTGGCGGCGCAACGAAACCACCAAGCCACTGATCTCATTGAAGAACTCGCCACCCCCGCACCCCTGCTGGAAAGCGAAAGGGCGAAAGCTTCCATGCTCTACGGCTTGATTCATCAGTTACAACATCCCGAATTTCACGTGACGTACACGCATCTGGGCGACCTGTATGCGGACGCTGCCCGCGAGAGTCTGCACTCAGGTTCACTGTCAGACGCTCAGGACGCCCTTGAGAGTCTGTCCCGGCTGCTGCCGGAGCTGGGGGAACCAGACCGAAGCCGCCTCGCCAAGGCCTATGACGATTTGCAAAGAGAGTTCCTCGAAAAAAGAGTCCAGCGCAAATAGTGCTGCAGTCTCCTTGAAAGGTGCGGACAATGAGGCGAATGGTTATCTTGATGAAACTGGTAGGCCTCGTCCTCGTGATACTTTTCCCGATTGCCCTTGCTGCTCAGGAAAGGGATCCCAGCCGAATGAAGAATCAGTCCGCAACGTCGGCCGCGGCGCAAGCTAATGTGTCCACAGCAGGAGACGAAGCTGACTCGGCGCCAACGGCTTGGAGCGCTGACCTCGCATCCGATACGAACACGAATGCTCCGCAGCAAGCGAATGCCAAGCCGAGCCAGACCACCCCACCTCCGGGGCAGACCAGGCCAAAGATTCCAGGTAGCATGGTCGGATACATCGACAATGCCATCGTCGCATCTCAGATCCGGATTCGCTTCGAGGCAGCCTTTCACGACAATTTTCCGGATCGGGCGGAGTTCTTCTATTCACAATATGCCGGCCTCAGCGGACCCGGGCCGAATTCCGTTGTGGCCGACCTGAATTTCTTGCAACTTTATCTCTATGGCGAGTACGCACCGATTAGGCGGTTCTCGTTTTTCACGCAGGTTCCGGTGCGTTGGATTCAGCCTCAGCTCACTGTTGCCAACGTAAACCAAGTCTCTCCCCCCTTCCCGAATGTGAATGAGGCTGGGCTGAGTGATGTTGCAGCTGGATTCAAATTGGCCGCGGTTGCATCCTCTAATCAGTATCTAACTTTCCAGTTCCAAGCCTATTTCCCTTCCGGAAGTGCTTCTGAGGGGCTCGGTACAAACCACTACAGTGTCGAGCCAGCGCTACTCTACTACCGAAGGCTGTCGGATAGGGCAGCCGCTCGAAGCGCAAGTAGGGGACTCGCATCCAATCGGAGGATCTACTTGTCTACCCTGTAACACTACACCGGGAACGCTCCCCAAACCTGAAGGATTCGCCGGCGATATCTTCTTCTATGGTGTCGGCCCAAGCTATGTCCTCTATCGAGGCGAAAACGTCTGGATCGCGCCGGTGATCGAGTTGGTCGGCTGGAGGGTACTGGGCGGGCTTGAAACCAACTGTATAAGCAGTGTCACCGGTATGCCCAACCCTTGCGCTAACCAGGTGGGTGTGCCTGCAAGCGGTACCAACATCGTGAACGCCAAGTTGGGAGCGCGCATGGCGGTGGGAGCCCACAGCTCTTTTTATATCGGGTATGGGCATCAGTTGACACATGCAGTTTGGTACAAGGAGATCGTCCGAGCCGAATATCGCTACTCATTCTAATCGGCGATCTCTCGGGCGTGACAATTCTTGAAGCCGGTACCCGCTCAGCGCCTCCCTCCACTCGTCGATGAGGTTGGCTATCAGCCCGCTCCACCAGGTTTGACGAACTGCTCGTTTCGGAGAAGGAATCTCGGATAAGGTCGAGGAATGGGAAAAGCAAATCGCGGTTAAGAGATGGTGCTTGCTATTCTTGAGATACACAGAGCTATCGGAAGTATCATTGCTGCCGCTGACCATGGCAGTTATGTAGTGCAAAATATCGGGAACGGCGTGGCGCTGAACGTGCGATACCACTTCACGAGGCCAAACGAAGTTCCAGCTCATCCGCATGGACGCTACGTTCCCCACATAAGTCCTACGGGTAGAACGACTCTCGTTGAAACGATAGGTGGCTACAACGCTGAGCATGAGGTCTTGATGCTTTTCCGGTTGGCTGTTGCTGCTCGGGAGAAGGATGCCAGCCCCATCAAAAGCCAGCTGTGCACGGCCGACGCAGTGCAGCAGGGCGCCTTTCCCGCGAGCTCTCATGGCGATCCCTCTTTTGAGCAGGGTGTCAGCACTCTGCCCGCATCCCAGCCGGTTCTGGACGTGCGGACGCAGGAGAAACGCAAGCCGACTCAGTCCAGCAAACCCCCAGGCGAGCAAAGGCCGAGGATTCCCGGCAGCATGGTCGGATACATCGATAATGCCATCGTCAAATCTCAGATCCCCATTTCGACGCAGCCTTCCACGACAATGCTCCGGATCGGGCGGAGTTCTTCTATGCACGATACAACGGCCTCAACAACATGACCAACCCCAACAACAGCGGGCCCGGGCCGCCATTCGTTGTGGCGGACTTTAATTTCCAGCAACTTTACTTGCATGCCGAATACGCACCATTCAAGCGATTTTCATTTCTCGGGGAGGTTCCGGTGCGTTTGATTCAGCCTCAGCTCACTGTGGCCAACACAGAAAGTCAGCTCCTCTTCCCGATGACCGAATGTAAATGAGGCTGGGCTCAGTGATGTTGCAGTTGGATTCAAATTGGCCGCGATTGCATCCTCCAATCAGTATCTTACTTTCCAATTCCAAGCTTACTTCCCTTCCGGGAACGCTTCTATGGGGCTCGGTACAAACCACTACAGTGTCGAGCCAGCGCTACTCTACTACCGAAGGCTGTCGGATAGGGCAGCCGCTCGAAGCGCAAGTAGGGGACTCGCATCCGATCGGAGGATCTTCCTGCCTGCTACCCTGCAAAACTGACTCAATGGAAACGCACCCGCCCAAATCTGAAGGATTCGCCGGCGTCGATCGGCTGCTGCAGAGCATTCGTGTCCGGATCGGATGCGAGGTCATTGCTCGAATCGGTTTGCGCCGGGCAGCTTGGTCTCCGGCTGTCGACAAATTGGCTTGCGCCGCGGCCGACCTTGCGGACTGACTCTTCACGGCGCTTGGATTACCTTCCTGAGCAGCCAGGCTGATCGGGAAACGTAACACGAGAACNNCATCGTTTGACGCTCTTTAAAAAGCGCCAGCAAGCCTCTCTCAAAAACATCGATCCCACCGCACCCCGGCCTTTGCATGACGCGCAAGGACATTCATTCGCGCAAATGGTTATTCCGTTTAGCCCGCGCACTCGATTGGGACATAATCTTTGATGCCGTCACTTTCGGTTAGCAGCAATGCCGGAGGTTTTGCTAAACGCTCTAAGTCTACCCAAACATATTTGAAATTTTGGTTCTGCACAACAATCTGTAAGAGTGTGCATTCTACGCGGCCTTCTGGAAAGCGACGAATTCGGTCTTAGTGGCAGCCAAGGGCTGCGCCTTCAGCAGCAGATAGTTCATGTCTCGATAACCGCGGCCACGGCGGAGCAGAGCTTTGATGTTGCCGTTGACGGCTTCCACCACTCCCATCGGTACCTTCGTCCGGCAATAGTTCAAAATACCCTCGAGATGATCCAGCAACATTTGGGCTAGTTTCTCCATCGGTTTCAGCCGCTGCCAGCGCAACTGGTCGATCCATCTCTGCAATAACGCAACATGGCCCCTTCGTAGCTGTAATCCCACACATGCGAGAGGCTCTCCTTAAGAAGATAGGCTTTGAGAATGCGCCGGTTCAGAGCAAACAGGGTGTTCAACTGACGCCGCTTCCCGCGATCCAGATTGAGCCAACTGCTCAAAAGCAACCAGCGCTTCCCCCGTACCAACTCCCGGGCTGCTCCTCCTTTGCGGAAGAACTCTGCCCGCCGCACTTCGTCCACCGCTTGGCTGGCATGCTGCAGAATGTGAAACTTGTCGTACACGATCCGGCACTCTGGTACCCACTGTTCCAGGCTTTGCCGAAACGGTTCCCACATGTCCACACATGCCGCTCGAATCGCACTTCGTTGAAACGTACTCAGATGTTCTCGAAGAACTCGTCCAGCGTCTCTTTCTTCCGCTCTCGGCCGAACCACAGTGGTTCTCCGGTCTCCAGATTGCTCACCACCGTCAGAAACTTTTGCTTCTTCCCCAGATGGATCTCATCCACTCCAATCTGGCGCAACGCCGGCTTTCGTCGCCCCTCCGACCAGCGAGTCAGATAGCGCACATCGATGGCTCGTACCGTGCTGCTGGCCAAGCCAAACTGTCGCGCTACTCGTCGCACCGCCGCACTCTCACAGGCCAACCCCACTGCCTCTTCGAAGCGCTTGCTGAACGGCGCCTTGCTCGGTAACTGCGGCACCTTCTCCGTCTTCACCCCGCAGTCCGGACAGCGCACCCGATATAACTCGACCACCACCGTCGTCCGAAACTCGAAACACGGTAAATCGCGTACCTCCCGCTCGTAGCTGTCATAAGCTTCGGCTAGCTTCCGCCCACAGCCCGAGCAAATCAGTTTCCGGTTTCCTCGCTTCCGCCGAACCCACAGCTTCAGCCTTTTGCCCGGCTCGTCGATTTCGTGTCGGTACACCCGATACCCCGGCCAACCCAGTACTTTGCTCCAGTCCGCCTCTCTCATCCTGCCGAGTGTATCCAGAATTCCCAAAATCAAAACGCCCATTTCAGCAGGGGTGTTACAGTTTCTCGCTCAGAGCCGAAATTTTGACCTCCATCGGTTCTTTGTCCGATGATTTTGTTCTCGAAGCAAAGTCAAAGGAAGGAACCGATGGAGACCTTTGCAAAGCTGTTTGGCAGCCTGCTGGCCTTGGTATACCACTGTTTCGATCGTATCGTCATCCTCGGCCATTTGCCCTTACTCACCCGCCCGGAGAACATCATCCATTTCTTCCGCGACATCCACCAGGTGGAAGCCATCAGCAAAGAAGTCCGGCGGCAGCGAACCGACGATTACCATCGCTGGGTGGAGGCCTTTGCCAAGAAAAGTACGATCCCCATGGAGTGGGCCGAGAAGGGCGTGCGCAAGGAAGACTACGTTCGTCCCCACTTGCGACGAATGGAGCGCCGGAATCAGTTCGGCGTTTACTTCATCCTCAAGAGTATGGAACTGGGGCCGTCGTTCCGCTCCGCCGTTCCCAGGTTTCCCGTCGCCGATCCCCATTACCGCATCCTTGCCCGACAGCGCTCCCGCTACACGCACTACTACTTTTATATTCGCGATGAAGTGCTGGGGCCGATTGCCTTATGCGTCGGGTCGTTCCTGCCCTTCTCCATCACCTACTACATCAACGGCCATTCCTTCATCGAGCGCGAACTCCTCCGTGCCGGGGTACAGTTTCGAAAAGACGACAACGCCTTTCTCTGGGTGGCTGATCCCAAAGCCTTACAGGCAGCAGCTGACCGTCTCAGCCCCAGACGATTCATAAGCAGCTCGATCACTAGACCTGGGTGGTAGGGCCGAAGTTCTCCCAAAAAGACCGCGCCGCCTTGAATCTCAGCCGTCATTACTCGCTGCAGCAAGTCGAATATTGTCGCAACTTTGTCTTCCGCCGGAACTCTCCCATTCACAAACTCTTTGAGCGCTCCTGTGACCTCGGACTGTTCCGTCTCTCCGCCGACAAACTCTCCCAGATGTTCGGTTTTCGCCTACACAAAAGAATCCGAGGCAAACTTGCCACCGTCCTGGAAAGCATGGAACATGGCCATCACGTGCTGCGCGCCTGCGCCAAAACTGCTGTACTCCGCATGTACGAGAAGTTCTCTACCTTCCTACGCTTGGAGGTTCTCAGCAACAACCTGAAGGACTTCGGACTAAAAAAATCCTTGGATAACCTGGAATCCGTTCGTCAAACCCTAGCCGCTGTTACCGATCGTTTCGCGGCCTTCGAGGCCCAAGCTCTCGATGTCCACGTCGACTTTCCCCTGTTCCAGCGTCTGGCTTTGCCCATCCCCTCGGGAAACACCAAAATCCCCGGCATCAAGATCCAGGACACCCGCATGCTCCGTCTCCTGGAAGTCCTGCTCCACCGCGGCACCCAACTCGGCGGATGGCGCTCCCGTCAAATCCACCAAGCCATCCTCTCTGCCTTCCAACTCACCCCAGAAAACTACACCCTCACCCAACTCCGCTATGACCTGCGCAAACTCAAAGCCCATGCCTTACTGGAGCGCGACGGCTCCCATTACGCCTACCGGCTCACCGATAAAGGGACCCGCGTCGCCCTCATGTTCATCCTCTTCCACCAGCGCGTCTGCGGCCCATTGGCCAACAGCCTCTTCCACCGTAAACCCACACCAGACCACACTCCCCCCAGCAAACTCCAAGCCGCTTATGAAAAAGCCGACGCTTCTATCCAACAAGTCATCGACCTGCTTGCCGCCTGAAACTCTGAGAGATAAATTCTCAGACTTGAGGTTCAAGAACCTAAGGAAACTTTCTCACTGTTTACGCTTGCTCTTGCTTTCTTGCAATTGCCTTTTCAAATCCTGGTACGACTTCCTAAGCCTGGTTCGGCCTGGTTCCGCTACATTGGGCAAGACATTTCCCAGGGCCTCAATGGCTAGGCGTGCTGTGTCCGGGGAGTCAGCCTTGAAGTACTCGGTCGCAAGCTTCACGTACTCATCGCCAAGGTGCAGATTCATCACATGGAATTCAGGATGCTCCGATGCACCCATCGCGAGATGCAGAATGAGGGCCTTGGCGCGCTGCCTCTCCAGCGCAGGCGGGGGGGTGAGCAGTTCTGCGAAACCATCTAGGGCCTGGCGGTTCCTTTGTGCCGCCGAGTTCCCTTTGCCCTCACTCCACAGCAAGAATGAGAGGTTATTGTAAAACGTACCTAATTCCAGCTGATACTCCGAGTTTTCTGGGCTTCGTTTCCTGAGATTTTCCTGGATTCTAATTGCCAGTTCGAAGTACCCCTGGTCGCTAAGCATTTGACCGAGATTCTGGTACACACGCGCCAAGTCGTGCGACGGCGGATTTTCACCCTCCTTCGTTTGTGATTCTTGGTCTTCCTTGGCCAGGGGCTTGAGCAGTCGAACCGCCTCGCGGAAGTCTAATTCCGTCGCAGGGAGGTCTCCACTGTCATAGCGAAGAATGCCGCGGTTGTAGTAAGTGCGAGCCAGCTCTTGCGCGTAGTCGGCATTCTTCGGGCTTGCCCGGTGCAGGTCTTGTTGCAACGTCAAGGCGTCATCGTATTCCGTCTCTGCATCAGAGGGTCTATAGGGTGGTGGGTTCGGGTTTTCTTCTTCTTCCAGCCAAACCCGGAGCGTTTCAGCCAGCCAGTGATGAACATAGGCGAGATCCTGAGTATATTCAGGGTTGCCGGGCTTCTCCCGGTGGAGTTTTTCGAACCCGCCGATGGCCAATCTGTATTGCGCGACAGCATCTTCATGCTTCTCGAGCAAGCGATTGATGTCGCCTAATTTGGAATGCACCAGCGCGCTGTGGGCTTGAAACTGAAGATCATTCCCGCTCTGCTCGGAAAAACTGGAATAGAATTCTTCCGCTTTCTTCAGCAACTCTTCTCGAAACTGCTCGAGTTGGGGCGGGTCGGGCGACTCACGCCCCTGCTGCTTGCCAGGGGAGGACAAGCTTTCGTCCACGGCTTTCTCTGCCATTCTGAGATTCGCCTCCGCGCGGCTGCTTTCCGTCTGGGCGACACGGTAAAAATATAGGGCAACGAGCAGCAGCACTCCGAGACCTCCCGCAACTGCCCAGGCCAACCTAAGTTTGTTCTTCCTCGCGTTTTCCCGCTCGGCTTCAATGCGATCCCGCTCTTTCACACTGCGATCCAGGAAATCCATCGCGCGTGCGAACGACGAGTCGTAACGCTCGGCCCAAGCCTCGGTAGGGTGGTTTTGCCGTTTCCACCGCACCCCAAGTTCAAGTTCGGGATTGTGCCACAGACCCGCCGTGCCTTCGGCAAACCAGGCGGAAGCCTGCGAGAGCCGCGCATAGACCCGGGCGGATGCCCGCTCTTCTTCCGCCCATGTGATCAAGCGGGTCCAGCAGCGCATTAGGCTTTCGTGCGATAAATCGACAATCGATCGCGACTCGAGCAATGCGGCTGCGGGCGGCATCAGGAAACTCCGGCCAGGCCGCCGAAAGATCTCAACGATCTGGATTACTTCTGGCTCTGACGCTTCACAAATAGCAGAGAGCTGCCTTATGGAGGTGGGCCGCCGCATGCCACGCGGATCCGAAAAGGTGTCGGTCAGGGCCTTGAATATCCGTTCTGCAATCTTGCGGTTCGCCTCGGAGCCGGTCTCGAGGAAGGCTTCCTCGGCGTGCCGAGATAAGGCTTGCTGCATGGTCCCGACCGCTTCGTAGTCGGCAATATCGATAGGCTCACCCTGGCTCCGATGCCGTTCCCAGTGGTCCCAGGTTCGCATTAAGGCGTGCTGCAAAACGGGAAGCTGGTCGCGGTCGTCTCCCAGGTCATTGAGCAAACGCAGAACTAGGCGTGGGGTGATTTCTCCGCCGGCGACCGCGATTGGACCGGTAATGGCGGAACGCAGCTCGTCGCGTGTCATGCGCGGAACCAGATACTGGCCTACGTTGACAGCCTCCGGCAGGCCCGGATACTCCATGCAGTCGCCGATGAAGTCTGAACGCATGGTCAACACAATGTAGATCGGGACCTGCTGCTGCTGCGTCGCTTCCAGCAGCAGCTTGACGAATGCAACGGCCTCGTCCCTGGAGTTCTGGTGGCTTCGCCGGAAACGGAACAGCTCCTCGAATTGGTCGACGATCACGAGCAGATTGTCTTCGGGTGGAATTCGCGCCTGGCGCACCGCGTCCACCAACCCTCGAGTACTGCGCCGCAGGGTTGCTTCCAGCAGCACCCGGTTGGTGCTGGCCATCTCTCCCTCGGCTCCCAGCACGCCGGATCGGTTGAGTGCTGCAGAGAGGTGTCCGATAGGGTCTTCCCCTGGCCGGAGCGTCGCAACCCGCCAGGTCGAGCCGGCTTTTACCATGAAACCGCTGTAAAGAGAGGGAATCAGACCGGACCGGACCAATGATGATTTCCCGCTGCCGGAAGTGCCCACGACCGACAAAAATCGGTTGGCACGAAGCCGCCGCAGTAGTTCGTCGATCTCTTTTTCGCGGCCGAAAAAGAGATGATCTTCGTCGGGCTCGAAGGGACGAAGGCCCGGGAAAGGATTGAACAGCGATCCAGGTGGCATCAACCCTTCCTCTTAGCCTCTCAGGCTAGAGATCAATGGCTGCAATGGTTCAGGGGAAAATCCGTCCCACTGAGGTATCACCAGCGCCTCGTGGCTTCGGAAGCGCTCCTTATCCGAGGTTCTCGGAGGGATCAGGGAAATCGCCACGATTGGTATTGGTTTGCCGCGGCCATAACCGGGGCTCTTCTGCAGTTCCCGCAGCTTTCGGCGCAGCCAGCATTCATTGCCCGAACCATAGAAAATCAGGGCTCCGTCGCAACTCCTTAGGTTCTCTTCGTGATGCTCGCGAATTTCCGCCTCGTCGCCCTCGAACACCGGCCGGATGACTTCCAATTCTTGTTCGAACAGAAAATCCTCCCACGGCGAAGTGATGGCCGCGTCGCGCTGATCGTAGATGAGGTAGAGCCGGGCGTGCTCGCTGCCTGCAACCACCGACCTGCTTGGTGGGCGCGGCGCGGGTGCCGGCTTTGAGGCTTCCTTGAGCCGATCCTCTTTGAGCCGATCCTGGATCACGGTCCTCAGATCTTCGAGAAAGGTCTCTAGCAAGTCCGCCCCCTTTTGGGTTCGGGGATCCATTCGAAGCTGCTCAATGACCTTCCGTTGGCGTTCGTCTTGCACCTGCAGACCGGGAGGAATCCACAACAGGCGCGAAAAACCGCCCTTACTCCCTCTTTCGATCGCGAGTTCGTTTTGAATTTCCAGCAAAGACTGCATACTTCCTTCAGGGACGAGGCTGAAGGTCTTGCCGATCAAGTGAATCGACATCTGGCATTGAGCCAGATCCATGCGCACAGCCTCCTTCACTTCCGATTCGACTTGCGGTAATGTGCTGGCCGGAAGCACGGTGTAACCGTGCTGCTGCAAATCCCTCTTGATGGTTTCGCGCTGCTCCCTTAGATCGAAGGTGGTTTGCGCCAAAAAGATGGCTTCTTGAGCGTTGTCGGTCTTCGGAACGACCGCCGGTCCTGAGGCTTCCAACGTCTTGAGCAGGCCGCACATATCATGGGCCAAGTCATCTAGCCGCATCCAGAAATCCCTTTGCGCCTCGGGCCCGAACACTTCATCCAACTCCCGCACTCTTCCCGTGTCCGGGTCGATGTTGAAGAACTGATAGCCCAACAAGGAACGCAACTCCGGGGGATGCAATTCCAAGGGGACGGGCGTCTTTAGCACTTTGAAGATACGGGCCTTGTTGCGAAAATGGATGCCACCCTGCTCTTCCGCCGCTTTCCAGAATTCGGCCAGCTCTTTCCGCGCCCATTCTGATTTGACGTAGCGAGGCGAGACCACCGATATTAGCGAGGCCACATGGTGGAGTCGCTCGATCAACGTCTCCCCAAAGAAATCGTTGCCTTCAAGCTTAGGATCGCGCCAGATCTGAGATGGTTTGCCGAGGAACTGTCCAACCCGGACTTCCAGCGCCCGATGCAGGTTCGCGACCCATCCCTTGTGCCCTTCGATCAGCTCCACATCATCCATGTGCGCATAACTGATGAAGGCATCCCCCTGAAAATTCATGATTTACTCCGAGTGGGCGACGAGAGGACGGAGCTGGCAGTCGGGAAAGCTGAGTCGAGAACGGGGGCCATATCCGCGGTCAACTTGATTTTCGGTCCGATGTGCAAATCCACGTCTGAGTCTTATATTCTAAGCCGCAGGAAGTTTTTTCGCCACAACGTTATAGATGCCATCTGTTATAGCGGCTCTTCCACCGTCGTCTTGCGACGGAGCACGACGTAGGTTGGAAAAGCTCCGTATTTTTTTGCCATCGAAGTTTGGCCCACATAATCGCAGCGAAACTCCTTTACCCCTTCCGCTGCCGCGAGCGCGGCAAATGTCTGACTGGCATAGACTTGACCTGTCGGTGTGATCGGCTCGATGCGCGCCGCCCGGCTGACGTTGGCTCCAATGTAGGTGGTCTGCTGGGTCACGGGATCACGGCAGGAATATACCGGCCCCGCGTGTAGCGACGGCCACGCAACTGAATTTTTAGTCCCAGGATGCAGATAACAAGCCCGATAAGAGCCCCGGGGACGCCGCGAACAACCAGAACGACTACTGAAATGGCAGCAGCTATCACAAGGAAGCGTCCAAAAACCTCAAGGAAGAATCCAAGCGGACGCTTGGATCCGCCCCACCGAGTATTTTGTTCTAGGACGGCGTTCCGCATTTTGAGGGTTGCTCCACGCGGCTTACCACTCCTTCGCGAGTGGTCAACCTTATCGTTATTTGCGCTTTTCCAACTACATTGGGCTTGGAACCATTTCTGTTTGTCGGCCAAATAGTGTACGGTTTTTCCCAAATCGACAGTCGAAAATTACTCGCATGAATCCCCATTCCAATAGGACGCCTTGTCTCCCGACAATTCCATCTCACGTTGGGAGCTGTTATCCAAACCACTCTGCTTCGACCATCAGGCGCATCCACTCGCGAAGGTCCGACTCCAACACTTGTTCGCAGAAGCCCAGTTCCTGAAATATGGCCTGTACACTCGTCGCATCACGCAGCTTCCTGGAAAGCGCGCCTAACACGTCGTGGGTTGCCTCGAACCGCGAAGCGTTGCGCGCGTATTCGTGCGCCGTGCGCAGGACGCGGCAGCCAGCTCCGATCGCGGGCAGAACAGCAGCCACGAGCATTAGACTCTTGCTCCAGGTTAGATCTCCGCCGCTCCTCTCCACTGCCAAGTGTGCTAGAACAAACGCTACACTACCAAAAAAAAGAGTTGAACCCGCAAGCCTCAGCCGAAGGTCGCGGAAAAAATCGCGTTTCGTTGCCTCGGCAAGATATTCCATCTGCACGTCAAGTCGTTTCCGGTGGTAGTAATGAAGGAGATCTTCTAAGCCTTCGTTCTTGAATTGTAGGCCGGCAGGCGGCTGATGAACTCTAGGCATCCAGCTACGGCTTACCCATCCTTCCAGTGATGCAAAAGTGGACGCTGTAATCCCTTTCACCGTATCAGAGAGCTTCTCGTTGAGGCGGCTATTCCCCAAAGTTCCAGGGTTCCACAGGTCAGGCTCAAGCAGGAAACAGAACTTCACCATGCGCAATCGTTCTGCCTTGTAGCGCTCTAGAAGCCACTGATGCTGGAACTTTGTTGCCGTACCCACCAACACCAAGAGAAGAGTGAGAAATGCTGCAACCGCCTCTGCTCTCCACACTAGCGGAGACTTGAGGAGACCCGAAAGCTGGACCGTGGCTAACACGACAGCCGATGTTCCTCCGACAGCGGCCGCATAAACCAGCATTCGGTACAACTTCTGATATTTTAGAGCCTGAGCATCTGCTTGACGGAAGGCAGGCAGAATTGCAGTCCGGCATTCCTGCAACGCGGCTTTAAGGGGCTGAGAAGACACGCACTCGGTAGAATCGTCCATGTCCCCGATGCGATGGCTACTTTGCGGCGATATTGCTGCCCCGCGGATGTCGAGCGCCCTGCCATCACTTACGCATTTCTCCTTCGTGCGAATCCTATACCCGAGGGCTGTTACGGCCTTGAGGGTTTCCATGGCTAAGTTGCGGTCATACTCTTTCTCTGACTCGGGCAATTGCTCATAAGGCACAAGACTCGGATGTTCTTTGCGAACGTCATCGCGCCGCGGACCGTAATGCCATCCCTCAGCCATCCGGCCCCGTGCCCACACGTCATGCGAGTTCTGCGCGAGCTGCTCGACAATATCGCTGATATGATTGCTAAGACTTACCTTTGATGTGTCGATCGGCTTGGGATTGTAAAGATTTAAATCCACGCTGCCTCCCGGATGTCCAAACGGGCCCCGATGTAATGCGAACAACTGTCGGCTGAGGCTACTCGAAAGAAGTCGTCAACTCGGAAAATGCGACGTAACCCAGCCCCCCGGGACCGTCCGACAATAATGCAACATTTAAGCACAATGGTCCGTTAAAGGGTGCAACAATATACTCTCATCAGGAACTCACCCGGCCTGTGGGAGCGGGACGAGTTCGAAGCCCATAGCTTTGGCTCGGGCACATAGTTTAAGCTCCTGACGTTTCTGGTGACGCAACTGATCGGCGGCAAAACGACTGTCGTCGAATTTCTGGCGCCTAGCTACCAGATCAAAGATGATGCGGGCCAGTTTGTGTGCGGCTGCGGTGATGGCCTTGGGCGCGTCGAGTTTGGCCCGCATGCGCCGATAGAAATCGCCCAGAGCAGTTTTGTTGTGGTGTAAAGGCTGACCGGCCATACGCAAAGGCAGTCGCGGCGCGACAGTTGACCTTCCGCGTGCCCACCTATTAAAACATTTGATATTAATTATTCTCGCTGTCCCGCCAATTCCGCCGGTATAATTTGTCCGTGAACTGCACGTGCCGCAAAACAGCTCTGTGCCGCCACAAGTAGTTACGCCGGACGACATGGCCTCCGGCTTCGATCGCCGCGCTTGGGCTGCAAGGACCCGCTATTACGCGGTGTAGTCTGGTCTACAAAAATCAAAGGATCACCCAGCTGAGAATCGGGATGGGTGGTTGCTCGGCTACC
>PMHI01000671.1 GCA_003156615.1 Acidobacteriaceae bacterium | reverse complement strand
GCGGCGTGGGACTTGGCGTTCCACTGCGTAGCGCTGGCCCTGGTTGACTCTGATTTCGCGAAGGAACAACTCGTTCTCTTATTGCGCGAATGGTACATGCACCCGAGCGGACAACTGCCTGCGTATGAGTGGGGCTTAGGGGACGTGAATCCTCCGGTTCATGCCTGGGCCGCTTGGCGTGTTTACAAGATCGACAAGAAGCGAACAGGGAAAGGCGATCGCGCGTTCCTGGAGCGCATTTTCCACAAGCTGCTCCTGAATTTCACCTGGTGGGTAAATCGCAAAGATGCGGACGGCATGAATATCTTTCAGGGCGGATTCCTCGGACTTGACAACATCGGCATATTTGACCGCGGCGCGCCTCTGCCAACCGGGGGTTCTCTCGAACAGTCCGATGGTACGAGTTGGATGGCGATGTACACCCTAAACCTGCTCGCCATCGCGCTGGAACTGGCTAGCGAAGATCCGGCCTACGAGGATGTTGCAAGTAAGTTCTGGGAGCACTTCATCTACATCGCCAATGCGATGAATCATCGTGGCGATGACGGTATAGGGCTGTGGGATGAGACGGATGGTTTCTTCTATGACGTGCTGAAGTTCCCAGACGGCAGCAAGTACCCGATGCGAGTTCGCTCCATGGTGGGCCTGATCCCCCTTTTTGCTGTCGAGACGCTGGAACCGGAAATGCTGGACCGGTTGCCCGGTTTCAAGCGACGGCTCGAGTGGTTCATTGACAACAGGCCTGACTTGGTGAAAAACGTGGCCTGCATGCGTACTCGCGGAATGAGGGAAAGGCGGTTGCTCTCTACGGTCTCTCCTGAACAGTTGAGGCGGGTTTTGCAAACCATGCTGAACGATCGGGAATTCTTGTCTCCGTACGGGATCCGCGCGATGTCGCAATATCACCGCGATC
The DNA here is from genome assembly GCA_003156615.1 of Acidobacteriaceae bacterium. The sequence goes on along the minus strand of PMHI01000671.1, from coordinate 2,493 downwards.
ATCCCTACGCGCTGTCCGTGAATGGGATGGAATACCGCGTTGACTATCAACCGGCGGAGTCGACAACTGGCCTATTCGGGGGAAACTCGAACTGGCGCGGACCGATCTGGTTCCCGGTGAACTACCTGCTGATCGAATCGCTGCAAAAGCTCCATCACTACTTCGGCGATGACTTCAAGGTCGAGTTACCGTCGGGTTCGGGCAACATGCTCACGCTCTGGAAAGTGGCTGCGGAATTGTCCCGGCGGCTGACGAAAATTTTCTTACGCGACGAACAGGGCCGACGGCCATTGTATGGTGACCTGAAGAGCTTTCAACATGACCCCAACTGGCGCGACCTGTTGCTTTTCTACGAATACTTCAATGGGGACACTGGCGCGGGACTTGGAGCCAGTCATCAAACAGGTTGGACCGGTCTCGTCACCAAACTGCTGCAGCAGAGCGGCGAGTCTCCCAAACACACAAGGCGTTCAAAGTTGGCGCCCGTTGCGTTCACAAAATAAAGATCGAAAATGCGCGCACGGAAAATATAGAGAGAAAGTATGATCCGTTTTAGACGAGACGTTTGCGACAATTTAAATGAGGCCTCGCGTCGCGAATGGCTGGAGACGAATGGCTTAGGCGGATTCGCTTCCTCTACCATTATTGGCTTGAATACGCGACGGTACCACGGCTTGCTTGTGGCAGCCACCAAACCTCCGGTCGGCCGCTACGTACTTCTGTCCAAGCTCGAAGAGACTCTTCTGTTCGACGGGCGTGCATTCGATCTCTCCACGAATCGCTACCCAGCGGTCGTGCATCCCCAGGGGTTTCGCTATCTCAAGGAATTTCGCCTTGATCCCTTCCCTGTATTTACCTACGAGATCGAAGGCATAGAGATCGAGAAGACGGTCTTCATGGTGCACGGCGAGAACTCGGCGATAATTCAATATCAACTCGGGAACGTGGGCGGTTCCAAATCCCTCCCCGAGAAGATCGCGCTCGAACTTAGGCCCCTNNAGTATCACTCCCTATACCGGCCTGCCATCTCTGCACCTGGCACACAATGCCGGGCAACTTGAAAGCAGCAATGCAAGTTGGTACCGCAATTTCGAATATGAGGCCGAGCACGCACGAGGACTCGATTTCACAGAAGACCTTTTCAACCCTTGCCTCCTGCGCTTTGATCTGCGTCCCGGAGCAGGTGCGATGATCATCGCTTCGACGCAGCCGCGCGATGCCGCAAGTGTGGACGAGTATCGCCAAGCAGAAATCCGCCGTCGAGTTTCAATCGTCAGGCACGCACCGATGAAAGACGCTCTCGTTGAGTCGCTCACTACCGCAGCCGACCAGTTCATCGTCGCGCGAGGCAAGCAGAAGACGGTCATCGCGGGTTATCACTGGTTTAGCGATTGGGGCCGAGACACCATGATTGCCCTACCCGGCCTGGCCCTAACGACGGGCCGTTACGACGTCGCGCGCAGCATTCTGCGCACCTTTGCCCGCCATGTCGATCGAGGCATGTTGCCAAACCGTTTCCCTGATGCCGGCGAAACACCCGAGTACAACACAGTCGATGCAACGCTGTGGTTCATTGAGGCCGTTCGCTCCTATCTGGCCTACACCGACGACCTGGACTTCGTGGACAACGAGCTTTATGGCGTTTTGACCGAGATCGTTTCGTGGCATGTAGGAGGCACGCGTTTCGGAATCAAGGTTGATTCAAACGGACTGCTCAACTCAGGCGAGCTGGGCGTTCAACTGACGTGGATGGATGCGAAGGTGGGTGATTGGGTCGTTACGCCGCGCCGCGGGAAGCCTGTCGAAATTCAGGCCCTTTGGTACAACGCGCTGTGCGTCATGGAGGATATAGCGCGGTGGCTCGGAGACGAAGTCAGCAATCACCGTTATAGTGCCATGGCGGCGCTAACCAGCGGGAGCTTCAATCGACTCTTCTGGAACGAAAAGAGTAGGTGTCTCTTCGATGTCGTGAATGGCGGCCCGCCGGACGCCAGCATCCGGCCGAACCAGATCTTTGCCGTGAGTCTTCCTCACACCATGCTCAATCCGGCGCGGGCGAATCGCGTGTTAGACGTCGTCCAAGAGCATCTGCTCACACCCTTCGGCCTGCGAACCCTCGCCCCAAGCGATCCTCAATATCGCGGCCGCTACACAGGGGACCAGGCCAGCCGGGATGGCGCTTATCATCAAGGCACGGTTTGGCCGTGGTTGATGGGTCCATTCCTCACTGCGTACATAAAGGTGCATGGTAGAAGTGAGCCAGCGCGGCGACAGGCAGAATCCTGGCTCTCCGCCTTCAAAGATCGGCTGTCAGACTCTGGACTTGGCCAAGTCTCTGAAATCTTCGAAGGCGATGAGCCCCATCGTCCGGTCGGCTGCATTGCGCAGGCATGGAGCGTGGCAGAACTACTGCGTGCCACGGTGGAAGATGTTTATGGCGTCCGCCCAGAAGCGCGAACCTCGTCCGTTCTGGAGGCTTTGCCGGTCTGATGG
>PMHI01000188.1 GCA_003156615.1 Acidobacteriaceae bacterium | reverse complement strand
TCCTTTGTTGGCCAGCTTTTGGCTGCCCACACTTTCTCCGACGCTCTGCTCCACTTTGCCAACTGCCTGAGCGACCTTGCCAGCCACTTGATCTTTGTTCATAGCGTTCCACCTCCATATTTGTATAGTTGCGGTATTTTCCGAATGCGGTTGAGGTCATCCTCCTGAATCCTACGCATGGATCTCGCGTAAGCCATCGGGAGAGTAGTGTAGACAGCCTGAATTTTAGCGGCAGCCTTGTTTCCGTTGTTTGGAAAGAACACCTTCCCACCTCCGAATCACGCCCTCTTGCGAGGTTTCGCTGCCATTTTTTTCGCGGCGCGTGGTTTCTTGCGAACTACCGCCATGGTTTTTCTCTTTTTTCCTTCTTCCTGGTTGGGGCTTTGACTGCGGGCAGCAATGCCAGGTTTGGCCTGTTTTGCCCTGCGATGGTGGCCATGCTGCAGCGGCTGGATGCGCGCAGCTTCTTGTTCCGTTCGTAGCTGATTGTCTGTAGCTTTTTGGTCCTCTTCCTTAAGGTATTGCGGAATCGTCTTGGTTGTCATGGCTGCAGTGTGGCAGAACGATCTCCCTCTAATCTGTCCAATTTTGGCCACTCCGTGACAATTCATGGGGAAGAGGAAGCGGGCGGTTTTGGAGGTGGGTGTTTCGTGGGTTCCACACGCGATCGACTCAAAATTCCGCCCACGGCTCGCGGTGAACAAACATCTCGTCAGCTTAGTTCGATTCAGGGCTCGCCGGGTTCAGGGCTCGCCGGTTTGACACCCCCTCGCGACGTTCCTATACTTCTCCACGCCACGAATGCCTGTCCGAGGAGGAACTTCTATGTCGAAACGTTCGCTGGTCGTTTTCCTGATTGCTGCCTTTGCAACTGCCGGTTTTGCGCAAGAAGCTTGGAAAGTTCATCAACCCAAACTCACTCCGCAGAACAGTGGCACTACGCAGCTGCTGATTGCCGTCAGCCCGGTGGATTCCCGTGTGGTCTGGGCAGCTGGAACCGGCGGTACATATGTGGTCACAACCGACGGCGGACAGACCTGGAAGGCAGCTATTGTCCCCGGAGCCGAAGCCCTGCAATTCCGTGATGTAAAGGGTGTAAGCGAAAAGGTCGCCTATCTGATGTCGATTGGAAATGACACTACGGATTTTCGCGTCTACAAAACCGTCGACGGCGGCGCGACCTGGACGATCCAGTTCGAGAATGAAACGGTTAATGCATTCTATGATTGTTTCGCGTTCTGGACTCCGGAACGAGGCATTACACACAGCGATTCGGTGAATGGCGTATTTCCCGATATTCGCACCACCGACGGAATCGCCTGGCAGTCCATCGCCGACAATATGCCGCCGGCGTTACCGGGGGAAGCCTCGTTCGCGGCAAGTGGAACCTGCATCACAGCACAGGGAGAACGAAATGCTTGGATTACAACAGGCGGCTCAACTACTGCAAGGATACTAGCGACCAGAGATGGAGGCGACACCTGGCATGCCTATGACACTCCGCTGGTAAGCTCGGCCAGCGCGGGCGGGATTTCCGTGGCTTTCCGTGATCCTTGGAATGGCATCGTAGCCGGCGGAGATTTGAATACGAACATTTCTGCTGACGCGGCAACGTCGAACGATGGCGGGCGAACCTGGACTCTTACGAACAAGCCGCCCTTGGCCGGAGCCATTTTCTGCCTGGCCTATGTGCGCGGCAATGATGGGGAAGAAGCGGACCACGAACACGACCATACCGTTGTGGTCACGGCCGAGACGGGGCCGAACTTCGAGACAGGATCAGCGGCTTGGACTCCCGATGAAGGACGCACTTGGTTCAAATTGCCCGCCGTGAGCGGCTACTGGGCGGTGGCTTTTGCCAATCCGAGAGCGGGATGGTTCGTGGGCAATGGAGGCCAAATCCTGAAGATCAGCTTCTAACACAGTCTGGGGTGCTGGCTCAGCCTTTCCTGCGATCTCACCAGCGGGTGGCCGCCCTTTGTCTCTGCGCTTTCTCGAGAGACAAGGCGGGGATTTTGATCGCGCCGCAGCAACCGCGGCGACGCCCGAAACACAGCGGGAACCCTAAAAACCTCGAAACAACAGCTCTTCAAGAGCCATCCGTCGCACCTGCCAAAGGGCGCGCTCCTCCCCATTCACTTTCAGCTTGCACTCGCCCTCGTCACTGAAAGTCGCGTTTACCTCAAACATGGGATCGCCTTTCTCATTCCGCACTAGAATCGCGTGCTCGGCAAGGCTGAATATCACCGACCTGTGCACATCCTTGGCTTCCAGAAGGGCGGTAAAGCCGCTGCCATTGCCAGCCACCGAAAACTCATAAGGGGAGTTTTCGGGGCGCAGGGCGTTGCGAGTCTTCAGGTCCTCGTCCACCTGTAATCTGAGTGCCTGGAATACCTTCGGCAGAGCGCATGAGGAACGCTCAGTGACCCAGTCGAACTTCGATGTATCCTTCTCCACTTTTTCGGTCATGCTTTCTCTACAGTTTCGCGATGTTGGACTCTGGATCGGCGTAGATAGAACGTGGCTCCACTCAGAGAAACAGTAAAAATCTGAACTTCACTGCCTTATACCCTCCGCCGATCCTCTGACACTGTTCGTCTTCGATAGTCCAACCCGGATCGTTAAGTCCTCCGACCCTGTGAGCGGGCATGTTGTTTTCACATCTAAAATCTTACAGTTCTCAGATCAGTCCAGACTGGTCAAAACCGCACGGTATGAAAATAATTCAAAAACTGCCCATCTGTGTTCCAAATTGACCTGTAATGCTTCTGGACTGGTGACATCGTGTGAGTATGTACAAGAACAAGCCGAAGCCAGAAACCAAGCAAGCCACGCTCGCTCGAATCAAAAAGGAAATGGATGAACCGCGCATGGCCGAATCCACGCGAGAACAAGACGGCGACAAGAACACGCGGCAGAAACTGGAAAGGCTGCCGCAATCAGACAGCTAAGGGACTTTCGCGCGGAAAAACACAGAGAAAACCTTCAGGAGGGGACCTGCGCACCTCTCCTCCGGCTGCTCAACTGATGCACCCCAACCCCGCGGATGAACCTTGCATGATCAAGCTCACTGTTCCCCGCCGGCGGCAAGCTTCTCAAGACCCTACTTCTTATCAGCTT
>PMHI01000357.1:13470-19287 GCA_003156615.1 Acidobacteriaceae bacterium | reverse complement strand
CCTTGGGTACATGGGGGTTGGGCCCGTTTCGATGGCGATCACCTTGGGCGGGCCGAGTTTTCGTTCAATACCGGCGACTATTACCGCAAGAACATTCTGTTTCCGTTCTTCGAGCAATACCTCAAAGGCAACGGCGACGCCAAACTTCCTAAGGCGTACGTCTTTGAAACCGGCACGAATGTCTGGAGACGCTATTCCGCGTGGCCTCCGAAGGATGCCGAGGCGAAGACCTTGTATTTCCGCGCCGGTGGCGGACTTTCCTTCGATCCGCCCGACTCCGACTCGCCCGCATTCGACGAATACGTCAGCGATCCGGCCAAGCCCGTGCCTTTTGTGAACTATGTTTCGCTAAGCGTGCCGCAGGAATACATGGTCTCAGATCAGCGCTTCGCCGACAGCCGAACCGATGTTCTGGTTTATGAAACGCCGGTGCTGACGGAAGACGTGACCATTGCCGGCCCGGTCTCGCCACGCCTCTTCGTTTCGACCAGCGGAACGGATTCCGATTGGGATGTAAAACTGATCGACGTGTATCCCACCGACTACCCTGACAGCAAGCTCGACGAGCCCAGGCCCGAAGATAAGAACAAGCCGCGCACCGACGTGCCCCCGCCGGCTTTCACCATGGGTGGATATCAGCAACTGGTGCGCGGCGAGCCTTTCCGGGGAAAGTTTCGCCACAGTTTCGAAACGCCCGAGCCCTTCACTCCCGGCAAGGTCGAGCAGATCGACTTCACCATGCAGGACGTTAACCACACCTTCCGTCGCGGGCACCGCATCATGGTACAGATTCAGAGTTCATGGTTCCCGCTCACCGACCGCAACCCGCAAACCTTCGTAAACATTCCCGATGCCAAGCCTTCGGACTTCGTAAAAGCCACCGAACGCCTGTATCACACAAAGGTACAGGCTTCGGGGGTTGTCGTGGGGGTGCTGGCGAGCCCGGGGTTGGTGGAAGAGCACAAATAGCCGGATTCCACTCAGGCAAAGGCCCGAAGCAGCGATGGGCTGCATTCGCGGGAAACCAAAGTGGGCACGGAGCTAAAGCGCCACTACCCAAACGTCGGGCGGTTCAGCATTTCGACTGCAAGCTGCGTTACAATCTGACCATTCACCTCGCTACTGGGGTTCAACCCGCCTCTGCGGGATTACTGCGAGGCCGTAAGGACTGGTGCTGATGAACGTCCTGTTGCTGTCGATGCCGGATTCTTTCGAACACATGCCACCGGTGGCGATCCGCATGCCCAATGGTGCGCTGACGTCGCTGGCGGGAAACGTGGATCCGCATCACCGCGTGGCTGTGGCTGATTTGATCCTGGTTCACCGCGAGGTGCGTGAAACTGTCACCCGGCTGGTTCGCGAGCTTGACCCAGAGGTCGTCGGACTCTCCATCATGACGTTTCAGCGCCGCACCGCGGGCCGCATTATCGAACTGGTGCGCGCCCTGCGGCCGGGAGTAAAGATCGTGGTGGGTGGATATGATCCCAGCCTTGCCCCCGAAGCTTATGAGGATATGGGCGTCGACTACCTGGTGCGCAGCGAGGGGGAAGTCACCTTCCGCGAATTGTTGCGCGCAGTCGAGCAGGGCTCCGGGGTCGAGCGGATATGCGGCCTGTCGTGGCGAAACGGCGAGAGCTGGGTGCACAACCCGGCCCGGCCACCGCACCGGCTCGAAGACAAAGAAATCCGCCCGCCGAACCGCGATTCGCGCGTGCTGAAGGGATACACACTGCTGGGCCGGCAGGTGGATGTAATCGAGACTTCGCGCGGCTGCACCTTCGATTGCAGTTTCTGCTCGATCATCGAAATGCGGGGGCGCAACTTCCATACTTATTCGTTCGACCGGGTGCTGGCGGACATTCGCGATGCCCGCGATCACGGCGCTCGAACCGTTTTCCTGGTCGACGACAACATTACGCTGAACGTGCGACGGTTCGAGGCTTTGTGCGAGGCCATTATTGCCGCGGGGCTGCACAAAATTGACTACTTCGTGCAAGCGATGACCTCGGCCATCGCGAATCACGGTGAAACCCTCGCTCCGTTGATGCGACGCGCCGGATTCCGCTACGTTTTTCTTGGCATCGAGAATATCCTCGAAAACGACTTGGACTTCCTGAAGGCCTCGGCCAAGAACACGGAACGCGTCAATGGACAAAACACGGGCAACGCCACGCTGAAGGCCATCAGCTACCTGCACCTCAACCAGATGTATGTGGTCGGCGGATTGATTGTGGGCAGTCCCAGCGACACGCGCGAGTCCATCGAAGCCAACCTTGAATTCGCGCGCCGCTACGTGGACTGGCCCTACATTCAACATCCAACGCCGTATCCGCGCACGCCCATGACGAAAGACTTCCGTGATCAAGGGTTGATCATGAATGAGCGGCTCGAGGAATACGACGGGACTACCGCTGTCGTGCGCACCGAACACTTGCCCGCCGAAGAAGTGGAATTCCTGCGCTGGAAGGCCGAGCGCTGGATGAAGGTTCACCACATCCCTGTGGCACTCAAGCATGATCCGGCATTCGTTTTGTCCCGGGGCTGGAAGATGCTGCTCCATACTTTTCGGGGAAGCTCGATCCGATCCGCGCTGGGACTGGAGAGCCAGAAGAAGGTGTTCGAACGGTATCGAGCGATTCGGCGGGCTGAGCGGGAGTATGTGTGAGGCAGTTGCAAGCACGGTAGCGCAGCCGTTCGGCTAGTGCCAGCTTAGTGCTGTACCCCGAAAAACTCCTCGACCACCCGCATCTCCGTGGTCTTCTTGTAATTGGGCAGGCTCTCCATAAACACGCGCCCGTACTGCTTCTTCAAAATGCGGTTGTCGAGCAGCACCAGCAAGCCGCGATCGTGCAGCGAGCGGATCAGGCGTCCGAAGCCTTGTTTCAGCGTGATCACCGCTGCCGGCACTTGATACTGAAAGAATGCGTTTCCGCCATCGGCGTCGATCGCTTTCACCCGCGCAGCTACGACCGGATCGCTCGGCACCGCGAATGGCAGGCGATCAATGATGACGCAACTCAACTGCTCGCCCTGCACGTCCACGCCCTGCCAGAACGACGAAGTTGCAAACAGCACGGCGTTCGGCGTCATGCGGAAATCCGCTAAAAGGGCATTCCTCGGGGCGTCTCCCTGGAGGAGTAGACGGAAGGGGAGCTGCGAACACAGTCGACTGTGAATTTCTTTCATTTGTGTGATGCTGGTGAACAACACGAAGGCGCGTCCGCGAGTGATCTCCAGCAACTGCCGGATGCGTTCCGCCGCCAAGGCCGTAAATTCCTGAGTGCGAGGATCGGGGAGGTCGGCAGGCGTATACAGCAGCGCCTGGTTCTCGTAATCGAAATGAGAGGGCAGCACTAACTCTCGTGCGTACTTAAGGCCAAGCCGCTGCCTGATATAGTCGAAGCCCCCTCCAACCGCCAACGTCGCTGAAGCCAATACAACACAATCGAGTTTATCGAACAATACCGTCTCTAGGATGGATGCCACATCAATCGGAGTGGCTTGCAAAAACACGGTATGGCGTTCCTGCCCTCCGCTTCCGCGCGTGCCCCGCCTCTCGATCCAAAAGACAATATTCGGTCCATTTTCTTCCATCAAGACCTGCAACTGGACTTTCAATTCATTGGCGCGTCGGGAGAAGGCAAAAACCTCGTCGGGCTTTTGCGGTAACTGTTCCAGCTCGGATTCAATCCACTGTAGCGACTTCAACAATGCCGCGTATTCCTCACCGTTTTCTTCGAGGAATTCGCGCCGATTCTCAAATGCGAATCTACCTTTTCCCATGGGCAGGAGTGAGAAAAATAAGGCCGTATTATCACGCAAACTCCTGATCGCCCCAGAAATCCCTCTGGAATACATCTGATTGTGCCGTAGCGCCTGTTCGACATCATGCGCTAGTTCATCCATGCGTGCGTTGCTAACGGACACTCCAAAATAATTTCCCGCCACATTTTCGAGTTCGTGGGCCTCGTCGAAAATCACGGAACCAGCGTCAGGCAAAACGCCAGCATCGTGTGAACTGTCCGCAGTTTTCTTGATCATCAGGTCGGCAAAGAAAAGGTGGTGGTTCACGATTACGATATCGCTTTCGGCAGCCTGCCGCCTCATCTCGGTAATAAAGCATTTACCAAATTCGCTGCACTTTTGACCCGTACACGCGTCGGCTCTCGCGTCGAGCTTATTCCATAGTGCACTGTTCTCAGCCATCCCGGCCAATTCGGTGCGATCGCCAGTCTGGGTGATCTTCTCCCAGCTGGAAATTTCCGAAAAGTTACTAATCTCCTCCAAACCGCTTAATACGGGCTTTGCCGTTAGGTCGTAGAGTTTCTTGCGACACAGGTAATTGGTGCGGCCTTTCATGTAGCAGACGGAAAGCCGGCGCGAAGTCTCTCCTTGGCCGCCGGGAGCGCCGAACAGCACCCGTTCCAGAAATGGAATGTCTTTGTAGAAAAGTTGTTCCTGCAGATTCTTCGTGCCGGTCGAGATGATCACGCGCTTACCCGAGCGGATCGCCGGCATCAGGTACGCCAGTGTTTTTCCCGTGCCCGTGCCGGCTTCCACAATCAAATGCCGCTTTTCTTCGAGCGCCTGCTCGACGGCCTGCGCCATTTGCAACTGCCCGCGCCGAAATTCATACGCGGGATGCGTGCCCGCCAACACACCGCCCGGCCCAAAGAACTGATAAAGAGAAGGCTCCCTGCCGTCGGGGGCGGGGCGGCTGGGCGTCGGAGCAGACACGGGTTGGGAACCGAAAGTCACGGGAGTCTCTATAATAAACATTCCCGGCTGTCAGCACCGATTGCCACTCACTTGACCCAGCCCTCGTATAACTCGACGAGTACTTTCGCCACCCCCGCCGCCGGCCTTCCCACGCTCGCCATCGTAGGCCGACCCAACGTCGGCAAGTCAACGCTGTTCAACCGCATTGTGGGCTCGCGCCGCGCCATCGTCGGTGACGAGCCCGGAATCACCCGCGACCGGCTCTACGGCGAGGCGGAGTGGCGCGGCCGCCGCATGCGCGTCATCGACACCGGCGGAATTCTTCCCGACGATAAAGATTTCATTCCTTCGGAAATTTTTCGCCAGGCCCGGGTTGCCTTTGATCAAGCCGCCGCCATCGTCATGGTAGTCGACGGCCGCGCCGCGCTCGCCGGACCCGATCTTGAACTGGTCCGCCTGCTGCGCAAGACTGGACGCCCGCTCTTCCTTGCCGTCAACAAGGCCGACACCGAAAAGCAAGCGTCCATCGTGGACGAGTTCCATCGCCTGGGGATCGGGGAGATGTTCCCCATTTCCGCTGAACACGGGCGTGGTATCGATGATCTGCTGGATGCCGTGCTCGACGTTTTCCCGCCTGCCGAGGAGCGAACCACAGGGGGCGCAGAGGAATCGGAGGAAGAGTCTCAGCCCGCAGATGCAACCGCTGAAGTCGAGCCCGAGCCCGTCTATGAAACCAAGGTCGCCATCATCGGCCATCCCAACGTGGGCAAGTCNNGATGCGGTCGACGAAATTGTCGAACGCAATGGCCGCCGGTTTCGTTTCATCGATACCGCCGGCATTCGCCGCAAAGGCAAGACCCACCTTATGGCGGAGAAACTCTCCGTTGTGATGGCGCGTAAACATCTGGAAGCTTCCGACATAGCATTGCTCGTCATCGACGCCACTGAAGGGGTCAGCCAACTCGACGCCGCCATCGCCGGCTACGCCCACGAGAGCGGACGCTCGATGATCATTGTGGTCAATAAGTGGGATCTCGTCACCGGCGGCGCGCAAAAGCCGGGCAGGCCGTCGAAGGCCATGCGCATGCGCGAAAGCAA
>PMHI01000357.1:0-13429 GCA_003156615.1 Acidobacteriaceae bacterium | reverse complement strand
CGCTTCATCGAAACCGTGGATTTCGAGCGCGCCTCCGTCCCCATGCGCTCGCGCGTGAAAATTCTCTACATGACGCAGGCCTCGGTCGCTCCGCCGACGTTTGTGCTCTTCACCAACCGCGCCGTAAAGCTACATTTCTCCTACCAGCGATTTCTCGAAAATCAGATCCGGAAGGCCTTCGGTTTTTTGGGCACGCCGATCTGGATCAAGAACAGAGCAAGAAACTAGCGATAGCTGAGCTAGACCTGGCACCTCTCCCTACTCCCCCGGCATCTCCCGATCCATCGGCAGCAGCCCGACGCGCTGGACGCCCGCGTGATGTGCCACGTCAATCACATCGGCCACGTACTGAAAGTCAATGTCAGCATCGCCTCGGACGAAGACCACCTTCTCCGCGCGTTTCAAATAGATTTCCCCGAGCCGCCTTTCCAGATCTGCCCAGCTCACATCGTCCTGATTGATTTTCACGGTTGGCGGCTGATCATCTCTTGTCCACACCACCTGAATGACGACCGCACGTGGCTGCGCCATATTCGCGGTCTGCTCCTGATTCGGTTGCGGAATCTGCGCTGTCTCTCCCTGGTCCTTGTCCATCGACACTGCGACCATGAAGACAATAATCAGGGTCAGCAGCACATCGATCAGCGGCGTGACGTTAATCTCGGGACCGCGCGCACCTCGGCCTGCCATGGAGAAAGACATGAAAAAGCTCCTCTGCTCCTAATTCGGCACGCGCGTGTCTGCAACCTCAGACACCTGGACCTTGGCGAGAGTTCCCCAGGCTCTTTCTGATGCCGTCCCCACTCTCTCCGGCCGGTGCGGCCGGCAACGGGGGAGGATTGTACGGAGGAGACGCTCGCGGTGCGGGGTAGAGCCGCTCGATTTGAAAAGTTGAAAGACAAGGGAATTCTATTTCCGTTCTGACGATCAGTGTCCACTTCGGCGTCGCGAGCGTCTGCTCCGATCTATCCGGTGGGCGCGACGGGCAACGGGGGAGGATTGTACGGAGGAGACGCTGGCGGTGCGGGGTGGAGCGCAGAGCTCAGGGCCGGATAACGCGCCGCGAAGAAATATATGGAGTACGCGGGAAAGAAGACGATGACGGGCACGGAAATCAGGGCCATCACAAAAAGAAAAACAGCCAGCAGCACGGACCCTGCCACCACCGCCAGCGTGATCGTGGCCGCTGTCCAGCCCAGCCCGGCCGCTTTCCCGCCGAGCACGGCGGCGACCGCAACTCCCGCGGCTGGGATCAAAATGATGAGCCCAATAATGAAACCTACGATGCCGAGAATGATCCCCACCACTATCGCCAGCACGATCTTCATTCCTATATAGCCCGCATAGCTGCTCTTTTCGGCCTTCATCATCGCCCAAAGCCGCCTCCAGCCTTCCAGAGCCCCAATGTTCTCCAGCGCCATTTGCGGCACGACGAAGTCCTTGGTCAGCACATAAATCACCGCCATGACGAAGAGGAAAATCATGATCGCCAAAAACAGTGCGATACCGCCCAGCACCAGTACGACCATATGCTGTTTTGGATTGTTGAGCCATCCCACTGCGAAGGCAAAGCCCGCCGGAATCCCTACCAGCACGATGAGCACGCCGAACGTCGNNCCAGCACGCTGTCGAACAGAATGAAGCGCATGACGCTGCTTACATACGTCAGCAGAATACCTAGCAGGAGTGCAGCAACCACCAGCACTGCGATCAATCCGGCGAACAACATGGGGGCTGACCCCGCGAGGTCTGAGGTCAGAAAATGCTCGCTGCCCGGGTGCCGGGGGAGGTTGAAGTTGGAGAGGTTGGGTATCTTGAATCCGCCGGAGCCGAGTTCCCCGGCTAGCAATCCCACCAAGGCCAGCCGAACCCATTGGCCGATGCGAAAGGGCTGAAAGAGCTGCCCCTTGGTGTGCTCAAAGGCAGGAGAGATCGCGTCCACGGCGGAGAATGGCAAGCGTACACCTCGGCGTCTATAGAATGGGGACGAAAATACTGCAAACCGAGTAGTGGGTCAAATGAATTCTAAAGCACAGCGCCAAGGATCTGCCCTCCGCTTGCCACTCGCTCGCTTTTCCCTCATGGTAAGGATACGCAACCGGCGAGCAGATTGCTGCATGAAAAAGCGTGGCGCCTATGAAGAGGACCCGCCCAGCCTGGAAACCACAGAGAAGCACTGCTCAACTACTTGGAGGGGGCCTCTCTACGGCCTTCTCCATGGTAAACAGGGGCGTACCAAAGAGATCGTGAAGACCCTCGTCCGTCCGCCGAAAGCCATATCGTTCGTACAAACGGATGGCTGAACTGAGAAATGGGGTGGTACTAAGCAATAACCGGCCAGAGCCTTGGCTAGAAGCCCAACCTTCCACGTGCTGCAACAGAGCAGTGCCGGCGCCGGCTGCACGTGCCGCGGGCGACACTGCCATACCACGAACGTAGACCGATTCGTCTTTTACCACGGCAGCTACGGTGCCCATCACTGCGCCTTCGCGCAGAGCCACCCAAATCGGCCCTTCCCGCATCCGTGTGAGAACCTGCTCGGTCCCGGGAGTGGTTGCGGCGAAGCCGCCCTCCGTGTAAAGAGCCTTGAACTCCACGAACGATTCATGCAGCACCGCTGCAATTGCCGGCGCATCTTCCGGCCCCGCGCGACGGACCTCAAGGTGGGTTGCCGATACCATGCCCGCGCGGCTGTCGTCCGCTGCCTCCACGATTCAAGTTCTGGCCGCCGTCGCCCCAGCCCGCTCCATCCACTCGTCAAATTGCTTCAATGCCAGCTCACACTGTAACCGGTGCCGCTCTTTCCGGTCGCGGATTTTCTTCTCCAAAGGCGGCAACAGATCAAAAGTGATGTTCGCCGGCTGGAAGTTTTTCGCATCCGCATGGGTTACATAGTGGGTCAGCGATCCAAACGCGGAAGCCCGCGGCGGAGGCACAGGCTCGCTGCCGAGTGCCAGCGCCGCCGCATGCAGCCCCACCATCAATCCGGCGGCAATCGATTCCACGTAGCCTTCTACCCCACAAATTTGTCCCGCAAAGAAAACCCGCGGATGCGCTTTCATCTGCAGCGTCTCCCGTAGCAATACCGGCGCATTGATATAGGTATTGCGATGAATCTGTCCATAACGCAGGAAGCGTGCGTTCTCGAGGCCCGGAATCATACTTAACACGCGCGCTTGCTCACCAAACTTCAAATGATTCTGGAATCCCACCAGGTTGTACGAATCCGCCCGCAGATTTTCCTGCCGCAACTGCACCACCGCGTAGGGCATTCGCCCGGTGCGCGGGTCCTTCAGCCCCACCGGCTTCATCGGACCGAAGCGCAACGTATCGCGCCCGCGCCGTGCAATCTCCTCGATGGGCAGGCAGCTCTCGAAGTAGTTCAACTTCTCCCAATCGCGCTCCTCCACCGATTGTGCTGCCAGNNGCCGCCAGATACACTCGCTCCATGTCGATCGAATCCGCCTCCACAATCGGACTGATCGAATCATAGAAATACAAATGGCGATTATGCGCAACCACGTCCTGCAGAGTGCGAAAGGGTGGGGACGCACTCAGGCGCGCAATCTCCAGCGCCAGTGCCTCGGAAGTTAAAGGCCCAGTCGCAATGATGGTGATCTGTGGGCCCGATTCTTCAACGGTAGTCACCTCTTCCCGCTGCACCGTGATCCGCGGCTCCTGCGAAATCGCCTCCGTCACTTTCGCAGCAAACGCCACCCGATCCACAGCCAGCGCATGCCCCGCTGGAACGGCACACTGCCGCGCCACTTGCAGCAGCAACGATCCCGCACGCCTCATTTCTTCCTTCAACAACCACGGAGCCGTATTCTCGCTATCTGACTTCAGCGAATTCGAGCACACCAGCTCTGCAAAGTCCGCCGTCTGGTGTGCCGGCGTCGAGCGCGCCGGCCGCATCTCAAACAACTCTACCTCGACACCCCGCCGCGCACACTGCCACGCCGCCTCCGATCCGGCCAGCCCAGCGCCGATAATCCTGACCCCAGCTCCCATGACTTGCGATGCCCTCAAGGATTTCCATGCAGGATCGGCGTAGCGTCGGTGGCCACGCAAACCCAACGCCCGTTTCTGAACACCCACGTATCGATAAATCGCTCGCGCCGCACGTAAGACTTTCCCCCTCCAGCTCCCTTCGCTTGGAATATTCCAGTGGCAATCGCCGTATTGCCAAACACGTGCACCGACATGGATTCCGGCGCGACCTGTTGCTCCTGGGAAGCGGCTTGCGAGCCAGATGACTTCACGCTGGTCAAGAAATCCGCCTTGGTTTGCACCGACCCGTCATCGTTTACCAGCACGATGGCGTCGTCGAGGATCGCATCCAGCGCCTTCGTGTCTCCCGACTTGTACGCCTGGTTCCACGCGCCCTCCAGTGCCACAATTCTCGACTTGGTGGCGGACTCTGATGCATCCTGCGCCGGAGCGGATAAAATCGTTGCACAAAGCAAAGCTATCAAGACAGCAGACTTCATTTTGCATTCCTCCAAGCAACTGCCGCAGTCGGTTCACTTCCTGCACTAAGTCAGAACTGAACTTGACAGGCCCCGAACTCGCGCTCCGACTCCGCCAGTTTGCCCATCAGAGTCCGCGGCAACTCCACATATCAATCGTAGCAAAACGAGTGGAAAGCATCGCAGGTTGAAGAACTGGCAGCCTAAGTGTATCCGGGAACGTCCTTTTCCTTCACTGGCTGATCAACGTCGATTGGCCGCCTACACACACCCAACCTTCGCTCCGGCGGACCCGCGGCCGCGAGCAACCGCCGCGAGCAAAACAGAATCGTGACCGACGCAGTCGTTTTCATTGGGCGAGCTCTCTACAGCTAGATCGGCACGCTCGAAGTTTTCCTGCAGTGACTGGGCAAGCCGGACATGTGTGCACCCGTCGCGTCGAATCCGCGATTCATCTATCATGAGGGAGATCTACTCACTCCTTCGGAGAACTCCATGGCACGCATCACCTTGATCGCCCCGGAATCTGCGCCTCCCGCAGTGCGCGAGATTTACGACACCACGCTTCGCGGCAAGCCCGCCAACGTACAGAAAGCCCTCGCCCATCGCCCCGAGATGCTTAAGAATTTTCTAAGCTTCTATGCCAGCGTGGGACGGTCCCTCGACCGCAAGTTGTACGAACTCATTTACCTCCTCGTCTCCTTGATCAATGGATGTCACTACTGCGCGCAGCACCATGTCGCATCGTCGAAGCGCGTCGGCCTCACAGCCGAAGATTGGGCGTCGCTTAGGGCGGGGAATTTCTCTCGTTACAATGAGAAAGAGCGGGCAGCGCTGACTTACAGCGAAAAGCTGACGCGTGCCCCGCACGAAATCACGGAAACGGACTTCGCCGAACTGAAGAAGCATTTCTCCGATCCCGAGATCGTCGATATCCACATGCTGGCCGGCCTCGCCAACCTCACCAACCGCTTGACCGATCCATTGGGCCTGGAATTGGAGTTCCAGGAAGAAAAGATGTAGAGAATGCGGTAATTCGTGATTCAGGTTGGGTTTGGCAATGACACAATTACCCAATTACAAAATTGCCCTCTCATCCCCCACGCGCCGCGTTACTCGCTCGCGATCCAGATATTCCAGCAGAGGGATCGCATACTTGCGGGTCACTCCGGTCAGCTCCTTGAATTTCGCAACGTCAATTCTGGATGACTTCGCCTTGTAGGAAGTCATCTGCCGCCGCAACTGTTCCAGTGCGCTGCCATGAAAAACCAATTCATCGGCAACCTTGATCAGCACCTTGTCGCGCAGCAGCAGCGTGACAATCTTGTGGGCCCGCACCTTGTCCACCTTCAACCCGGCAATCACTTCCTGGAGCGCAGGCACCTTCAGTCCCGCCGAGGCAAACGCGTCCTCGATCTTCTTCTTCGATTCGGCCTCTTCATCCTTCATCGCCACTCCATGCCCCGGCAGCCGCACCAGGTCTCCAACCAGTTCGAGCTTCTTGTCCCCGACCAGCATGGCGGCAGCGGTCTCGAACACTTCCGGGGTTGCGTCCACCCGCGCCCGCAACTCTTCCTTGCTGATTCCACCCACCAGAGGATTGTTTTTATGGAAATCGGCGGCAGTGCTCACGATGTGCGCTTTCAGCGCTTCTAACGCGGATGAATCCAAAAATAGTTCACCAGCCCGCACCACCCTGCCCGCTTTCACCGCCTGAGCCAGTTGCGATTCGATCACGTTCTTCGTCCAACCGGTCTCGGCAACCAGTCGGGACATAGAGATTCCTTCATGATGCCTGCGGGCGATCCGGGCTCGCACGATGGCTTCTCGATCGCCGCCGGCCAGGACTTGCAGGAGGTCGGCGTGTTCCGGCCTCCGCGGCATGGGCGCAGCGTCCAACACAACTCCGCCACCAATCGTCACCACCGGCGAAAATTGCCGGATGATAAACCGGTCTCCCGGCAGAAGCAGGGCCGCTTCCGGCAGCTTCAGCCGCGCAAACGCTCCTTGCCCAGGCAACAGTTTTAGCTGCCCGACGCTTCCTGGGTGCCCCACCTTTGCCTTCTTTGCAAAGGTGGGATCCGATTGCTTCGGCTCGTACAACACAACTTCCGCAGTCTTCTCCATCGTGTACGAATGAAAATGCACCCGCGCACGGTCTTTCAGTGGATGCTGCGCCGAGGACAACAAGCGTAAACGCACGTCCGCCTGCCGCGTAGCCGCGAAATTCGCCGGAGGAATCAGTGTCATGCCTCGCGACAGGTCCCCTGTGCTCGGCCCCGCAAGGTTCAACGCGGTCCTCTGACCGGCGACAGCGGCCTCTGCGGCTTCTCCGTGCACCTGCACGCCGCGCACGCGCACGCGCTGCCCGGTCGGGAAGACTTCCATCTCGTCCTCGCGACCAATCGTCCCGGCCACCAGCGTTCCCGTCACCACTGTCCCGAAACCCTTCATGGTGAAAACGCGGTCGATGGGCAATCGGGCGATCGCATGCGAATCGCGCGGCTCGACCTCGGCCGCGGCCATAACCATCGCGCGCTTCAGTTCTTGCAATCCCGCGCCTGTCAGGGAACTCACGGCGATGATCGATTTTGGGTTATCCAGGAATGTCCCGCGCACAAACTCTTCCACTTCCAGTCGCACGACCTCGAGAGTCTCCGCATCCACCGCATCGGATTTGGTGAGTACCGCGATTCCGCGCTGCCCCCCAAGAAGTTGCAGGATGTCAAAGTGCTCCCGCGTCTGCGGTTTGATTGCTTCATCCGCGGCAATCACCAGCAGCACCAGNNGGAACATCGACAAAGCCCAGCCGCAGCGTCTCTCCGTTCGGCGCAAGCAGATCCATGTGGGCGAAGCCAAGGTCAATGGTGATGCCCCGCCGCTTCTCTTCCTCAAGCCGGTCAGCGTCGATCCCGGTCAGCGCCTTCACCAGCGCCGTCTTGCCGTGGTCGATGTGTCCCGCCGTTCCTACGATGATGGATTTCATCTGGCTGGCATCTTACCGGAAAAGGACTTCATGATTGAAAACCACGTGCACGGTGATTCGACCTACCCAGCCGCCCTACTAAATGCGACAATAGAACTTCCCCATGACTCCTGCCTTCCCTCCGGAGACCCTGCGGCAGCACGGCCTCACGCTTGACGAGTACGAAAAGATCAAGCAGCTCCTCGGGCAGCGCGAGCCCACGCTCACCGAACTCGGCATCTTCAGCGTGATGTGGAGCGAGCACTGTTCCTACAAATCGTCACGCGTACATCTGAAGCGGCTGCCCACGCGCAGCAAGCGCGTGCTGCAAGGGCCGGGCGAGAATGCCGGGATCATCGACATCGGCGACGGCTGGGCCTGCGCCTTCAAGATCGAGTCGCACAATCACCCGTCCTTCATCGAACCGTTTCAAGGCGCAACCACCGGCGTGGGCGGAATCCTGCGCGATATCTTCACCATGGGCGCGAGACCGGTCGCGGTCATGGATTCCCTGCGCTTTGGCCGGATCGCGGCTCGTGGGGAGCGGGCAGTTCTGCCCGCGGACGCGGGCGGTGAAGGGCAAGCGGGCACGAGTGCCCTGTCCCCACAGATAATTTATACGCCAGCAAATCCCACACAGGCTGAGATTCACAAGAACCACTCCATCCTCGAAGGCGTAGTCAGCGGCGTTGCTTCTTACGGCAACTGTTTCGGCGTACCCAACCTGGGTGGCGAAACGAAGTTCGAGCCGTGCTACTCCGGCAATCCGCTGGTAAATGCATTCGCCATGGGCCTGGTGCGCAAAGACGAAATCTTCTACGCGCGCGCCGCCGGCGAAGGCAACCCGGTAATCTACGTGGGCGCCAAGACCGGGCGCGACGGCATCCACGGCGCCACGATGGCCAGCGAAGAATTTAGTGAAGCGTCGGAGGCGAAGCGGCCCAACGTGCAGGTCGGCGATCCGTTCCTCGAAAAGTTGCTGCTCGAAGCCTGCCTCGAAGCCATGCAGACCGGGGCGATTGTCGGCATTCAAGATATGGGCGCGGCGGGACTGACTTGCTCGACCTGCGAAATGGGCGCGCGCGGTGGCGTCGGCATCGAGATCGAGCTTGATCGCGTGCCGCAACGCGAAACCGGCATGACTCCCTACGAAATCATGCTGAGCGAGTCGCAGGAGCGCATGCTGCTGGTGGCGCAGAAAGGCCGCGAGCAAGAAGTTTTCCCCGTTTTTGAAAAATGGGGACTCGATGCGGTCGAGGTCGGCAAGGTTACGACCGACAACAAATTGCGCGTGCTGCATCACGGCGAAGTGGTCGCCGAGATTCCGAATCAGGCGCTCACCGATGACGCGCCGGTGTACAAACGTCCGCTGGCGCGCTGGGAACCTCCGGTGCCGCGCGAGATGCCGAAGCAGATCCAACTCAATGCCGCCGGGCTCGGTGCAACCGATGACTCCACGCAGAATTTGAAGCGGCTTCTTGCCAGCCCGAACATTTGCGGCAAGCGGTGGGTCTGGCAGCAATACGATCACATGGTGCAGACCAACACGGTCGAGGCTCCGGGAGCGGGCGACGCCGGTGTCATTCGCATCAAGAATCCAGACCCTGGCGAAGCGCAGCGCGGCTTGGCGATGGCGCTCGATGGCAATAGCCGCTGGTGTTATCTCGATCCGCGGCTGGGCGCCATGCACGCGGTGGCCGAGGCCGCGCGCAAGGTTGCGTGCTCGGGCGCAACTCCCGTCGGCGCAACCAATTGCCTCAACTTCGGAAATCCCCAGAAGCCGCACATCATGTGGCAGTTCTCGCAAACCATCGATGGCATCACCAAAGCCTGCGAGGAGCTTGAGATTCCCATCACCGGCGGCAACGTCAGCTTCTACAACGAGACGCTGGGCGAGGGCATTTATCCCACACCCGTCCTGGGGGTGGTGGGGATTCTCGAAGATGTGCGCAAAACCGCGAAGATGCATTTCACTGCGGCGGGACGCACCATCGTGCTATTGCGCGCGGGCGAAGCAGCCGATATCACCGATGTAGAGAGTGAGTTCGGTTCGTCGGAATACGCCAAAGAAATTCTGGGAGCGCTGTGGGGNNTTGGCGGTGGCGCTGGCCGAGAAAACATTTGCGAAGGGCATGGGCGCTCGAGTGAATCTGGCGTCGAACGGACTTCCGGCGGAGTTCGTGTTATTTGGAGAAGATGCGAGCCGCATCGTGCTCTCCTGCGACCCGGCGAACGTTGCGCGAATCCAACAGATAGCCGAAAAACACGGAATCGAAGCGGACGTGATTGGGGAAACAATTCCGGAGCGGCTCGAAATCACGCTGGATGGGCGTGGGTTTGTATCCGAGATAGTTTCGGAGTTGAACTCTGCTTACGAATTTGCGTTGGAATCGACTTTGCGGACGGATCCGGATTTGGTGGCGGCGGACTAGATGGAACGACAATGACGGACTGTTCAACCGAGTAAAACGGCAAACCTGGGATTGGGTGGATGGCTGGCTTGCCGCCGTTTACTACCCCAATACGAAGGAATTGATCCACCTGCGGCGGGCGCCAGAAGCCGAGGAAGCTAATTGCTAGATGCTGATTTCCGACAAATTCCACGACGAGTGCGGTGTGGTGGCAATCTTTGCCCATCCTGAGGCGGAGAAACTCGCTTACCTCGGGCTGCACGCTCTCCAGCATCGCGGGCAGGAGTCGGCGGGGATTGTCACTTCCGATGGCCTGACTTCGCGAGTGCACAAAGCGATGGGGTTGGTCGCCGATATATTCACTGAAGAAGTGCTCTCGAAAATACGCGGCACTTTGGCCATCGGGCATACGCGCTACTCGACCGCAGGCGATTCGGCGCTCCTGAATGCGCAACCGATTCTGGTGCAGTCGAATAAGGGTTCGATTGCCGTGGCGCATAACGGAAATCTCGTAAATGCGGCGGAGGTTCGCAGGCGTCTGGAGCGTCAGGGATCGATTTTCCAGACGAACAGCGATACCGAAGTGATCGTTCACCTGATCGCGCTTTCGCGGGAGCACACGCTGCCCGAGGCGATCGCGGACGCGCTGCGGAGCGTGGAAGGCGCGTTTTCACTGGTGCTGATGAGTCCCGACCGGATCATCGCTGCGCGCGATCCCCGCGGCTTCCGGCCGCTGGCCATGGGACGCCTTCCGGCGCTGGAAGGGCAGAAGCGCGACACCATCGTCTTCGCCTCGGAGACCTGCGCCTTCGATCTGATCGGCGCCACTTACTTGCGAGACGTGAAACCCGGCGAGTTGATCGTAGTTGGGCCGGAAGGCGTCAGCTCACGCTTTTACTCGACGGGTGCGCCCCAGTCGAGTTGCATTTTCGAGCATGTGTACTTTTCGCGGCCCGACAGCATGGTGTTCGGCCGCGCCGTACAGACCAGCCGCGAAGAGTTGGGACGACAGTTGGCGCGGGAAGCGCCGGTGGAGGCCGATCTTGTGGTCCCGGTGCCCGATTCGGGCGTGACTGCTGCGGTGGGCTATGCGGCCGAGAGCGGCATTCCATTCCGCTTTGGCCTGATCCGCAATCACTACGTGGGCCGCACGTTTATCGAGCCCAGCCAGAGCGTGCGCGACTTCGGGGTGAAGCTGAAGTTGAATCCCGTGCGGTCGCTTCTGGAAGGCAAGCGCGTGGTACTGATTGACGATTCGATAGTACGCGGCACCACCAGCCGCAAGATCGTGCGCATGATTCGCAGCAGTGGAGCCAAGGAAGTGCACATGCGCATCTCGTGCCCGCCCACGATTTCGCCGTGCTATTACGGTGTGGATACGCCTTCGAAAAATCAGCTGATTGCCGCCAACAAATCGGTGGACGAGATTCGCGACTACATTCGTGCCGACTCGCTTGCCTATCTTTCGCTGGCAGGACTCAAGAAGGCTTGCGGCGAAGGGCAGAAAATGTCCTATTGCTCGGCTTGCTACACCGGCGAGTATCCTACGAGCATTGTGGACGTGGAAGAAATACTGCCGGCAAGCACGCCGCGATAGCGCGCGAGGCTATTTCCGCGCTTGCGCCACGCGCGGTATCGATTGCAGATCAGGCCGGATCGATACGTCGTTCCAATCTCGCAGCAGTCGTCTTACCTCTTCGGCAATGGTTCCGCTGATTTCCATGACCAGCCAGCCACCGGGGCTGAGTGCAGCATAGGCCTGCGGAATCAGACGCGCGATCACCTCAACTCCCGTGGGTCCGGCAAAGACGGCATTGCGCGGCTCGAACTTGCGGACTTCGAGCTGGACCTCATCTACTTCCGATTCGCCGACGTAGGGCGGATTGGAGACGATGAAATCGAAAGAGTTGTTCTCAAAACCGGCGAGCAGGTCGGCTTCGCGAAATTGAATGTGGCTTTCGAGTTGATGGCGGGCTGCGTTGGCGCGCGCGACTTCGAGCGCGGCGGGGGAAATGTCGGTGGCGTGGATCTCGGCTTGCCGTAATTCTTTGGCCAGAGCCAGGGCGATGCAGCCGGAGCCGGTGCCGACGTCGACGATGCGGTCTGCTGCATTCTTGCGCCCCTCCGCGGCTGGTATCGTGGCGAGTTCCAACACGGTTTCGATCACATGCTCGGTTTCAGGTCGCGGGATGAGCACGGCAGGCGCGACGATGAGATCCATGCCCCAGAACTCCTGGTGGCCAGTAATGTACTGTGCGGGAACGCCCCGGGCCCGCTCGGCCAGCGCGGCGTCGTAACGATCTTTCTCATCGCCCGTGAGTTCGCGCTCGGGATGCGCATAGAGGCAGGCGCGGTCACAGTCCAGAGTAAACATGAGTAGCAATTCGGCGTTCATTCGCGGGGAAGGGACGTTTTCGGCACTGAGACGGGTGACGGCGGAGGCCAGGGTTTGTTTTAGCTGCACAAAACCATTTCCCCACCGAGAACAAGGAGGAGAAGAAACGTGGATTTCATCTCGATCCGTTCTTGGCCTGTCTCTGCCACTCGTAACCAAGATAGATCATCTGGCCGATGTGGTGCTGCATATGGGCCGCGCACTGCGTCACCATTGCAAGGCGGTTCTTGGCATCGGTGCCGGCGCCTGAGTATCCGGTCGACCAATCCTCGGAAGAGTGCGAGCGGATGGTTTCGAGAACCATGTCCACGGCGTCGTCGAAGCGTTTAAGAGCCTCATCTTTCGTCGGCGGGTTCGGGTCATTGAATTCGCCCGGGCGGTCGCGGACGTAGCCTGTCATGGCGATCTGCGCGCCGATGTAGTAGTTCAAGTTGCCGGTCAGGTGCAGAACCAGGTGGCCGAAACTATTGCCGAAGAAGAACGGCTTTTGCCAGAACTGGGTTTCGGTCAGAGGCACGGCCAGCTCGCGTACTCTGGCTGCGTTCGCAGTGTAGCGGTCGGTGAGAACTGATGCGACTGTCTTGTCTAGTTCCGACATAATCTCTTCCGCTTCGCGGGCAAGAGCGCCCACGTGACGCTTCTAAACCGCGCTGGCCGCTTCCTGCTTAAGTTTCTCGGCCTGATAGTGAGTGGTGAGCGCTTCGATCAGCGGCTGCAGCTTGCCGTCCATGACGGCTTCGAGCTGGTGGAGGGTGAAACCGATGCGGTGGTCGGTGACGCGGTTTTGCGGGAANNTGTAGGTGCGGATCTTCTCGCTACGGTCGCCGGAACCGACCATCGCTTTACGCTCCTTGGCCAGCGCCTGTTGCTGCTTTTCCATTTCGATTTCGTAGAGGCGGGAACGCAGTACGCGCATGCCTTTCTCGCGGTTCTTAATCTGCGATTTCTCGTCTTGGCAGCTCACGACCGTGTTCGTCGGAATGTGCGTGATGCGGACGGCGGAGTAGGTCGTATTCACCGACTGCCCGCCCGGACCGGAGGAGCAGAAGGTGTCGATTCGTAGATCCTTGGCTTCGATCTTGACGTCCACGTCTTCTGCTTCGGGCAGCACGGCGACCGTGACGGCGGAGGTGTGGACACGTCCCTGCTGCTCGGTGGCGGGAACGCGCTGCACGCGATGCACGCCGCT
>PMHI01000707.1:363-5862 GCA_003156615.1 Acidobacteriaceae bacterium | reverse complement strand
CGGCCCGTCGGTCGAGCGGGTTCGTTCGAGCGCTGGCTGCGATTCTGATTGCGATGGACGTGCCGGCTGCGGCCTCACAGCCGCCGCGGTTGTACCGGAAGAAGCCCCGGCCGATTGCACCGGCTGGGCCTTCTCGACCAATTTCGCTGGTTCTTTTCGACGCGGAGTTTCTTTCGCTTCCGCCGCAGGGGTTCCATTACCCTCCGCGGTAAAAATCACCTGACCGACTTTTATCTTGTCGCCTTCTTTGACCAAAATCTGATTGATCGTTCCGCTCACCGACGAAGGTACTTCCACCACCGCTTTATCGGTTTCGAGTTCCATTACCGCTTGGCCCTCGCTCACCGTTGCGCCGGGCGCAATCATGAGGCGCACCAGGTCGCCCTGTTCAATGTTTTCACCGAGTGCGGGCAATTTGAATTCGATCACTGATTCCATTCCTTATCGATTCGCGAGATGCTCGCGGTTCAGCGGCTAACTGGTGGCTGGGTTTACTTTCTCCGCATCAATCCCGAGATCCCGGATCGCCTGCTTCACCACGTCGAGGCTCAGCTTCTTTTCCCGCGCCAGAGCTCCCAGCGTGGCCAGCACAATGTGCTTCGCATCCACTTCGAAAAAGTCGCGCAACGCCGCCCGGTTCTCACTGCGGCCAAAGCCGTCGGTTCCGAGCGCGACCAGTTGCCCCGACACCCACTTCGCCAGCGCTTCCGGCAGCACCTTCATATAATCGGACGCGGCCACGAACGGTCCCGGCGCATCCTTCAGCGTCTGGGTAATGAAGGGAATCCTCGGCGATTCGCCGGGATGCAGCATATTCCAGCGTTCACAGTCGTTGGCGTCGCGATAGAGTTCTTTATAGCTGGTTACGCTCCACACGTCCGCGGCTACGCCGTATTTCTCTTTGAGCATCGTCTGCGCTTTCAACACTTCGTACATGATGGTTCCGCTGCCGAGCAATTGCACGCGCTGCTTTGCCTCCGGCGCGTCCGATGCCTTGAAGCGGTACAGTCCCCGCAACACGCCTTCGCGCACGTGCTCGCCTTTCGGCATCTCCGGCATGGGCAGCGGCTCGTTGGTCACCGTGAGGTAGTAGAAAATCGATTCCTGGTCCACGTACATGCGCTTGATGCCATCTTGAATAATGATCGCAATCTCATACGCGAATGCCGGATCGTAGGCCAGCAAGTTCGGTACCGGCAGCGCGAGCACGTGGCTGTGGCCGTCCTGATGCTGCAGGCCTTCGCCAGCCAGAGTGGTTCGTCCAGCAGTGCCGCCGACGAGGAATCCACGGCAGCGCATATCCGCCGCAGCCCAGATAAGATCGCCGATGCGCTGGAAACCAAACATGGAGTAATAAATGAAGAAAGGGATGGTGTTGATGCCATGGTTGGCATAGGCTGTGCCCGCCGCGATGAAAGAGCACATCGACCCGGCTTCGGTGATGCCTTCCTCGAGAATCTGTCCGTCCTTCGCTTCCTTGTAGTAAAGCAGCGTGTCCATATCGACGGGCTCGTAAAGTTGTCCGGCGCTGGAGTAAATGCCGATCTGGCGGAACAACGCCTCCATGCCAAAGGTGCGGGCTTCGTCGGGAATGATGGGGACGATCAGTTTGCCCAGTTCCGGGTCGCGCAGAAGNNGTGCCTTTGTAGAACTCTTCAAAGTAGGACTCGGGAACCGGCTTCAGAGGCGCGGCAAGCACTTTGCGTTGTGGCATGTAGCCACCCAATTGTTGCCGCCGCGCCTGCATGTACTTGATTTCGGCGCTGTCGTCAGAGGGCCGGTAGAAGGGCGCATTGTGCAGTTCGTCGTCTGGAATGGGAATTCCGAAACGCGAACGGAACATCTCCAGCTCATCTTCATTCAGCTTCTTCTGCTGGTGCGTAATGTTCTTGCCTTCGCCAGCTTCGCCCAGGCCGTAGCCCTTGATGGTTTTGGCCAGGATGATTGTGGGAGAGCCTTTGTGGTCGACCGCGGCCCGGTACGCGGCATGAACCTTGATGGGATCGTGCCCGCCCAGCCGCATGCGCGCCAGTTGCTCGTCAGAAAGATGCTCCACCATTTTCAGCAGACGCGGGTCCGTACCGAACAAGTTCTGGCGGAAGTAGGCTCCGCTCTCAACAAAATACTTCTGATATTGGCCGTCGCTGATTTCTCCCAGACGCTTCACCAGCAAGCCGTCGCGGTCGCTGCGAATCAGGCTGTCCCAATCCGAGCCCCAGATGCATTTGATGACGTTCCATCCCGCGCCGCGGAAGATGGCTTCTAGTTCCTGAATGATTTTCCCGTTGCCGCGTACCGGACCGTCGAGACGCTGCAGGTTGCAGTTCACCANNTTCACCACGAAAATCAAGTTGTCCAGATTCTCCCGCGACGCCAGCGTGATCGATCCGAGCGACTCCGGTTCGTCCATTTCACCGTCGCCCATGAACGCCCACACTTTGCCACCGGTGGATTGTTTCAGCCCGCGATTTTCCAGATACCGGATGAAACGGGCGTGATAGATCGCCTGTATGGGGCCGAGGCCCATCGAGACCGTGGGGAACTCCCAGAAATTCGGCATCAGCCACGGGTGAGGATATGAACTCAGCCCGCCACCCGGCTTCAGTTCGCGGCGAAAGTTTTCCAGTTTCTCTTTCGGGATACGGCCCTCAAGGTAGGCGCGAGCATAAATGCCGGGCGCGGCGTGGCCTTGAAAGTAGACGAAGTCGCGGTCTCCGCTCTCGGTTTGGGCTTGAAAGAAATGGTTGAAAGCGACTTCGTACAAGGTCGCCGCCGAAGCGAATGTGGAAATGTGCCCGCCGATGCCTTCCTGAATCTTGTTGGCCCGCACCACCATGGCCAGAGCGTTCCAACGCACCAGGCTCTTGATGCGGCGCTCCATTTCCTGGCTTCCAGGGAACGGTGCTTGTTGAGGCGCTGCAATCGTATTTTGATAAGGGGTGGTCGCTGAAAAAGGAAGGTTCACTCCGGCGGCACGCCGCGCGTGCAGCGCCAACTGCTGCAGCAGTCGCCCCGCGCGGACGGGACCACCGCCCTTGGATAGTACATACTCCAGCGAATCCACCCACTCGCGGGTTTCCAATACCTCTTGACCGTCAGTTTCTGTCTGAGCCACGTCTAATGTCTCCGTCGGATAAGGCCGAATGCTCCATGATATTCAATTATGCGAAATCTTGCTGGACGTAAGGCCATGCCAAACGTTTTCCAACTCAAGTGTTTACAATGCTATGTGTTAGAGCCGCTCTTTCTGAGTAGATTGTGTGCGGTTGCTTTTCTGAAGGTACTGACTCATGTTCTTGCGAATCACACTGCTGGTAGTTGTGGTTGTGATTATCATCTTTCTTGTTCCACGCCTCTTGTCGGGTTCGCGCGCCGTTCCCGCCCAGGGCAGCACCGCACCCAGTTTTACCTTGGCGTCGCAAGAAGGTACTACCGTCAGCTTGCAGGATTACCGCGGCAGTTGGGTGGTCCTCTACTTTTACCCCAAGGACCAGACTCCCGGTTGCACGCGGGAAGCGCACAACTTCCAGGTTGATCAGTCCAAATACGCCAAGCGGCAGGCGGTGGTTCTGGGCGTGAGCGTGGATAGCGTGGACTCGCACAAGAAGTTCTGCGCTAAGGAAGGACTGAACTTCAAGCTACTAGCCGACCGCGATGGCAAGGTGAGCAACACCTACGGTTCGCTTACGAACCTTGGAGTGGTGAAGTTTGCCTCGCGGCATACCTTCCTTATCGACCCCGCCGGCAAAGTCGCCAAAGCATACACCAGCGTGAACCCCGCCCGGCATAGCGAAGAGGTGCTGGCGGCGCTGGATCAGATGCAAAAGGAGTAGTGCGTTACCTGAACATTTGTGCCTGCAACTATCGACAGCGGTTCACGACCGACGTCAGAAGCAGGTCACTGTAAATTTCCAGCTTCCGTGACCGGCAGTGGTGGGAAACATATTATGCCCTCTTCAGGATTTTCCCCGCGTGCATAGACCGGCGCATTCCTGGCCAACCAAAGACCAACCTCGGTAGTGGTGTTTCGAACCGTTTCGGGCACCATCGCGGGTGCGTCATGTGGATATGTGTCTTCGTAATTATCCACCGCCCATTCGGAGGGAATGGCATGTTCCTCCTTCAAACGGCTTACAAAATCCTGGGTGTCCTGACTAAAAGTATTGCCGGTGAACTGACGGAAAGTCTCAAGCTGGCCCGCCGAATTCGTAGGCCAGGGGTAAGGAGAAAGCAACATTGTGGTTCGCAGGCCGTGGGCATTCCCCCACTGGATGGCCTGCACGATAAATTTCTCATAGCCCGGACCGCTCCCGCCAGTCAGAAAGAAGTTTGGGGGAACGTCGAACGCGATTGCTTTGCCGTACAACGCCTCGCCCCGCTCCAGAGCATAGAACGGGTTGGTCGCAAAGACGTTCTCCCCTAGTTTCGGTTCGTCCGGATCATTTGGGGCTACTACCGGAGCCACAGAGTCAATCCCCGCGGTTCTGGCCGCGTCCACGTACTCTCTCCACTGCTTTAGGTCCTCTTCCAATTGCCCCCGACGAGCCGAATCGGAAGGTGTGTTCACATTGGCTTCGGAAGGATGGAGACCGTTTTGTATATACAGACTCCGATAGTACCCGTAGCTAGGAGGAAGGGTGAAATAATTCCAGCCCACCTGCCCCAGTTCAGCCTCGCCGGGGCCGGTCCCGGTAAACATCGTCTCTATCGCCTTAAGGAGGCCGGGTGGATTTTCAGCTGCGCTTATCGCATTTGCGTGTTGGTAGAGTCCCACGTGACCGGTTTTGAGAAGTTCTTCGAACAGATCGCCGTAACGGAGCGCATCAAAACCACCGGTCCCGCCGACGAAGATATATTCGCCTAGATTTGAGCAGACGCTGTGCGCGCCTGAATCGCCGGCTGGATTCTCCTGAGGCGCAGCATACGCTGCAGATATTGCGGCCACGGTTGCCGCGACTATTGTCAGGAAACGGCAGAAGGGTCGCCACCCAAGCTTGCGCATCGAAGTCACCCGCAGAGACCTTCCTCATTTGTTAACATAAGCGTGTTTCCGCGCCAATTCAAATCGAGTACAGCAGCTTGCCAAAGCCCTGTGGTTATCGTTTATCCTTAACCCTGGGAAATGCCTAAAGTTCTGAAGGAGCGTTTTATGAAGACTTACTCGGTACTTTTTCTGACTCTGACCTTGGCTGTGCTTTCCGCCGTTGCTGCGGATCAGCCTCAGCCCCCAACCGCAGGTACGCAAGCTCCGGCTTTCAGCCTGCCCAGCCAGGAAGGGGCGCAAGTGTCGCTCGATCAGTTCAAGGGCAAGTGGGTGGTGCTCTATTTCTATCCCAAGGACTTCACGCAAGGCTGCACGATCGAAGCACACAACTTCCAGCGCGATATCGATAAATACACGGCGAAGAACACCGTGATCGTGGGCGTCAGTGTGGACGACGTGGACTCGCACAAGAGCTTCTGCGCCAAGGAAGGCTTGAACTTCAAGCTGCTCGCCGA
>PMHI01000707.1:0-321 GCA_003156615.1 Acidobacteriaceae bacterium | reverse complement strand
TCGCGAAGTAGTGTCAATCGGCCTGGCGGGATGAGCTCCGGCCGTTAGCGGAATTGACCGCTATCGCGGATCTTTCTCGCCGCCTCCTGCAGGAAGTCGTCGACGTGCTGGTTGGGCTGAGGCTGCAGCCCGGTCTTGGCTGTAATCCTGCCCGCGATTTGAATCGCAGTATTCGTGCGAACGTAGTTGTCGAGCTCCCATCGCCGGTGCAGGTAGGTTTCAATCAGAATGAGCTCCTCCGGCGTAATCTGTGCGAGGCCCGGAGTGGGTGCTGCTCCTTCGTTCGCACTACGATCCTCGGTATTCCACGATGGCCGCGCA
>PMHI01000406.1 GCA_003156615.1 Acidobacteriaceae bacterium | reverse complement strand
CTTCTCATTAACGGCAACGATCCCTCGAAAACGAACTAACGCGGTACTATTTAATTTGGGAAGGTTGACTACAGATGACGCTAGACGAACTGTTGACAGAGGCCCCTGCCGTCCTCAAGGAATTGGCAAAAGAATTCTACCGGGTAGGAGGCCGGCAAATGGATGTTGATCCCAAGTCTCAAGAGAGTGCGTGCTTCCTTGTCGCGTTTCGTTCTCTTTCCCTTCTGTCTGGAATGAGGTGCCTCCTAACTCCGGCTACGGGCGATAGTTGGGATGTGCTCGTCAGATCATTTATGGAGGCGAAGGATCTTCTGTTTACTTTTCGCTTTGATGATCAAAGTATCCGTAATTCAATCAGGTCTTGGTTTGAAGGCAAAAACGAGGGGAGTTGGAGGCCGCGGCACAAGAAGTGTGAAGATCTCGCAAAGAAGCTGGGTGCTGGGGAGACCGAACTCGCGAAACGCTGGAGCGCGTTCTCGGCACTCTCCCATCCAACCTTCTACGCCTGTCAGAACTCAACATATCTTATAGTTAATTGGGTGACGGCCCGCCACGGAGATACTAACCACATAATGAAGAGACGAACGGCCGACTACCTTACTTCGATAGGAAGTTTCATCGTCACAACGACCTTTGATAATATTCCGCAATTCGTGCCCCTCGGCTGCGACATGCAAAGGATGCCCCGCGTCGAGCCTTTCAGGTTGGCCGTTGCGGAGACTGCCGGTCCTATTCTCGCCAAGGACAATAAAATCTCCCTGCCNNCCGATTACGCCAGTTATCCAACCAACAACGTAGAGGAAGTAGTATCCTCGAGTCCAGAGGATGAATCTGTGTTCGTCAGACTTTCGTCCTCGCTCGGCGTCATCGAGTATTCTTTTGCTTAATTTAACCGTGCCCGTAAAAATACTGTCCATTTTCTCCGGAAGATCGTAAATTGCCGAATTTATTCTCTCCGATTCAACGTACCGGGCCGGTCGTGTAACTTGAGTCTTTATACCTTCAAAGCCACGAGCCACGTCCACAAGATGCTCTAATTCCTTCTTAAGTTTGTCGTTGTTATCATTGATCGCCGCAAGTTCCATATCGNNGTGAGAACCTGAACTGTCATCTAGCTTTTTTTCCAATCGGCTGATGTTGTCCAGCAATTCGTCGTTGTCCGCACGATCGGTGGATGTGGAGACAAGTGTTTCCCAGTCTATCTCGCCCGGATCGGCCAAACTATAGCTGCCGCTACTACCGCCGCCAAAGCCGCCGCTCATTGCCACCTTCGGTTTTGTTGGATTTTCCCTGAACTCTTCAAATTCGGCCTCGAACCGTTTGATCTCACTAAAGTTTCTGCGATTTTCCCCTCTCATGATGTAGGCGTTCTCAGCCGTATCAATCGAATCGACAAGCTCCTTAAGCTTGTCTTTGCGCGCATCTTTAGCAACGAATGTGCTAAGAATCACCGTTGCGCCAAAAATCGACAGCAACTTCTTGAGGTGCTTGCGAAGAATCACGCTTCACCACTCCGCTTGACCAGCCAAACTCGCATTGTACGATTAAATAAAACCCGCAGTAAATGGAGGCTGGCGGGTAGCCCATCCTTTCGCGCTCTTTGCGAAAGGGTGGGAACTGCGGCGCGTGGCCTCACGTCTGGGGCAAATTTAGGATCTGGGTTGCTCCATTTTCTCGCGTCCTTTCGAGGTGGGGCCTTTCAGCCGCGTGCCCCATCTCTCGCGTTGATCATCGCATCCCGATTCCTGCCACTTCAGATGAAACCTCTCTAGGTTATCCTGAACCATGAAGATGGGGGTATGATCGCCAGCGTTCTTAAGGTGAACCAAGCAGATTCCGATCAATCACCAAGCATTTGTCAGGAGCACCCATGGGCCAAGATAGCTTTATTCCGGTGGCAACGAATGCGCGGTCGCGAAACGACCTTGTCGAGCGCGGGTTTAGTCGCCAGCCGCTTAAAGTTGACACGGACGTAGCGCGCTCGCTGGAAGAGTTATCCCACGCAGCCTGGTCCATTCCAAAGGATAAGTACTATGAAGGGGGCGACAGGTATCGTTCCTTAAATCGTGTCCGGGCCGAGATTGTTGAGGGTGGTGTAAAGGTCTGGTTGAGCGAGGAGAGCACGCCGTATGTGCAGCTGAAAAAATACAACACGACCCTAGGCGGCCAGCAGCGAGAGTACGCTCCGCTGCCTCCGGCGATCCCTGGTTCCCTGGGCGTTCGCAAGATGATTGCTCACCACCTTCATAACCTGCCGGTCTCGGCAGTGGGTACGAGGTATTTGGTCAACCTCCATCTGATAAGGTTCACGGCTACGCCGGGTCGGCCGTGCGATACGAGCCCATCGGGCTTACATAAAGACGGAGAAAAGTACATCGCCACGCATCTACTGGGCCGCTGCGGCGCTGACGGTGGCGAAGTCATCATAACCGACAATGACAAACACGAACTGGATCGCTTCACGATGCGCGAATCGGGTGAGTGTTACGTCTTCGACGATGATCGCATCTGGCATATGTTGACGCCAGTGACAGTACTGGAAGGCAATCAGTACGCCTACCGTGACACGCTGGCATTCGATATGCTCCCAGAGGGCTGGGAACCCGTGAAGTGATCCGGGATTTCATCTCGGTGGCACCCTCCGCGGGCGTGGAGAATAACGGATTCGGTGAGATAAGTCCACGGTTAACAACCCACCCCTGATTCACTGATTGCTGGAGCATAGCAGCATTCGATCCTGGCGGCATTTGCAACGTCAGCTCATTTCCGGAGCCGGTTTGCTCCAGTCGTGGCAAATGATTTACTCTCAGCCGCAGTCGACCATGAATCCAACCAACCCCAGTTCCAACTTCGCGACCGGCGGTTTTTCGCATGCGATGCGCC
>PMHI01000062.1 GCA_003156615.1 Acidobacteriaceae bacterium | reverse complement strand
CACTATCTACCCTTCCTGACTATGTCGGGTGATATGGAGTGGTCTGGCGATCGTTCAATAATTGCAGGCCTCAACGCAAATCGAGTCGATCAATCACCCGACATAGTTTTCTCTGGCCCTACAGACTATTGAGGAAGCCAAGCAGTTGGTCTCCCGGTTGGTAGCGCCCCGCTCTGCCGTGCGACGGTAATGTTTTGGCAGAGCCCGCTCCTTCATTGCAAGTGTGGCTTCGAGATAAATCTGCGTGGTCTCCACCGACTCATGTCCGAGCCATAATGCAATAACGGAACGATCCACGCCCGCTTGTAGAAGGTCCATCGCCATCGTGTGCCTCAGGCGATGAACGGTGACCCGTTTTTCCTTCAACGACGGGCAGACTTTGGATGCCGTCGTGCGATGCTTGGTCAGCAGGTACTGCACACCGTGGACACTGAGACGTTTACCCTGAGCGCTGGGAAAGAGCACGTCGCCCTCACCACGTTGCGGTTCTCGAAGCCAGGCTTTCAACACGGCGAGTGTGGATTGGGCAAGAGGTGTGCACCGTTCTTTGCGGCCCTTGCCAATCACGCGCAGGTGAGCGCCGGCCCCAACGCTGAGGTCCGCGCGTTTGAGCCCGGTCATTTCCGATAAGCGCAGGCCCGTCTGCACCGCCACGAGCAGAAAGGCGTGATCGCGCCGACCAGACCAAGTGAACTGATCCGGAGCGGCCAGCATGGCATCGACTTCGGGACGAGTGAGGAACTGGACCAAGGTGCGGGTGAAGCGCTTGCTGGGGATGGCGAGCACACGCTGGATCTGTGCAGAATGTGCTGGTGCTTCATACGCCGCGTATCGAAAGAAAGAGTGAATCGCCGTGAGGCGCAGATTACGACTGCGAACGCTTAGGCCTTGGCGCTTCTCCAGCTGATCTAAGAAAGCGACGATCAAGGGGGCATCGATTTCCTCGAAGCTCAGGCGTGACGGCGGCTTGTGAAGCCGCTGCTGAACGAACTTCAGGAACTGTCGGAAGCAGTCGCGATAGGAACTGATGGTGTGTGGGCTTGCCTGACGCTGCTGCATCAAGCGCTGGGTAAAGAAACGCTGCAATAGGGGAGCCAAGCTGATGGAGGTGATCATGGCTGATCCTCCCAGCGATGCTCGAGCCGGCGCATGGCTTCTCGCATCAGCTCCGGAGAGCTGTTTAAATACCACTGCGTGTCCGCGACATGGACATGACCGAGGTAGGCGGACAGGATCGGCAGCAGGCATTCTGGATCTTGGTTGGACCGATACCACGCTACCAGCGTGTTGGTAGCGAATCGGTGTCTCATGTCATGCAGACGGGGCCCGTGATGGTCGGATATGCCACGCAGACCGATCTGCCGGGACAAGGCATAGAAAGTTCGATGAATCTCTCCGCCATCCAAACGATTGCCCCAGTTGGAAACGAACAGATAGGAGGAGACTTCTCGTCCCGCCCAATGACGTTTGCGTCGTGCGACGTAGTCGGCAAGTACTTTGCAAGTCGATGCGTGCAAAGGCACGAGTCGAGACTTGCCAAACTTGGCGTTCCGGATCCTCAGCACCGCCGCGTTAAGATCCAGGTCCTGAAGCTCGAGACTGCGCGCTTCGCCGAGACGTAGGCCGGAGACACTCAGTAGTCCGAATAGACAATAGTAAGTCCAAGGTCGCAGTTTGCTGAGTTCACTGCGACAGGGCAGGTCGAGAGAAGCTCGCAGTAAGCTTCGAATTTCATGGACTGAATACAGGTAAGGCCGAGCCCGTTTCGGTCGAAATGGCAACAAGCCCTGGGGAGGAATCTGGGTTCGTGGATCGGTGGCACTACGATGGCGCGCGAATCCGCGTACGAAGCTCAGTCGTTGCGCCCAGTGGGAGGGTTGGACGTTTCTCGGCTGTTGAGCCCAAGCGAGCGCCAATGCCTGGGTGATGTGGGAAGTGCGGTGGCGCTCCATGAAGGTGACGAAATCAATCAATCCCTTGCCTGCGTCCTGCAGCTTGAACCCCAAACTGCGGCGCAGACTCAGGTATTCTTTAACGGCCTGTCGAAGCGTGTTCATCGCACACCTCCGGGCCACGACAAAGCCAGCGTACGCAATGCCTCGATGTCAACCTTGGTGTAGATCATAGTGGTCTGTGAATGGCGATGGCCGAGCAAGTCGCCAATCTCGCTCAGCGACGCGCCCTGGCGTAACATNNAACATCTCGGTGGCCAATCCATGGCGAAACTGGTGAGCCCCTGAGGTTGTAGCCTGGATGCCGGCGCGCTGGAGCGCGTGCCGGACGATAGAGTCAATGGCACTCACCCCGCGAAAAGCGCAAATCGGGGCTCTGGCTCGTAAAAATACACTGCGGCTGGTGCTATGGGGCCGTCCTCGCCGCAGGTAGGCAGCGATGGCTTTCCCGACCTCTGTGGGCAAGGGCAGTCGGTTGCGCTGACCACTTTTGCCGCGCACATTTACTTGTCCCAGGTTCCAGTCAATGTCACCGAGTTCGAGAGATACCACTTCCCCTGCACGCAATCCCAATCGCGCTAGCATGAGCAAGATGGCATGGTCTCGCCGCCCAACTGCGGTGCGACGATCGATACTGGCCAGGAGTTGGCGTACGTGGTCCGCGGAAATCGCTCGGGGGATCGATGTCATCGACCAGTTGGCAACGATAGGAACGGCGGCTGCCAGATCAAGCGTGACCTCCCCGATATATCGCGTGTACTGCAGGAAGGAGCGCAATGCAGTGGTCATGAGCTTCGCTGTCTTCCTGTGCAGTCGTGGCGCTTGGCGCTGTACGAATCTCACAACATCGCTGGCACGCAGACGCGAGAGCGTGACTCGTGCTGAACCGAAACTGTCTTTGAGAAAACTCCGAATGAACGGAACGTAGTTGACGACTGTCGGGCGGGCCAGTGCGCGTACTTCCAGCAAATATTGCCCAAATGCTTGGGCACGACGCTCAGCCGGAGTCGGTTGGCATGCCAATTTCTTTTCGCGGGGAATCACGCCCTCATCGCGCAAAAAGCCGATGAGATGCTTGAAGGCAGCGGCATCCCCCCGGCAAGGTCGTACGTGTCGAGCGCGATATCGGAGATACCGTGCCGCCTGATCTGAGCAGAGGCTGCGCAGTCCAACCCCGTTCTGCTGAAGCCATCGGCTAAAACATGCAGCGAGCAAAACCTGTCGATGAATCGATGACAAACTGTATCCCTGCTTCCTCACCGATTCTGCAAACGAGCCGATTCGTGACGCGAGCGGCCCTTCCGGCGCTCGCGATAGCACGACTTGGTTGTTGATGATGCACTTCATGGTGAGCTCCTTCCCCGACTGTGCGGGCTAGTACTAAGGAGCTCAGAATATGTCTATACCGCCTCGATTAGACACGCTGGAAATCGGGCCCGCGCAGGTTTACAAGACATAGTCAGGAAGGGTAGATAGTGCCGGAATGTGTGCCAACCGAAATGGCCCACGATTCCGATTTCTTTCGCCGCTGGCTCCAGGTGCGCCTTGTACAGCGAACCCGGCCAGTACGGCAGTTTTCCTCCGCTGTGCGGACTGGCGAACACCCAGTCCTCGTCGGTTGGGTATGGACTATGCAGCCGCCAGCTCCACAAAACCTTAGACAGTCGCAAATCGAGCGGAACCGGCTTGCGAGAGGCTTCGGTCTTGCAGTCCCCGATGTGTTGCATCACGATTGAGCGGATGACATGGACTTCCATCTTCTGAAAATCGATATCCTTCCACTTGAGGCCTAACAACTCCCCAACCCGAAGGCCCGTGAACACGGCGAGGAATACCATCGTGCGCGTGGGCTCCTTCAGGATGCGAAGCAGTGCCGCAATCTGCTCGATGGAAAGCACAATGGGCATCCTGGTCCGCTTGGCACTTTGACGCACCATGCGTATGGGATTCACATCAAGCCATTCCCATCTGACAGCGTGATTGAAAACCGCGCTCATGATGTTTCGAGCTTTGGCTTTACTTCCGTTCGCATACTTGAGCGAACGAAGCCACTGCTCCACCGCGACTGCTTTGACCTCGGTTACGTGATAGCTTCCCCACCTGGGCAGAATCCACTTTCGGAAATAGCCTACGTAAGTGACCTGTGTCTTCCGCGTTTTGGTGCAGTCCGGCCCCAGCTCTTTTTCCCGGTAGTGCTCGATAAGCGTTTGAACACTGATCGGGGTCAAGCTGGTTCGCGGATTCTCAGCGTTGATGTCTGCCCGAAGTGCGGCCACGGCCTTCTGAGCCGACGCCTCGTTCGGATATTGTTCGACCGAACCAACGATCAGACAGCGTCGCTTGCGGGAGCCGTCTGCCTGGAGTTCGT
>PMHI01000113.1:205-9696 GCA_003156615.1 Acidobacteriaceae bacterium | reverse complement strand
GGAACGTCAGGGGGCACCGCACCCGCCTGGAACACCACGCCGGGGGGTTCTACAGGCGATGGATTTGTGGGCTGGGAGAACGTGGGCGCGATCGCAACCGCTGCCTTGGCCGAGGCCGGAGGCACGAGTGGCATTATCATCGATAACACCGTGAGCCCGTCAACGCTGGCGGGGACTTCTGACATATATTTCTCCACCCTGAGCGGTTGCCTGGGTCCGAGTCACGTAGACGGATGTGCGGTGCAAACGTCGCAAGCATTACCGTAGCGAGGGACATCACTATGACCATGAATCATTCCTCCAGTGAAGGGCCGCGTCCTGCGGCAATTGAGAAGAAACCTTACGAGAAGCCGGGCTTTCGCTACGAACGAGTCTTCGTGACCTCGGCGCTCACTTGCGGCAAGATCAGCGGCACCCAATCCTCGTGCACAGGCAACATGAAGGTGTCATGAGCGAGGACCGGAGCGTCCCGACAGATATTGCCTCGGCCGTGAAGTGCGACCTTGCGACTGACTTTCTGCGCTCCTTTGGCAGCCTTCGTTTTCGAGCCACGGGTTGGAGCATGCTTCCCTCGATTTGGCCGGGGGACACGCTGGTGGTCGAACGCGTCAGCGGGGATCAAGTTCAAGTAGGAGAAGTGGTGCTGGTGGGACGGGACGGCAGGCTGTGCGCCCATCGCGTTGTTTCCAGGGCAGAAAGTTTCGGGAGTCCGCAGTGGACCACTCAGGGCGATGCCATGCCTGCGCCCGATCGACCGGTGATCGAGACTGAGTTGCTGGGCCGGGTTTCTCACTTGATTCGCGCGGGAAACTGCATCGCAGTGGCCGCGGAGTTGAGTGTAGTCGCGAAGCTGATGGCAAAGATTGTTCGGCGCTGCTTACCCGCGGCGCGAGCCTTGGTTTATCTGCACTGCATGGTCGAAGCTTCTGAGGAATCGGTTCTTCCGTGCCAAGGCTAGCCACACAGCTCGAGCGTTCGAGCGTGGTGATTGCGATCGGCGGTGCCGCCGTCAGGATACACACCACCGACGTGGATTTTCTCCAAATGCTCGAGGAGCGCTATGCCGGATTCTTAAGCGCGGAAGCAGGCGCGGAATTCGATTTCGACGTGCATCTGGCGCCGCCCGCAACCGCCAATCCAGACGCGGATGTGAGCGTCAGCCACCGCTCTGGCCGGTGGTTCATGGAGCGGGGCGATTTCCGCGCCGAGTGGGATCCCGCCGCGCGCCGCGGCTGGATTCAGCAATCAGCGAATCCGTACTCGATCGACGCCGTTCTGCGCATCATGCATACGCTGATGCTCGCCAGGCAGGGAGGATTTTTATTGCACTCGGCCAGCGCCATTCGCCATGGGAAGGCGTTTTTGTTTGCGGGTGTTTCGGGAGCGGGGAAGACGACGATTTCTCGGCTCGCCCCCGCTGACGCGATTCTGCTCACCGATGAGATCTCGTATATTCGCAAGCTGGACGCTTCCGAGCAGAGCGAGGGTTATGTTGCATTCGGCACGCCCTTCACCGGGGAGCTGGCGAAGCTGGGCGAGAATACGTCGGCGCCGGTGGCCGCACTCTACCTGCTGGCGAAGGGCAAGGATAATGAGAATCACATCGACCCGGTGACGGCGGCCGATGCCGGGCGCGAACTTCTGGCAAACATGCTTTTCTTTGCCGAGGATCAGGAGTTGGTTCATGGGGCCTTCCAAGCTGCGTGCGACTTCGTCCAGGGCGTGCCGGTTTACCGGCTCACCTTTACGCCGGATGCGCGCGTTTGGCAGATGATCGGCTAGACGATTGGTTTTGAGCGAGAAAAGATGAACAAGAAACTCTATGTCGCGCGCAGTCCACGCATCGCGGCTCGCAAGCTGGGCGAAGAAATGCTGGTCATGTCGGGTCAGGGTTCGACGCTGTTTACGCTGAACCCGACAGCCACCGTCCTCTGGCAGGCCGCCGATGGGGCCACGCCCCTCCACGAGATCGTCGAGCGACGCATCTGTTCTGAATTCGATGTGCAGCCTGAGGAAGCCATGCGGGACGCGGAGGTGCTGGCCGAAGATTTGGCCGAGCACGGCATTTTGCTGATCTCGGAG
The DNA here is from genome assembly GCA_003156615.1 of Acidobacteriaceae bacterium. Next base: position 7,614 of record PMHI01000113.1, on the reverse strand, counting down.
GAGCCGATCGCGAGGCCGGATGCGCCAGTTGAGGGCCAACCGCCTCAGGAGCGACAAAAATGAGCGTGCTGATGCAGGAAATGAGCGATCGGGCGCTGCGGCTGGGCGTTCCTTTCAGCGTGCAACTGGATCTCACCTACCGCTGCAACGAGAACTGCGTCCACTGCTACCTCGACCACGATGACCACGGCGAGATGACCACCGTCGAAATCAAACATCTGCTCAAGGAGATGGCCGAAGCCGGCGTTTTCATTCTCACTCTCAGCGGCGGCGAGATTTTCATGCGCAAGGACTTCTTCGAAATCCTGGAGTACGCGCGTGCCCTTACCTTCTGCATCAAGCTCAAGACCAATGCTGTGCTGATTGGCGAAGCGCAGGCGGCGCGGATCCGCGATCTGGGTGTGGAGTCGATTCAGGTCAGCATCTACTCGCACCGGCCAGAAGTGCACGACGCGATCACCAAGGTCCGCGGCTCGCTGCGGCGGTCGATCCACGCCATCCGCTTTCTCAAATCGCAAGGCCTGAAAGTCGTCATCGCGAATGTGCTGATGACGGAAAACNNCTGAACGCGGGCGAGTCCGCTCTTCGCCGCCTGTTCCGCGACGAAACTCTCGTCGGCAACGCCGATGAGTTCTGCGCTCCGCCGCCGGCGCCCGATGCAGACAGCATGGATTCGTTGCCTTGCAGCGCCGGCCACACCGCCTGCTACGTTTCTCCCTACGGGGAGTTTTATCCCTGTGTGCAATTCCCCTTGTCCTGCGGCAACGTCCGCCAGCAGCGGTTCATCGATATCTGGCGCGACTCCGAGCAATTGAAGGAAGTCCGCTCGATTCACCTGCGAGATCTTTCGAGTTGCTCGCAGTGCGCGCACGGCTCGAGCTGCACGCGTTGCCCGGGCCTGGCGTTCCTCGAGGGGAATATGCGCGGTCCTTCCACCGCAGACTGTGAGAAATCGTTTGCCCGGACCGGGATTCCCTCCGTCAATCTGCTGGCGAAGAAGGACAAGGTCCCGGCGCCGCGCCTGGTGCAGATCCAGATCGTACCGACGATCGCAGGCAGCAGATTATCCGGCACGGACGCCCTCGCCACCGCTCTAGGCGCATAGCGCGAGCGAATTCCAGTGCCGGAAGCCGAACCCCGAATCTTTTCCCTATCTTTTCGTCTTCCTCCAAACCTATCGGGCGTGCGAAATTAGTGGCATGGCTCTTGTTGTTCGTCGCTCGCGCATTCATGCGGTTGGGGTGTTCACGACCACGCCGGTTCGCAAAGGTGCCCGCATTGTCGAATATGCCGGTCCGCGCATGACTCCAGAGGAAGCCGACCGGCTCTATGATGGCGCGAGCCGTACTTACCTCTATGGTTTGGAAGACGGCAAGACCATCATCGATGGCGAAGGGCTGGGCGCTTACCTGAACCATTCCTGCGATCCCAATTGTGAGATCGATGAAATCAGGAACCGGGTGTGGATCTTTGCCCTGCGCGATATTTCTGCCGGCGAAGAACTGCTCTGGGACTACAACCTCTATGACGATGAGACGCCCGCGCCCTGTGACTGCGGCTCGCCCAAGTGCCGCGGCACCATGTATTCCCGCGAATGGATGGCCAAGATGCGGCGCAAGGCGCGCAAGAAGAAGTCAAGAGACAGCAGGGTATGAATCCAAGAGCAACGGTGACGATTAAGCTTTTTCCGGCGCTTTCCCGTGCTCCCGCCAGCCCTCGATAATCAGATACAGCACGGGAATGAAGAAAAGATTCAGCACGGTCGACATGATCATGCCGCCGAATACCGTGGTGCCTACCGAGTGGCGTCCGTTCTCGCCCGCGCCGGTGGCGAAGACCAGGGGAACGACTCCGAGGATGAAGGCCAGCGAGGTCATCAGAATCGGCCGCAAGCGAATCGCCGCCGCCTGCACTGCCGCTTCCACCAGCGGTACCCCGCGGTTTCGTAATTGTTCCGAGAACTCCACGATCAGAATCGCGTTCTTGCTGGAGAGTCCGACGAGCATGACCAGTCCGACCTGGCAGAAGACGTCGTTCTGCAGGCCGCGCGTCCACTGCGCTCCCAGCGCGCCCAGCAGCGCCATGGGCACGGCCAGCAACACGATGAAAGGCAACACGAAGCTCTCGTATTGCGCCGAGAGCGTCAGGTATACGACCAGTGTGCCCAAGCCAAACAGAATCAGAGAGGTTCCGCCCGCCTGCAGTTCTTCGAGCGACAGCCCGGTCCAACTGTAACTAAATCCCTGCGGCATCTTTTTGGCCAACTCGTCCATGGCCGCGATCGCCTGCCCGGAGCTGTAGCCGGGCGCGGCCGAGCCATCGATTTCCGCCGAGCGGAATAGATTGTAATGGCTGATCACTTGCGGCGTTGTGGTTTGCGTAATGCTGATTAGATTGTCCAGTGGCACCATGGCCCCGCTATCGGAGCGCACGTAGAACTGCTTGATGTCTTGCGCTTCCGATCGGAATTGTTTGTCCGCCTGCACATAGACGCGATAGGAACGGTTATTGAAATCGAAGTCATTGACGTAGGCCGATCCCGTGTATACGCCCAGCGTGTCGGTAATTTGCGAGAGCGGAACATGCAGGCTCTTCGCCTTCTCGCGGTCAATGGTCACCAGATATTGCGGATCGTTCGCGGTAAAGGGCGTGTAAAGTCTCACCAGATCTTTGCGTGCGCTGGCCTGTCGGATGAGGTCGTGCGCAGTGTTGGAGAGTTCCTCAAGCGTGTGCGCCGTCAGATCCTGCACCACGAACTGGAAGCCGCCGAATTGGCCGAGACCGCTGACTGCCGGAGGCAGGGTTGGGAACACAATGGCTCCGGAAACCGCAAACAACTTGGGACGAATCCGGTTCAGAACCGCCGAGGCGGTGTGCGCCTTACCCTTGCGCTGAGAATACGGCTTCAGTGAGATGAAGGTAATCCCTTGGTTAGGCGCGCTACCCGAAAAGCTGAAGCCAGCCACTGAGAATGTACCCCAGACCTCCGGTTCGCCGCCGACCAGTCCGGTAACCTGAGTCCCGATCGCCTTCGTATATTCGAGCGAAGCCCCCGACGGAGCCTGCATGACGATGATGATATAACCCTGGTCTTCATCGGGCACGAAGCCGGTGGGCACACGGGTAAACACAAGATAGGTCAGTCCCAGGCCGACGAAAAACAGCACCATCATTGCCAGCTTGTATTGCAGCAAGAAACCCAGCAGGCCACGGTACCCGCGGGTGACGAGAGCGACGCCGTCGTCAAACTTCTGGAGCCACCACCACTTTTGATGGTGGCCGCCGCGCAGAAAAATTGCCGCCAGCACCGGAGCCAGGGTGAGCGCGTTGAAGGCGGAAATGGCNNGCAACGGGCACAAACACGGCAACCAGCACCAGCGAGGTGGCGATGACGGCGCTGGTAATCTCAGCAGTGGCCGCCGCCGCCGCTTTATGGGAGTCGTGTTCCCCCTCGGCCATGTGGCGCTCAATGTTTTCAATCACCACGATAGCGTCGTCGACCACCAGGCCGGTAGCGAGCGTGATGCCGAACAACGTCAGCGTGTTGATGGAGAAACCGAGCAGCTTCACAAAGATGAAGGTGCCGATGAGCGAAACCGGAGTGGCGATAAAGTGAATCATCGTCGTTCTCCAGTCGCCGAGAAAGATAAAAATCACCAGGATGACCAGCAGAATCGCCGAACCTACCGTGAAGACCACGTCACGAATGGATTCGCTCACGGCATCGGTAGTATCGAAGGCGACGTGAGCCGTCATCCCCGGAGGAAAACTCTTCGCCAGCCGGTTTAGCTCCGCAATCGCCCGGCGATCGACATCGAGCGCATTCGCGGTGGAAAGTTGCGTAATACCCATGCCCACCGCATCTTGCCCGTTGAATTGCAGATCCGTGTTGTAGTTTTCCGCGCCCAATTCGGAGCGGCCCACGTCCTTGAGACGGACCAGGGTTCCGTCGGCGTTCGTTTTCAGAATAATGTTGTCGAATTGGCTGGTTTCGCTGAGTCGTCCCACGGCCCGAACGCTGATCTGGTATTGCTGCCCTTCTTTGGCTGGCTGCTGACCGACCTGCCCGGCCGCGACTTCCACGTTCTGCTCCGCCAGAGCGTTGACCACATCCGGCGCGGTCAGCCCTCGTCCCGCCATGCGCCCCGGATCCAGCCACAAGCGCATGGAATACTTGCGCTCGCCGAAAATGATCACGTCCGCGACACCCGGAACACGTTTGAGCGAGTCCTTGACGTAGATGTCAAGGTAGTTGCTCATGAAAAGCGTGGAGTATTTGTTATGGTCGGAAACCACGGCGGCGCCGAATACGATGTTCAGCGAGGTCTTCGCGGTGGTGATTCCAACCGCCTTCACTGCAGCGGGCAGCCGTCCCTGCGCCGTGTTGACGCGGTTTTGGATGTCGACCGTAGCCAGGTCCGGATCGCGGTTCAGATCAAATGTGGCGGTAATAGTGCTGGTCCCGTCGTTGCCGCTGGTCGAGGTGAGGTACTTCATCCCCTCGGCGCCGTTGATCTGCTGCTCCAGCGGGATGGTGACCGCGCTCTCCACCGTCTGGGCGCTGGCGCCGGTGTAGGAACTGGTTACGCCGACCTGCGGCGGAGCAAGATTAGGAAACTGTGCGATCGGCAGCGTGGGAATCACCGCCGTGCCCGCCAGAACTATCAGCAGGGCGCAGACTGTCGCCAACACCGGACGGCGGATGAAAAACTCAACGAACATAGAAGATCGGCTTTCGGGGCTTCAGTCTACGGGCTTCGGGTTGCAGCGCAAAACATTTGGCCGGTCCGCAATCTTGCCGATTACTGGGCGACACTTCTCCGGCTGATTGCCAACTGCCCATGGTTTGAAGAACCGCGACTTAGGAGCCGGGGCCCGAAGCCCGAAAACCGAAGCCCGACTCTCAGCTGTGCGGAATCACCGGCACTCCATCCAGCAGGAACTGCGTTCCGGAAACGATCACTTTGTCGCCGGGCTTGATGCCCGCCTGGACTTCATAATCGTTGCCCACCGTCTGCCCAATCGTCAGTGGCTTCTGCCGCGCTATATAGGAACCGCCATTCTGGGGCTCAGCCACAAAGGCGAAGTACTGTCCCGCGAGCCGCGATACGGCAAGAATGGGGACCTGCGGGTTCCGGTGGGTTCCCCACACGACGCGCGCGCGGATGAACTGCGATTGCCGCAGCGCATCGTTGCTATTGGCAATGCGCGCCTTCACCAGCACGGTTTGGGTTGTGTTATCCACCTGCGGCGAGATGAAACTGATACGGCTGTCGGCCAGCACCTTTCCATCGCCGTCCAGCACCTGCACCGGCAGGTTCATCTTGAGCTGCGAGGAGTGTTCAATCGGCACATACACGTAGATTTCGAGACTCCCGGGCTTGTCCACGGTTGTGAGCTGCGTGGTTGACGTGACCCGGTCGCCCACGCGCACCGGAACATCTCCGACAATTCCACCCCAGGGTGCCACCACGCGGTAGTAATGCAGTTGCACCTGCTGTTCGCTCACTTGAGCATCGAGCGATTCCATCTGGGATTGGGCCGCGTCCATTGCGGATTTTGCCTGGTCGAGATCCTGCTTGCTGACAACGCCCGCCGCATACAGTCCCTGGGCACGGTCATACTGCTGCTTCGTCCAACTCAGGTTTGCCTGCTGCGCGGCTCGGGAGCTTTCCTGGCTCTTGACCGTGGCTTGTTGCTTGAGGGGATCGATTTCCATCAGCGGCGTCCCGGCGTCAACCGCTTCGCCAGAGTGCACGAGGATCTTGGTCACCTGACCCTCCACCTGCGGCATGATAACGGCCGAATCGCGCGACTTCAGCGTGGCCACATACTCAGTGGCGTCGTTCACCGCAGTGGCTCGCGCCTCTTGTACCTTCACCGGCATTCCAGCCGGGCCATTCGCGTGAGCATTCTGCTGGGCGTGGCCCGAACACGCCAGCGTCGCTCCGGTGGCCACAAGGGCTGTTAATAGAAGGCTTTGGATCAAATATCTATGGCTGCTTTTGAACATGAATTTGCCGCTGAACCCCTCCGCAATTTAGACGACAGCACAGCCCAACAGTTAGGCGCGTCCGTTACAAGATTCCCCCAGGGCTCATCTGGACGCAAAATAATCGCTGCCCAAGGGGAAGAAATAGGGAAGAGAGAGCCGGCTTGAAACTCGCGCTTGCACCCGATTGGATGTCCCCCTCGGCTTTAATCCTCTCACTCTGCTACATGGTTGCGCTATCGAGAGGATTGCCCCTGTGCGGCATTACTTGATCAGGGAAAAATCTGTCGCACGCATGTAGGTCACATCGACTTTTTCCACGAGTTTTTCGGCCTGCTCGGCTTTTATGACGTCCTGGAATTCCGGGTCGGCCATCATTCGGTCCCAGTTTTTTTTCGCTTCCTCCCGGCTGGAATCAGCGACGATCCAGATAAACGAGTTATCCGAAGCGTCCTCCGTTACCCAGTAGCCCACGACCTTCAGGTCGTGCCGGGCCAGTATCTTGGAAGTTTTGTCGCGAAACCGGGCCTCAAGCGCCGGCAACTTGCCCGGCAAGGCGTGATAAACCCGAAGCTCGAATACTCGGTTGTTATCGGCCTTTACTTCGTTGACATNNGTCCAGCATTTTAATTTCCAGAAGTTGAGTGTCATCGCTGTTTTCCCTCGGAATCGGTGAGAATTGGCCGTCCTAAGCCTCGCTGCATTACCTGGCAGATCCTTCAGCAGCGGGGTGGGCACCCCAAAATACCGCCGGTGTGAGTAACACCGACAGAGGTCCCAAAGTAAGAAACCCGAACTCATACCACCACGGTACCGGTATTGTGCAAACCTTTAGTGCGATCGAAATTGCAACCGTAATCATTACCATCAATGCGAGGAATATCGTTGCNNACCTCGAGACGGCCAAGTGGGCACCATACTCCAGCACTTCCAGGACGATGTACACGCCCATCGCGATGCTCATACTGCTAAGCCAATCTCGGCTTCCGAGCGAGGACCAGACCATCGGCGGGACAGAACGACAGGCTTGACTCCAAAACCATCGCATCACATTGGGCGACGAAGCCGATTCGGAGCGAAGAGCGTATTCCTCGATGAGGTCGCCCAGCATAGCCTCGCGATACGGAGCCGGTACGACCGATTCGAGGAGCCAGCAAGCGAAAGTCGGCGGCGAATTGCGTTTCATATGTGCTCCCAGCGGTTTAAACCGGCCGTCATGCTGCGAAGGGCTTCGTCCGATACAACGAGTGCCCGCTTGCCGGCAGCCTCGACGCGGAACAACCGTTTGGCCCGGCCTCCACGTTCCGGGGTGGGCTCGCCGGTGAAGCTGCTGACATATCCCTTCGCTTCGAGCCGCTCCAAAGTCGCATACACTGCGCCAATGGAGAGGTTGCGGCCGATACGTTCTTCAATCTCG
>PMHI01000113.1:0-137 GCA_003156615.1 Acidobacteriaceae bacterium | reverse complement strand
GATTCCAGTCAGAACTCGAATGCGGGAATTCGTTCCTCGATGGCACAAGAGATACTCGAGACTCTTCCCCCATCCGGTAACGGAAGGTTTGCCCACAAGATTCCGCCATAAGGGGCTAGTTGTCTGCACTGGCGGCT
>PMHI01000706.1:3119-7666 GCA_003156615.1 Acidobacteriaceae bacterium | reverse complement strand
AAAAGCCGGGACGCCCCAGAAAGCAGCTGGCCATTCACAGGAAGCATAGTGCCACGTAGTCATGCGTCTGCTCCTAGATGAGCATATCTCGCCGGCGTTGGTCCAGATTGGCTGAGGTTGGCATATATGCTCAATCCGTACCGCACGCGGGCCTGATCGGCGCACTTATAGCGCTCTCGAGTTCTGCTGCAGTTTTTCTCGTTGTTGTCCTGTACAGGAATCGAAAAATCAACATACCTGGTCAAGAGAATGCCCAGGGGGAGCGATACTACTCCCGAAGCTGAGTATCCCCATCGGCTTAGCTGGTCGGGCGGATCATGAGATATGGCAATATGCGATTGATCACGATTTTGCAGCTGTTACGACAAATGCGTCGGAATCGAATGAGGCGAACACCGACGCTGCTCAAGCATACTCTTGGATCTAGTCCCATTTTAGGTCCAATAGTGTGCACCATTTCTGATGCAGATTGTTAATGTAAGTTGTTTGGGATTAACTAGATAACAACGGAAGAAGCCAGCCCTGAAAAGGCTGGCGTGGCGGTTCAACTCCGTCCCTGGCCACCATATTTTCAATCACCTGCAAGCGTTCCTCACGGTCACTTGGTCACGAGAGCCGATAGTGCCAACGCGTCCGCCCCAGACGCAAGCGCCTCTGGTTCATCTGGTTCATCTGACGTCGATCAAACCATTCCGCCAGCGAACAAGTGTGAGCCATCTGCATTGCGATAGACCTTGGCCAAGAGCAGGCCTGCTGTGATGCGAGTTCCAGGTTTGTCGGTATGCTGAACGGCCGTAACTCCCTCGAGGACAGAGCTATGGTGGATGTCGGGCAAGTGCGGGAGTTCGAGCGCGTCGGGCGGAAGCACGAAAGTGTAAAGCATCACATTGTAATTCTCGATGCCGGCCATGTGAAGCGCTGCGTCATAGCAGCCCGTCTCGATGCCGACATCGCTTTCCCCCCAGCCGATCACCCAGAAATACTTTCTGGAATCGGCATCCAATTTCGGCGTAGCGAGTCGTAAGATGTTTTGCCATCTGGGGATTGCCCGTTGGAGCTTAATGCCGGTTCCGGATGAACTCCTAGTGAGCTACAAAGGGCTCGATGCCGAGGTGGGCGAGCCCGTACCCAACGCTGCGCCAACCAGCGCCGCTCCTGGAAATGTCAGAACCCAGGCGTACACGATTCGCCGTGCCCAGATCCATCGTACCGTGTGCCAGCCGCGCGTCGCTCCAACTCCGGAAATTGCCCCAGCAATTGCGTGCGTGGTAGAAATGGGCACGGAGGCAAGGGTCGCGAGCCCGATCGTTGTCGCCGCCGCTAATTCTGCGGAAAATCCGCCAATCGGCTGCAGGTGGGGAGTTATCCGCGACCCCATGGTTTTTACGATTCGCCATCCTCCGAGCATCGTTCCGATCGCCATTGCTGCGTGGCAGCTCAAGATGATCCTCATCGCGAGTTCATGCTTCACCCACAGAAGGTGAACATGACCTACCGTCCGTTCTTTCTTTCCGCTTGCCACCAGCAGCGCAGCGATAATTCCCATGGTCTTTGCGCATCGTTCGTGCCGTGTCCCAGGCTGTAAGCACCCGCCGACAGCAGCTGCAGGTGCCTGAATGTTCGCTCCGCCTTGTGCCTCTCTCTGGAATGGCTCAGCCAGATCGTCACCACCATGAAACAATAGCCGAGGAGGAACCCAATCACCGGCGAGATAAATAGGAACAGGATTACCGGAGCCCAGCCTTTCAGTAGCAGAGATCCGAATCCTACCTTGGCAATCGCCGCTCCGGCGTAGCCGCTGATAATGGCGTGTGACGAATTCGTTGGCAGCGCCATCAGCCATGTGATGATGTCCCGGATGATCGCGCCGGACAGTCCGCCGAAAATGACGTACATGTCCACGATTTTCGGATCGATCAGTTTATCGCTGATGGCCCACTTTAGCTCTATGTCAATGGTCCGCAATAATAAGTGGATCGGTGAAGTCAGATGTTGGCAAAGTTCCGCAGCTACACACAGTCTGATTCGAATGGGTGGCTTCTCAAAACCATCCGAGGGAATGAGCAATTCTGTACAGTTCACCCGACGGCGGGGATGCTAGCATTGCAACTTGCTTAGCGCGGCGCCTGAAACACGGAAAGCCCCTCAGGGGCAGCTGTGGTTCGTGTCGACCGGGTTGGCGTATCTAAGGAGAACAACATGAAAATGCTGATGACAATTTGTTTCGCCCTGGCCCTGCTAACCTTCGGAGTGGCTTCGGCTCAGGACACCATGCACAATGACAACATGAAGGGTGATGCGTCCATGAAAGCGGTTCACGTCACAGGCAAAGTTAGCGATGACGGCAAGACGTTTGTGGGTGACACGGACAGCAAGAGCTGGACCATCAACAACCCAGAAGCGGTAAAAGGACACGAAGGGCACCACGTCACCCTGACAGCACAATGTAATGCCGACAAGAACGAAGTCCACGTCATGTCGCTCAAGATGGCGAAGTGAGCGCAAAAAGACCGACAGCCTGCGGAAATAGTCGGTCGATCAGCCGTGCGGCAGACTGAAATGGCGGGCCGGGTCTTGGTTCGCAATCGAGCTCCCGCCAACCGGCCGCGCGAATCCGTTGAGGACAGCAACGATCAGCTGGACGGTGACCAGACTCTGGACATCCTCCTCGGGTTCGCGACGTCCGCGTTTCTAGGAGCCCCTATCTCAGGCGAAATAGTTCTGCTCGCTGTCGCCCCAAAGATTGTCCTTCGCCTGCGAGTGGCGACGGTGGGGTGGACGAATATTCGATTCCGTCGAACGGGGAGGCTTCCCATATCGGTATTTGTAGCTTGAGGCGCTTTATTTCAATCGCAACCTCATGACCGTTCATCTCGGGCGTGTGGTAGTCAACGACCACGGCAACAATCGCGCAGGCAGCCTTGTCGGGCTGATGCGGCGGTGAGCACCTTATATCCACGTTTTCCGAACAGGCGCCTTTTGGTAACGCAGCATGCCGTCATCATCATCGATGCACAGAGTCGTTTTGGATCCGGGGTGATTGAACAGCTTTGAACTCACCCGCCACCTTGATCGACGATGTGGGCCGGCTAAGGCTGGTCAAAGTTTTGCATACTTTTCGCGACAGTCGCTGGGCAGGCTGATACGGAGCGTCCAAATACAATGTGCAGCTTTCATTGCCCTCTCGGTTTTCGGTCGCCTAATGTTGGCGCCCTACCGGAACTTTTTCCGGACGGGGGCGCAAGTAAGGGATTGTCCGTTCCAAAGCCGTTTCGCCGTAGCGAACCCAACGCGGAGTCGGACGTGGCGTCAGCGCCAGCATGTTCGACAAGTGACATAAGGACGGATGCAAATCCGCGACCAGCTTGATAAATGCGGTGAGCGGTACAGCGAGCAGTAAGCCCATCACACCCCACAACCAACCCCAGAAGAGGATCCCAACCGTTGCCGCCACCGGCCCGATGCTCACGCGATTCGCAATAAATTTCGGAATAAGGAGATTCGCGGACACAACATGCAGGAAGAGAATTGTCAGGGTGATGACAATATATGGTCCCGGTGTGCTGAACTGAAGAAGCGCTGCCGCTAAAGGAAGCGCCAGCGAAGCGATCAGTCCGAGGAATGGGAGAAGATTCAAGAGTCCGCTGGCGATTCCGAGAGGTATGGCGCCTTTTACGCCAACACCCCATAAGACCAGCGTAGTCGCCACGGCCATAAGCGAGCCGACGATAAGGTTTCCAGTTACGAAACCGTGAATCATCTGGTTTAGGTTCGTGATGAACCGAGCCGCGTCTATCCTGGAGCTGAAGAGGCCGTTCGTTCGAACGGCCATTTGGTCCTTGGTGCAGAGCATGAAGAACGTCAGAAATGGAACCACGCCGGCAATAATCAGCGCTCCCCACACAGATCCCACGCCGCGCACCAGATAATCAGGCCAGGTTGGCGATTCCTGTAGCCGAACCTCGGGGACTTTCTTGGTGGGATGTACGTCGTTCGAAAGGTTTCCGGCACTTTGTTGAAGGTTTTGAATTTTCCGGCTAATGGGCGCAATGGTCTGTTGAATCGTCGAAGCGTAGACTGGAAGTTCTTCCGCAAAGCTCATCGCTCTTCCGTAGAGCGCGTAACCCAGCACGCCGATCAGCCCGATGCCTGCGAGTACAATACTCGCCGCGGCCAGACTTCGCGGAATATGCAGTTTTTCGAGTTTCACTACCAGGGGGTCAAACAGGATCGCAAGAAATCCCGCCAGGACGACCGTGATGCAAATCGAGCTCGCATAGTACCCAAACACCGTCAGCAAGCCCGCGACTAATATGAGAAGCAGGATCGCGATTCGGCTGAGCAGCTTATCGGGTGATGAGATCGAGGACGGCTGGGCCACCTCCACCAGACGTACATGACTTTGTTCAGCAGCCGGGCTCTTATTCGTAACTTGATCAGACATGCGTTTCCTGAGCGCAGATGCGCCGTTGATTGTCTACCGGTTTGGCGGAGCGAGTTCGCGTACAGAGGGGTGGTCCGTGAGGCTGACAAGCGTGGCCCTCCCA
>PMHI01000706.1:1065-3104 GCA_003156615.1 Acidobacteriaceae bacterium | reverse complement strand
TACTTCTCGAACACTTTTTCGATCTGTCCGACCTTCTTCTGAGCTTTGCCGGTGTTTTTTTCGGCGTTGCCTTCGGCCTCCAAGTTAGGACGATTCGTGACTTTGCCCGTCGTCTCTTTGACTTTCCCTTTCACTTCATGAACAGTGCCTTTAATCTCATCTGTCGTACTGGGGTTCATTGTTTTCTCCTTCATAGTTGAATAAGATAGATCCGCAGATCCTCATGGAGAGGATTCGTTCCCGCGGCACATTTCAATTGCTAGTATCAAAGATTGAGGTTGGTAAAACTGGTCAGAATTGATCGTCTTGCAAATCATCGCTAGAGGACCGTTCCTTAAATGCGCGAGAATTCCGCGGGTTCTCGGAGTATGCTTGTGCGGGCCGGCCAACCTGCGCCTAAACCTTCTTGAGCGACGGCTGGTGGATTCTTAGTCGACCGTCATCGTCCCATTTGACGATCGCGTCCTCGTCGTTAGCACGCTCAACTGTGCCGAGTTCTCCAGTTGGCTTTCCGAAGTTGCCCAAACCCTCGACGCGATCTCCGCGACTCAGTTTCTGGCCGGTGGCGGCGGGCTCGGAGAGCGGTGGTCTCTTGGCACGGTCTGAGTCAGGGATCGCACCAGCGTGAGACAGGGGTGGTTGGGGAGCTTTACGCAGTTTGGGTATCGACTTCTTAGTGCCATCGGTCATAGTGTTCTCATTCCCACGAGGCCGGAGGATCGGGATTCGTCCCGGCTGGTCATCGGCTCGATAGATAGAAGATAGCCTGGAAAGAACGGATCAACAGGTCCAAAGAGCACAGTTCTGACAAATAGTTTGGCGAAACCGGGCGAGCGTGCGACTCGACGGCAACGAGATCGGCAGGCTATACGACAAACATGACGACGCCCGCGGCGAACATTGCGACAGTGGCTATACCCGCTGTAAACAGAGTCGCAGCGAACCTCCCCGCGAGGGGCCGAAGGGCCTCCGCGGCTTGGCGAGTGGTCTCGATGCACGTAATGCCGTGGCGGTGCAGGGTAATCGCGGTGGTCAGAATGATAAAGTACATGACCACGTTTGAAAAGAACGCACCCACGCCCACATCAAAGTTCCTCAGCTCAAGTTCTTTGAGCGTTGCTCCTCTCCGCTGAGCAAGCGTACTCTGACCTGCCGACTTCTCCTCTTCAACTTCTTGACTTGCCTGCCAGAAATACAAATACGGACCGATCGTGGTGCCGAGAATCGCCACCAGCATCGACCATTCACCTCTGGCGTGTGGCATCGACGGTAGGAAGGTCGCGCGAGCCACTCCGCCCCAGTCCGCTCCAACCACAAACGCGGTGATGGGGTAGGCGAATAGCACCAGCACCAGCCATTTGAGTACGTTTGCTATCTCGTGATAGTGGAGTCGGATTGTTGCCCAGGGAATCAGGAGCGCGAAACCCACTACAAATAGGTGTGAATTGATTCCCAACAGCATTTCCGCCGCATCCGCCATCCCAGCGAGGTCCGCTCCAATATTAATCGTGTTGGCCGCAAGCAATGCCGTGACAACCCCGAGTAGCAACCAACGTGGAAATCGTCGCTTGAAATTCGCAGCCAAGCCTTGTCCCGTCACCTTGCCGATGCGGCCACACATCATTTGAACCGCGGCCATCAGCGGCAGCGTCAGGAGCGCGGTCCAGAGCAGCTTGGTTCCGAGCTGTGTGCCCGCAACAGAATATGTTCTATGCCGGATGGGTCATCGTCGAAAGCGACTTCAACAGCAATCGCATCCATCTAGATGGGGCAGATGGCGGCACGAAAGAGTCGGAGACAACTCCCAACGAAATCACAAGACGAATCTACACACAATTTCTTAACGCGCTATACAAATCGAGCGCNNTAGTGAAGAAATGAGATGGCCGTTACAAAGGTCAGTCCAGCTTCCTCTTACAAATGGGGTACAACAATGGAAACCGTATTGATTGTTCTTGTGGTGCTGTTTTTGCTCGGTGGCGGGGGCTGGGGATACTCTCGTTGGCGCAACTAGCGAACATAGGATGCACGCTTAACGC
>PMHI01000706.1:0-1036 GCA_003156615.1 Acidobacteriaceae bacterium | reverse complement strand
CCCCCTCGTCGCAGAGGCACTGATCTCCATCTAAGGAAGCGTTGACGAATTGACTCCACAGCCAGCCTCAACGCGCCCTGGTGTTCTGACGGGCAGCCATATCCGGTCAGCGTTTGCCGGACTATTTTTTCAGAGTGCGGATATAAGCTACCAACCCTTTAATGTCATCCGGCTTCAAAGACTTTCCGTACGCAGGCATCTTGCCTTTTCCGCTGGTGATGATACCCGAGAGCTGCGAGTCCGACATTTGCTGCACTTCAGTCGACGTGAAATCGTGGGCACCCATCGTCTTCCCCATCGCTGAACCAGTGCCATCACTTCCATGACAGCCAGCACATTTCGACGTGTAAGGAGTGTCCGACGCGGTTTGTGCGCGCACCGATAGGGGAAGGGACAGAAGAACCCCCAAGGCCGTCGCAATAGCAGCTGGAACGCAGATTCTCTTCATGATGCTCCTCGAGAGGATGGGACATGCTAGGCGATTCACAACGCTTCGACTGCTCAATACTGCACACTCTTGCAAAAGGAGGAGCGGTCTGCAGATCACGAAATTGTGTCCACTCGATGATGGAGAAGAGACGGCACGTTGTTAGTCCGTTCGCAGCGGGACAGGGGTGAGTGCGCGAATGGGGATGCGGACAAGATGTGAAAACTTTTCCAACGATCTTAGGAATGAGCAAATTTGAACAGTCATGTCATTTCAGTAATAGTAATCTGGCATCTGCTTTAGCGCGGCAGTCCCCTGAGAAGGCGGACGGCCTTTTTAGGGCGGTCATGGGTAGTGTCAGGTGACTGACATTCGGACCCTCACGACCGCCCTTTCAACGTGTAACGATTCTCGGCATGCGTTTTGCTATGACAACGTGACCCTCCCCCTGGAGGCACCAAAATCACTGACGTATCAATAAGGTGTCAAAAGGATCGAAATTGTGAATAACGGCATATGATCCGGACGTCCTTTACTCTCTCTCGACTCCGGGTTGTATCGTTGTATCGTGAAAGCGCGGCATCGAAAGCGTAGCCGTGCTCACGACTT
>PMHI01000255.1 GCA_003156615.1 Acidobacteriaceae bacterium | reverse complement strand
TGATGCCGTTCTTTTTCACGATGCCGATCAGCAGCACGATGCCGATGATCGCCACCACGCTTAAATCCTGGTGAAAGAGAATCAGCGCGAGGAAAGCGCCCACGCCCGCCGACGGCAGCGTGGAGAGAATCGTAATGGGGTGGACAAAGCTCTCGTACAAAACACCCAGCACAATGTACACGGTGACCAGCGCGGCAAAGATGAGTATAGGTTCGTTGGACAGCGAATTCGTGAAGGAGGCCGCGGTCCCTTGAAAACCGGCCTGCAGGCTGGGAGGCATGTGCATGTCTTCCTGTACCTTGTCGACCGCCGAAATGGCCTCGCCCAGGGCGGCGTTCGACGCGAGATTGAACGACACGGTAATGGCGGGAAACTGACCCTGGTGGGTGATGGCGAGCGCCTCGGTCGTCTTCTCGAAGTGGGAGAACGCGCTCAGCGGTACCGCATTGCTCATAGCGGAAGCGGTCGTGCCGGCAGAGTTAGCTCCATTATTCGTCGTCGAAGATGTGCTCGGTGAGAGCGCGTTCGTAGGAGGAGTAAGGGTATTGGCCGATGGAGTGTACAGCGCTGAAGACGTCAGCGCATTGGACCCCGCTGCAGATGCTCCCGAGGACGCGAATGAGGTTGCGGCTCCGGTGCCGGTTGCGCCTGCCGACGCATTGGACTGGATATAAAGATGGTTCAGCTTGTTGGGATCCAGTTGAAACTGCGGCTGACTCTCGAGCACAACATGGTACTGATTTACCTGCGTATACATCGTGTTAATCTGCCTCTGACCGAAGGCGTCGTAGAGAGTGTTGTCGATGGTTGACGCCGCGATACCCAATCGCGAGGCCGTGACCCGGTCGATCACCAGAGATACCGCAAGCCCTCCGGTTTGCTGATCGGTGGCGACATCTTCCAGTTCCGGCAACTGCTTCAGTCGGCTGACAAAACGGTTGGTCCAGTCATTCAGTTCATTGGCATCGGGGTCTTCGAGCGTGTACTGGTATTGCGTGCGGCTTACCCGGTCGTCCACGGTAATGTTCTGCACTGGTTGCATGAAGAGTTCTATGCCCTGAACCTGGTCGAGTTTGGACTTGAGTCGGCGGACTACGTCGGAAGCGTTCAGACTGCGCTGGTCGAGCGGCTTTAGATTGATCGACATGCGACCGCTGTTGGTGGTCGTATTGGTTCCATCTGCACCGATGAACGACGAGAGGCTTTCAACCGCAGGATCGGCCAGAATTACCTTCGCCAGTTCCTGCTGCTTCTCTGCCATGGCCTTCGAGCCAATCGCCGGCGGCGCTTGCGATATGCCTTGGATCACGCCCGTGTCCTGCACGGGGAAAAATCCTTTAGGAATTATGATGTAAAGGAAAACCGTAAGCATGAGAGTGGCCAGCGCGACCAACAGCGTAATCGTCTGGAATTGAAGGACAAACTTCAGCGTCCGGCCATAGAACGCGATCATCGCCTCGAAAGCACGCTCCGTGGCTCGATAAACGCGCCCTTGCTGCTCTTTGGGCTGGTGCCGCAGGATTCGTGCACTCATCATGGGCGTGAGCGTTAGCGAGACCACTGCCGAAACGATGATGGTGACGGCAAGGGTCACGGCAAACTCGCGGAACAGACGCCCCACCACGTCTCCCATGAATAAAAGCGGAATCAATACAGCGATGAGCGACACGGTCAGCGAGAGAATGGTGAAGCCAATCTGCTCCGCACCCTTGAGCGCCGCTTCCATGGGAGGATCGCCGGCCTCGATGTAGCGCGCGATATTTTCGATCATCACGATGGCATCGTCCACAACGAAGCCGGTGGAGATGGTGAGCGCCATCAGCGACAGGTTATCCAAGCTGTAACCAAGAATGTACATGGCCGCGAACGTGCCGATCAGTGACAGTGGCACAGCCACGCTGGGGATAATCGTGGCATAGAGACTGCGCAAGAACAGGAAGATGACCAGCACGACCAGGCCAACCGTCAACAGCAATTCGAATTCAACATCGGCAACCGACGCTTTGATGGCGGTTGTAAGGTCGGTCAGCGTGTTCACCTGAATGCCCTTGGGCAGGCTATTCACCAGCTGCGGCAATAATTGCTTGATGCTCTTGACCACGCTGATGGTGTTGGCTCCGGGCTGGCGTTGCACGTTCAGGATCACCGCGGGCGTCTGATTCATCCACGCAGCCTGATTATTGTTCTCGACGCCATTGATGACGTTGGCCACGTCGGTCAGCATCACCGGCGCGCCGTTGCGGTAGGCGACGACAACCTTGCGATAGTCGTCGCTAGTGACCAGTTGATCGTTGGCGTCGATCTGGTAATCTTGCCGCGGTCCATCGAAATTCCCCTTGGCGGCGTTCACGCTGGCCTCGGTCAGAGCGGTGCGCAGGTCCTCCATATTGATGCCGTAGGACGACAGAGCCGTGGGATTGGCTTGAATGCGGACTGCGGGCTTTTGGCCGCCGCTGATGGTTACCAGACCGACGCCGTTGAGCTGCGATATCTTGGGTGCAAGACGCGTGTCCACAAGATCCTCGACCTGAGAAAGCGGTGTGAAACTTGAGGTAATGGCCAGGGTGAGCACCGGAGCATCGGCGGGATTGGTCTTACTGTAGATCGGCGGCGCGGGCAGCAGGGAGGGCAACAAACTCTGCGACGCGTTGATGGCAGACTGCACCTCTTCCTCAGCTACATCAATATTCAGAGTGAGATTGAACTGCAGCACAATGACGGAAGTGCCTCCAGAGCTGGTGGAAGTCATCTGGCTCAAACCCTGCAGTTCGCCGAATTGGCGTTCCAGTGGCGCCGTCACCGTCGTCGCCATCACCGTCGGGCTGGCGCCGGGATAAAAGGTGAGCACCTGAATGGTCGGATAATCGACCTCCGGCAAGGCGGAGACCGGCAGTTGGGTATAGCCAACAATACCAACCAGCAGGATTGCAGCCATCAGCAAAGAGGTCGCGACGGGCCGCAAGATAAAAGGGCGGGATGGACTCACGGGGCGCCGCTCCCGCTCGTGCTGGCTGGGGCAGGCTTGGCCGGAGCTTTGGGGTTCGAAACAACAACTGCAGTATTTTCCTGCAACTTGTCGAAGCTGCTGTTGGCGACCACGTCGCCAGGGTTGATACCATCCACCTGCGTCAAACCGCCGTCCGTGACTCCCGGCTTTACGGTGCGCAGATGAGCGATGTTGTTTTGAATCACATACACGAACGATGTCTGGCCATTTTGTTGAATGGCTGATGCTGGAATCAGCGTCACTC
>PMHI01000009.1 GCA_003156615.1 Acidobacteriaceae bacterium | reverse complement strand
CGCAGCGGAGAAGGAGCATCGGGGCCGGCGCTGAAAGTTAAGGCAGCCGCATTTCGCAAAGCCTCGGACTCTCCCATTTGTGCGTCCAGTTCAAAGTCGAAACTGTATCCTCCGGTCCAAGCCAGCTGGCCGATGAAGAACTCTCCCGTCGCGTTGCTACGCAGCATGAACATGGGATGACGGTGGCGACCGCGGCGATACCGTCCGTCCACGGAGTAGCCGGCTTCGGGCAGGTCGTGCCAATGGAAATCACCTTCCTGGCCCCACCGCGAGCTGTCAAAGTATCCGATGGAGTACAAGGGCAAGCCAGTGCCTTCAAGATGGGAACGCCACTGGTCGGTCTTGCGCAGCACGCCGCTCCATGAGCGAACCACCGCCAAGGCCGCGGGTTGTTTACCCGTGTTGGTGATCTCAAGCCAGCGAGTAATGACTGCCGTTCCGTCCAACTTGGTGCAGACTTTTACGGTCACGGGCCGAATCGCGTGCTCCAGCGTAATTGTGGCTTGAGAATTTCCTCCGGTCGAAGCTGTCTTCTCGAGACCTCCCCATTTCCAATCCGTGGCCAGCAACTGTCCATCAATTTCCAGGCGAAACGCCTGCGGCATCGGATACTCAGCCGGATCGATTCGTCCGTCGTAAAAATTCACATATCCCGCGCCGTTCCAGCCGCGACCTACGAACTGTCCCTTCGAAA
The DNA here is from genome assembly GCA_003156615.1 of Acidobacteriaceae bacterium. The sequence goes on along the minus strand of PMHI01000009.1, from coordinate 3,366 downwards.
GCGATTCTTCGTACACCACCCAACCTGTGCGATAGCTGACGATGGGCTCGGCACCGTCTGCCAGAAGAATGTCGGACCATGCGGGCTGGGAATTTTCACTCTCCCGCTTGGCAACGGCAGGTTTGCCTTCTGCGGAACGGGAAGGTGACTTCCGCGAAGGTTTCTCGCCTTGACCTTCGGCTTGTGGAGAAGCAGGCATGGCGGGCGCAGATGCCAAGGCGTTTTGGACGCCTATGACTAGGCCCGTAGAACCGGCCAACAAAATTTTGCCCGCGTCGCGGCGAGAGATCAAAGTCATGTGGATGCTCCTGACATTGCTTAAACGGCTTTGGATACTGGTCTTGCTCCGGCCCCCAATCGCTTCTCCCAACCCGCCTTGGAGGTATCGAAAAAGGCGTTCGGATCGTAAGGATGTTTGCGAACTACATCCATATTCAAATCCAGTCCGAGACCCGGAGCGGTTGGGATAGGCAGATGGCCGGTCCCAACCTCCACCTCGGGAGTCCAAGTCACGAGGTCCTTGGTCCAGGGCTCGTTGAAGGGATCGAAATGTTCCTGGATTAGNNGAATGATCGCCGCTAGTTGCAGGCACACTGCGGTGGCCACGGGACCGCCGCTCTGGTGCGGCGCGATCCAGGCTCCGTTCGCTTGGGCTATGTTTGCCACCGCTACGGTATTGGTGATGCCGCCCAGGGACATGGGCTCGGGTTGATAGATCGTGACATTGTTTCCGCGGGCCAGGGCTTCGAAGTCGCCAACTTTGTCGAACTGTTCCCCGGTGGCTACCGGGATGGGGCAATGCAGCGCAATTTCATTGGTCAGTTCAACCCGCTCGTTGGTCGTGGGCTCCTCCCACCAGAAAATATCCAGTTCGGCCAGCCGCTCGGCGATGCGCAGTGACTCGCTGGGGGCAAAACGACAATGCACGTCGATCAGAATCTTGAGATCCGGACCGAATTCGCGGCGTAGCGCCTTCAGGATCTCAAACGAAAGGTTCAGGTCCGAGTTGCTGCTAAAAAACTTCGCAGTTCCAAACGGATCCAGCTTGAGCGCCTTGAAGCCCTTGGCCACGACCGTCTTTGCCATCTGTACGAAGTCTTCCGCCGTACGCTCGGTTCGATACCATCCGTTGGCGTACGCCAGAATAGAATCTCTATGTTTGCCACCCAGAAGCTGCCAGATGGGAACGCCCAGGGTTTTTCCTAAAATGTCCCAACAGGCCACTTCAATTGCGCCCATGACCATGCGATGGATGTGACCCCCGTCGGCAATCGTGGAGATGATCGCGCTCGCGATGGGGTTTACCTGACGGGGGTCTCGGCCGATGACGAAATGAGCCAGTTCGTGGACCGCGGTTTCGGTCGTGGCAATGAAACCGTTCATGGTCGCTTCGCTGATTCCGTAAACATCGCTGTCCGTGCAGACTTTGACGAACAGCCAGTTCTTCCACCCGGCGCCGACCGTATAGGTTTCAACTTTTGTGATCTTCACGAGGCTGGCCTACGGAGGGCAGTTATACCACCGACGGGAAGGCCGACGAGCTATTGTTCAATAGGCTGAAATCGGTTGATGCCAGCTCTCAAATTCTTAGTATGCTGCGGCGTTCCCAATGGTGCAGCCGCCACTGGACTAACACCTCTTTCCTATGAAGCGAGATTCGCTCGTCCTAACGACTTGTCTGGCCTTGGCCGTTTCTGTGTCGGCCCTGGCATTCAGCTACCCACTGCAGAAAGAGAGTCTCGACACTACGGCGCCTTATGCGTATGTGCCGGACACGGTCTCGCTTCGAGCCCAGCAGATTCTTCGCCAGATGAAAGGGCCGCAGGGACTGCCATTGCCCGCGCCAGACGACGTGGAAGGTTGGAAGAAGATTCGTAACTACGTTCCTCCGCAGTTAAAGGAAATCTTCAAGGAAAACACCGAGGCAGCTCTTAAACGTTACCCCGCGCAAACGAAAAATCGATTTCTGGGCGGAGTACCGGTGGTCGAAATCTGTCCCCCAGGATGGACGGATGATGGGAAAACTCTGGTCTACATTCACGGCGGGGGATACGTTACAGGTGGCCCAGGCTTTTCTCTAGGCGGCTGGGTTGCGACCGAGACCGGGCTGCGAATTATTTCGGTGGGCTACACGCTCGCGCCCGAATCCAAGTGGGATAGTACTACGGATCAAATAATCGCGGTATTTCAGGCGCTACAAAGAGAGGGTTACGCGTTAAGGAACACGGCCGTATTCGGCGATTCCGCTGGAGGAGGGCTGGCCGCAGGTTCCGTGCTGAAGATGCGGGATCAGGGACTCGGCATGCCATCGGCAGTCGTGCTGTGGTCGCCTTGGGCCGACATCACCCAAACCGGTGATACTTACGTCACGCTGAAGAAAGCGGATCCAATCCTCGACTACCCGCTACTGCTGAAGAACGCGGCCGACGCCTACGCCGCTCCGAAGGATCAGAGGAATCCATACGTCTCCCCGGTGTATGGCGACTATTCCAAGGGTTTTCCTCCGACGCTGATCCAGGGCGGCACGAAAGAGATTTTCCTGAGCGATTTTGTGCGCCAATACCGCGCCATCGACGTTGCGGGAGGAACGGCAGTGCTGGACATTTACGAAGGCATGCCGCACGTCTTCCAGGCCGTCATCTTCGACTCGCCAGAGTCACAACAGGCGATGACCAAGATGAAGAAATTTCTAGCGACGTATCTCGGAAAGTGATCGAACCAGATAATTTTTCCTTGCCCCTGGTCGCCGAGCCAGCTGCAACACCGCCCGCAGCCTCCGATTGGCAACACTGCTTTTTCGATCCGTCGTGCCACTGTCCAGTCAGAACCGAGCTGTCACTGGTATTGCGGGACCTATCCAGAGTCGGGCAACCTTAATCGAGAGAAGTGTCACCCGTTCTCGCGAATTTTCCCCGGCTCGAGGCTTTCACACACTTGTGGCCAAGAACGCCTGAAGAGCTGCGGTTAGCTCCAATGGCCGTTCTTCTGCTACAAATGTCCCGCACCTGCCAAGACGATGTTGTCGACCAGATTGCTGGAAAATGCACGAACGAGCGCTTCGAGATTGGCTCCAATACCTTTCTCTCCGGGGCAACTGCAAGGACCGGAATGACAAGCTTCTCCGTAACCAGGGCCCGCACCTGATCTGCGCTTTTGTAGNNTGGACGAGCCATTGCTGCTACATAAGGCGACCAGTCTTCAAACGGCGCGGCGGCCTTGTCGGCGGTGAATGTAGTCCAAAGATGACGGAGAAAGATGGATTCGCGACCCTTGAGCAGGGCGGCAGTGGTGGCCTGCTCAACATTATTCTCTCCCATCAGCAGAAATGGAATGAAGGCAAACAATAGGGACGAGAATATCTGCCGC
>PMHI01000520.1 GCA_003156615.1 Acidobacteriaceae bacterium | reverse complement strand
TCGGCAGCATTTCGATGGACCTTACGCTGGTGGATGTAACCGGCATTCCCGAGATTGCCGTCGGTGATGAAGTGGTCCTGCTCGGAACCCGCGACGGTTTGACGGTCGATGCGCTCGAACATGCGCGCTTGGCCAACAGCTCACCCTATGAGATTCTCTGCAACATCTCCAAGCGCGTGCCTCGGAAGTACGCGAGCTAACGGTCGCGCTGGGGGGAGAAGCTCTTAACCGCCGAACATCGATTAGGGGAAACACCTTAGACAATTCTCCTAGCCTGTGGAAATTTCTAACCTGAATTTCACATCCATCCCTCGGATTCAGCGAATCTGCCCAGGATTCGCAGCATTCCGCCCTCCCCTCTACTGATCTCTGTGGATTTCTTTTCTTCAGGCGTTCATCTTCGTTTCACATTGCTGTAACCGCGCCCCGACTACCTTGGCATGTGCGTGGTTCGTTTGCACCACGCCTCAGGAGGATTTCATGTCGTCGCCACTTTTTGGTGTACTGTCGGCGTTTCCCTGATCGAAGGAAAGTGGTAGAGTACTCGGCACTGAAAATCCGGGAAGCCAGCTGATGTTGAAGACCCTCCTCATATTCGCGTTCTTCTGCCTGTGCTTCGCTCAATCCCATCCGGTCCTCTCTGCTCAGGGTGCGCCGGAAGCTTGCCCGCGTCCCTTGCCGGGCAGCGTAGTCAACGAGCCCGCAGACTTGCGCAGCCGCAACGGTGTGCTGAAAGTGGAATTGACGGCCCGCAACGCAAAGCAGAGAGACGGATCCACGCGTTACTGCTACATCGATGAGAACGGCGCGGCATCGCCCACGCTTCGGGTGAATCCTGGCGACCTCGTCATCCTCACTCTAAGAAATGATTTGACAGCTTTCAGCCCTGGTGCAGCGACGGCTGCCCACCTGCATGGGGATGCCGGGAAGAATGGGAACTCCTGCACTGGCGACGTAATGACGCGGGAATCCACGAATCTTCATTTTCATGGTTTGACTATCCCTCCCGTCTGCCACCAAGACGATGTCCTACACACGTCGATTCAGCCCGGCGATGCGCCGTTCGAGTATCGATTCCGCATCCCGGAAAACGAGCCTCCCGGACTGTATTGGTACCANNGCGGTTCGAGGATTGCCGGAAAGAGTTTTGATTATTCGCGATCAGGATCTGCTGAACCCGAACGCTCCGCCCTCAAAATGGGAACCCGTCGTCCCCAAGATGCTGTTTGATCGCGATGGGGATGCAGCCAATACCGGCACTGGGTCCGGCAAGCCGGCGAAGGATCTCTCGATCAATTTCGTGCCCGTACCCTATCCGGATTACCCGCCGGCTGTCATCGAAATGAAGCCGGAGGAGCAGCAACTGTGGCGCGTAGTGAATGCGTCGGGAATCACCTACCTCAACCTGGAAATTTTACTCGGTCACACACCGCAGCCCCTTGGCCTGGTGGCGATGGACGGAGTTCCCCTTAACGAAAACGGCCTGCCACGAGATTTTGTTGACTGGCAAACTCATCTCGGTGTGCCACCGGGCGCGCGCGTGGAATTCATCGTGAAGGGTCCCCCCGAGGGGGCCTCGGGACTTCTCGTCACGAAAACTGTGGATACCGGAGCCGGTGGCGAGAACGATCCCAATCGTGCGATCGCCACCATTACGGCTTCCAAAGATTCGCCGGAACCTGCCTCGGAACTCGCCGCCTCACCCCAACCGCTTCCGGCTTCGCAGATGCCATGGCTGGGAAGCGTGGTTCCCGTGCGCACGCGAAAGCTCTACTTTTCCGAGAAGCTTCTCGATCCGAANNGATTCCAAACATCATTGCGAAGCAGGGAACGGTAGAGGACTGGATCATCGAAAACCGGTCAAGCGAACTTCATGCGTTCCACATTCATCAGTTGCACTTCATGCTGCTGGATTACCGCGGCAAGCCTGTGAACGAGCCGTTTCTTCGCGATACCGTCAACGTCCCTTACTACGATGGCAAAGCTCTTGAATATCCCACCGTCAGACTGCGGATGGACTTTCGCGATCCGAATACGGTGGGTGACTTTGTATACCATTGCCACCTTTTAGAACACGAAGATGGAGGAATGATGGGGCTGATTCGCGTGGAACCATGAGGGTCCAAAGCGAATTTGTCCTGACACAAACTAACCAACCGAGCACGACTCCGAAACCAACGATTCCACTGACTTGTTTTCCCGGAAGAGTTTCTTGATGTTGGTGTCCACCTTAACCAGCAACTTAAACCCAGAGGAGAAAAGAAATGACTTTCACATCACTCGCATCGAAAGGCGTGCATTATTTGCGCATTGGACTGGCGGCTCTTGCAATGTTCCAGTTCACATTCGCCGCTCCCTTCGCAGACGCCGCCTCGCAACCACAGCACTCACCTGATTCGAAGACCGCCACGCCTATCAAGCACGTCATCGTGATCATCGGAGAAAACCGCAGCTTCGATCACGTCTTTGCCACCTACGTACCCAAGGATGGGGAGGGTATCCATAACCTCCTTTCGGAACATATCATCAAGTTGGACGCCAACAAGCACGCCGTTCCCGGTCCCAATTTCAAAAAGGCTCAGCAGTTGTTTGCCACGGATACGGATACTTTCCTGCTCAGCCCGCCGACCGAGGAATATCCCCACGACGTTCTGCCGGCGCCGCTGGTCGGCGGTGCCTCAGGCCCGTACGGCTACTTTAGCTCTAGCCCTCCTTGTCCGACGTTACCAGCGCTCACTCCGGCCGAGTGCGCTGAAGTTTCGGAAGTCGGATTGCCGGCAGGCCAGGGTGCTGCCTTGGCCAGCGGCGGCACAGGACAAACGAGTNNCCCTACAACGCGTATGCGGCGAGCCCGGTTCACCGCTTCTATCAGATGCAGCAGCAGCTGAATTGCAGCCTCGAGCATGCGAGCGACGACAATCCTTCTGGTTGCGACGGCAAGTTGTTTTCCTACGTTGAAGTCACCGTGGGAGCGGGCGCGAATGGCGTCACGCAGCCGCCACTCTGCTCTTCCGATGACGGTGCGCTTCCGTGCTTCACCTACAACTACTTGCCCACGATTCCTGATGCCACAACTACCGGGGAAGGATCGACCTCCCTCGCCTTTTACAACGTGCAGACAGGCGACGCTCCTTACTTCAAGCACCTTGCTGATCGTTACACCATGAGCGACAACTTCCACCAATCCTTCCTCGGAGGCACTGGGCCCAATCACATCATGTTCGGCCACGCCGACGCGATCTGGTTCAGCGACGCCCACGGCAGAGCCGCCGTCCCACCGAACAACAAGGAGGTATTCACCAAGCCCTATAAGGGGAACCCCAACCCGGATGCGGGTGTGGTCAATGAAATCGAAGACCCCAACCCGGCGCCCGGCACCAACAACTGGTACAGCGAGGACGGCTATGGCAACAGCTACAATTCCGGCTACCCGCCGCCCTATTCTCCCAACCCGGCTTCCGGCGGCGGATCGTATAGCGATTGCTCGGATACCACACAGCCCGGCGTCGCGCCGATCGTGAATTACCTCAACTCTCTCGGTATCGATCCGCGTTGTGAAGCGGGCCACTACTACCTCCTGAACAATTACAACCCGGGTTGGTTCGGCAACGGCAAGAATGCCTATGCTGACCAGAATCCCGCCAACACGCCATTTACAATTCCACCCTCATCGACGCCCAGCATCGGCGACGACCTCAACAGTCACAACATTTCGTGGACATACTATGGCGACCAATGGAACNNCCATCATGTCAAACCAGGCTCAGGTGGCAGCGCATGTACAGGATTCAATTAACCTGTACGCGGACATCGCCACAGGAACTTTGCCTGCGGTTTCGATTGTTAAGCCGAGTGGGTATGTCGATGGCCATCCGGCATCGTCGAAGCTCGATTTGTTCGAGCAATTCACTGAGAAGATTGTGGACCTGGTCCAGAACTCGCAGTACTGGTCCGATACCGCGATCTTCATCACGTTCGACGAAGGCGGCGGCTACT
>PMHI01000275.1:2804-10462 GCA_003156615.1 Acidobacteriaceae bacterium | reverse complement strand
GTTGTCTTGCCGGGAATTTCTGTTAGTGTCGTCATGATTGCGATGCCCCCTTTCGAAATTAACCATCTAAGTTCGTTGAAAGAATTCGAAGGCCGCGAACTGCCCCCGACGGATTGGCTGGTTCTCACCCAGGACCGCATCCAGAAATTCGCGGACGCTACGGAAGACAGGCAATGGATTCACGTCGACCCGGAGCGCGCGGCGCGGGAGTCGCCACACGGCGGCACCATTGCTCACGGCTTCCTCACGCTTTCCCTGGTGAGCTATTTTTCCGGACAGGCGATTCGGGTCCGGGAAGGAGTCGGGATACGGATCAACTATGGACTGAATCGTGTGCGCTTCCCATCGGCGGTGAAGACGGGCTCGGTGATTCGCGCCCGTGTGATTCTGCTTTCGGTGGAGGAATCCGCGGCGTTCGTGGATATCATTTTCTCGGTGACGATCGAGAGTCAAGGCGCCAACAAGCCCTGTTGTGTGGCGGAATGGCTGGTGCGGTATTACCGCGCATGATGGGATGTGGGATCTGCATGGGAAGGCGAGACTGGGCGCGACGCGATGGGAGTCAATCATATAGTCCCGCTCTCTGCGCACTGTAGCGAGGCGCGCATCAGAATCGCGATCCGATCGGGCATGGTGGCAAATCGTTCATCGCGGGTGAGGCCACGCGCGTAACGGTAATAGATCTGCTGGACAATCACCGCGACCTTGAAACGCGCAAAGGTCAAATAGAAGACCATGTCGCGGATGCCCCGGCCGGTCGCCCGGGCGTAGCGTTGAGCCAACTGGGCACGCGTCAATGTGCCAGGGATCGTAGTGGGAGCAGNNTAATGTCATTCGAGTCGAGCACGACGTTGTCGTATTTGTAGTCGTTGTGAATGAGGGTCGCTTGGCTCGATGCTGGAATGTGATGTGTGAGCCAGTTGGAAATGCGAGCGACTTCAGACAGGTCGTGAGTTGCTGAATTGTGATAGCGCTCGATCCATCTCTTCACCTGGCGTTCGAGGTAGCCCTGCGGCTTACCCAAATCGCCGAGGCCGATCTTGTCGTAATCGAGGCCATGCAAACACACGAGGTTGTCGAGGAAAGCTTCGCTGAGCTGGCGTGCCACGGCGGGCGACAGCAGCAGGGCGGGCGGCAGTTGTCTGCGCAGAATGATGCCTCGAATCGGTTCCATGAGGTAGAACGGGGCGTCGAGCACGGCAAGATCCTCACAATAGAGGATCACCTTGGGCGCAACTTTATAGGCTTCGTGCAACTTGGAGAGCACGCGATATTCGCGGCCCATGTCATGAGCAGACTTGACCTGGCTGCCGAAAGGCGGCCGGCGCAGCACCAATTCACGAACACCCCACGTGACGCGATAGGTCAGATTCGAATGACCTGAAGGGAATTGCTCGACCGTAACGGGGCCGGGACCGGCGAAATGGCTAGCGAGGTACGCGCTCAGCCGACCCCGATCAAGTTCTTCCCCAGCTCTGACGGCGACCGCGTGATCACAATGGGCAAGCATAGTTTCGAACGGTTCTGTCTTTGTCTTTCCGAACTTGTGAAGCTTCCTATCGATACGTGAGCAAGGAGTCGTCTTCGAGATGAGGGTGCGCGTTGAACGTGCTGAGCGTGAAACGGTCCCCCGAACTTAAAAACTCGGTGAACGAGGCATTGCGCGACATCCAGGTCAATTGCAGAGTGTCCGCATGCGACAAGTGCAAGGCCCGCCGCATGGCAACGCCAATCGGACCTCCGGAACTAAAAACTACCCAATCGCCGGCGGACGTGGCCTCGTTCACAATGGCCGCAATTCCCCGATCGACGCGCGCACAAAAGTCTTGCCAGGATTCCACATCGTCGATCACTAACTCACCCCTCACCCACATGCCGATAACCGCCTCGAACATTTGTTGGAAGCTTCTTTTTCGTTCGTCAGTGTCCTGGGCGTGCTCAAACGCGTGGTGAAGATGGCGGATTGCCTGAGATCTCTCGAGCATCTGTGGCAGACCTAGCTTCAGAACCGCTTCCGCTGGATATTCGTCGAACTCGTTCATCACCGCCAATGCGGGAAAATCCCGCCCAAGGCTCCGATAGGCTTCCTCGACCAGGCGCGCGGTTTCGACCTGTCGCACACGAGGGCCCGACCCGGCGCGACGGAACAGCACTCCGTGGCGGGCCCAGTACTCTCCGAGCAGGCGGGCTTGCACTTCGCCAGTGGAACAGAGTTTGTCGTAGTTCGGCTCCAGAAATGACGCCTGAGCATGACGGACTAGAATGATGCGGCTCATAATTCCAACCCAGCCAGTCCGCTCAACAAGCCCGCCGCCCCTTGGCCGCCCACGCACAGAGTGACGAGCCCATAACTCTCCTTAACCGTTAACGCGTTGCTCCTGATTGAACTCGGCAAATGTCTGGTTGGCCTCGGCGAGGCGCTTCAACAAAGGAGCGGGCTCCCAGAGTTCTCCGTGTTGCTCGCGGAATTCGCACACACGGTCATAGACTTTTCGTAGGCCTATCGTGTCGGCATACCACATGGGGCCTCCGCGATATGCGGGGAATCCATAGCCATTCAGGTAAATAACGTCGATATCGACGGCGCGCAGCGCGTAACCCTCCTCAAGAACGCGGGCACCTTCGTTCACCAGAGCATAGAGGCAGCGGTCGACTATTTCGGGAGCGGGAATCTTGCGTTGGGGGATTCCAGCTTCGGCGGTCCAGTTCCGCACCAGGGCGGCCACCTCCGGGTCGGGTGCGGCGCGGCGCTGATCGTCGTAGCGGTACCAGCCGGCTAGAGTCTTCTGGCCGTAGCGACCCATCTCGCAGAGACGATCCTCAGCGATGGGCTGGCGAACACCGGGCTTGTCCAGATGGCGATATTCCTTCCGAATCCGCCAGCCAACATCCAGTCCGGCAAGATCGCCGGTGGCGAGCGGACCCATGGCCATACCGAACTCGACTAGCGCGTTATCAACCGCGTCCACCCCCGCGCCTTCTTCGACCAGGAACTGAGCTTCCCGGCGATAGGGTCCGAACATGCGGTTTCCGACAAAGCCCCGGCAGTTTCCGACCAGCACGCCTATCTTGCCGAGCTTTTTCGAGAGCTGCATGCAGGTGGCAACGACCTCCTTACTCGTCTCTTTTCCCCGCACAATTTCGAGCAAGCGCATGATGTTGGCCGGGCTGAAGAAGTGGGTGCCCACGACGAATTCGGGCCGTGAGGTGACGCTGGCAATGTCGTCGATGCTCAATGTGGAGGTGTTGCTCGCCAAAATAGCGCCTGGCTTGCAGGCACGATCCAGGTCCAGAAACACCTGCTTCTTGAGCGCCATACCCTCGAAGACCGCCTCCACCACCATATCGGCGTCGGCGAAGTTGTCATAGCTGAGACTGGGTGTGATCAGGGCAAGCCGTTCGTCGACGAACTGCTGGGTGAAGCGTCCGCGCTGAACCGAGCTGGCATAGTTGTTTTGAATCTTGGCCAGACCCTGGTCGAGCGCGCGCTGATCGACCTCCTTGAGCAGGACGGGAATACCGGCATTGGCAAAAACCATGGCGATCCCTCCGCCCATGGTCCCAGAACCAACCACGGCTACCCTTTGGATTGGCTTGACGACCGTGTCTTTCGGCACGTCGGGAATCTTTGCCACCTCGCGCTCCCCGAAGAAGACGTGGATGAGCGCTTTCGATTGATCGGAGAAGAGACATTCCATGAAGAGTCTCCGCTCTACCTCGCAACCTTCCTCGAAGGAAAGTTTGGTTGCTGCTTCCACCGCATCAATAGCGGCAAGTGGCGCTTTCAGACCCCGCTGCTTCTTTCGAACACGCTCGCGGGCAGACGCGATGATTCCCGCGTTCTGCTCGGCAGTACCCAGCTTCTCGACGCGTTCGCGCGTTTTTGGGATTGGTTTTCCGGCGATTTCGCGGGCAAAGGCCACCGCGCCGGCAAGCAAATCGCCTTCGATCAAGCGGTCGATGATACCGAGGTGGAAGGCTTCCGCCGCGGCAACAGGTTTGCCGTCGGCACACATTTCAAGCGCCTTGGCGACACCGACAAGCCGAGGAAGGCGTTGCGTTCCCGCCGCGCCGGGAATGAGACCGAGCTTCACCTCGGGCTGACCGACCTGCGCATCGCTTGAAGCCACGCGATAGTGACCGGCCATCGCCAGCTCCAACCCTCCGCCAAAAGCCGCGCCATGAATCGCCATGACTACGGGCTTGCTGCAGTTTTCGATACCGAGGAGGAGCGGCAGAAGGCCAGCACCGCGCGATTTGCCAGATGTCATCTTTCCGAATTCCTTGATGTCAGCTCCTGCAACAAACGTGCGTCCGCCGCCGATAAGGATCGCAGCCTTCACCGAGGGATCGTCGTTGACCTCTGCGATGGCGTTGGCAATTCCTTCCGGCACTCCGGGGCTGAGGGCATTTACCGGTGGATTGTCGATGGTGATGATCGCGATATCGTTGTCTTTGCTCAGCCGTACCAGAGTGCTCATCGTGAACTCCGATCATCGCCGCCGCACGGGGCTGGAACAGGGTCGATCACGAGGCGGGCGATGCGTTCGCGGTGAAACGTCGCATCGCCGAACATGGTCTCGGATGCTTTCGCCCGGCGGTAGTAAAGGTGTAAGTCATTCTCCCAGGCAAAACCGTTACCGCCGTGGATCTGGATGCCGCGGTTCCCTACGGCGCGGCAGGCATCGCTGGCGTACATTTTGGCGATCGAGGTGGCAGTGGCTGCATCGGGAGCATCATGCTCCAAGGCCCACGCCGCATAGTAGGCGGCCGAACGCGAGCTCTCGGTTTCAAGGTACATATCCGCGCACTGGTGTTGAACGGCCTGAAATGTGCCGATCGGCTTTCCGAACTGCTTCCGCATTTTCGCGTAGTCCACGGTCAGGTCCAGCACGCGCTGCATTCCGCCCACCATTTCGGCAACCAGGGCTGCGGTGGCGATATCGAGGGCGCGGGCGAGATTAGTTCCCTCCCCCAGCTTCTCCGCAGGAGTGTCCTTGAACTGGACTGCGTAGAAGTTCCGGGTGAGATCCAGAGCCGGCATCGGCGTAATGAACAAGCCGGGCGCCTGCGCTTCCACCAGAAAAACGCCGCTCTGCGCGGCCACGAGAATAAAGTCGGCCACATCGGCGTCGAGGACGAAAAGTTTTTCGCCGGTCAGATTGCCACTCGAGTCAGCAAGCTTTGCGTCGGCCAAGTCCCAGGTGGCTCCGGTTTCGAGCAGGGCGAGAGTGGAGAGTGCCTGGCCCCGACAAATGGGGGTGAGATATCTCGTCTTCTGCGCATCGCTAGCGACGGCGTCGATTACCGCGCCAGCCAGTGCGACGGTCGACCAGAAGGGACCTGGAAGCAGGGCGCGACCGGCCTCCTCCATCAGAAGAATGAGTTCCACCTTGCCGAGACCGAGTCCTTCGTATTTCTCGGGAAAAATGATGCCCATGAAGCCCTGGGCGGCCATCTTCGACCAAAGGGCAGCATCGTAGGGCTGTTTACTTTCGGCCAAGTGCCGCACATGCGCCATGGGACATTCCCCGGCAAAGAACTGGCGCGCGTTGTCCTTGAGAATCTTCTGGCTCTCGTTCAATCCGAATTGCATAATCCGTGCTCAGTAGCTCCTGGGCAAACCCAGGACGAAGTGTCCGATGATGTTGCGTTGAATCTCCGAGGTTCCGGCTTCGATGGTATTGCCGCGCGAGCGCAGGTACCCGTAGGCCCAGCTGCCTTTGTCAACGGACTTTGGTGAGATACCGGCTAGCTGTCCGTAGGGACCAAGCAATTCCTGCGCCACCTGCTGCAATCGCTGGTTTAGTTCGCTCCAGAAGATTTTCTGGATGGAACCTTCCGGACCGGGAACTCCGCTTGCGCTGATGCGNNTTCTGACGGATCAAGGGATCTTGCGCAGCAGGTTTTTCGTTGCGCCGCAAGTGCCCTGCAAGCTCGATCAAGCGTTCGATGTTCCGGCGAAAGGTAATCTGCAGGCCGGCGCCGAATGTGCCGCGCTCGTGCATGAGCGTCCCTATCGCGACATCCCAGCCCTGATTCACGGCCCCCACGACGTTCTCCACGGGCACCCGCACATCCCGGAACGAGACCTCGGCGAATTCACTCTCTCCAGTAATCTGGCGCAGCGGGCGAACGCTTATTCCCGGCGACTTCATGTCCACGAGAAGAACCGTGAGTCCTTTGTGCTTTGGAACGTTCGGATCGGTTCGCACCACCAACTCGCACCAGTCGGCAACCCAACCGTAGCTGTTCCAGGTTTTCAGGCCGTTGACCACGTAGAAGTTGCCATCGAGGCGGGCTTCGGTCTGCAACGCGGCGAGGTCGGACCCGGCGTTGGGTTCGGAAAATCCCTGGCACCAGATTTCTTCGGCGCTGAGAATCTTCGCCAAGTAGCGCCTCTTTTGCGCCTCGGTTCCGAACGCGATGATGGTGGGACCGATCAGACCCAGCCCCAGCGTGTTGGCCATCGGTGGAGCACTGGCCAGGGCCATTTCCTGCCAAAAGATGACCTGCTGCATCAGATTCGCACCGCGGCCGCCATACTGTTGGGGCCAGGAAACTCCCGCCCATCCGCCTGCAAATAACTTGCGCTGCCACGTCCTCAGATATTCGAAGCGAGATTCGAGCGATTCCTCTCGCCTCTCCGCCCAGTCGGTGGGCACATTGGCCGTGAGCCAAGAGCGCAATTCGTCGCGGAATTGCATTTCGTCGGATGTCAAATTTAGGTCCACTCCAGCTCCTTACGGCGCCCCGCTCCCGGATGACCCGGCGTACCGATCCTGCCGCCGGTCACAATTCCGGCCGAAGCGTCCTTGGCCCTCCCCCGTATGTCGCCCGCAGTTCTTTCTTCAACACTTTTCCAGTTGCAGTCTTGGACAATNNCCTTTGGGGACTTCCCCCCACTTGTCGTCTCTGACTGCGATCACCGCAGCTTCGTACACGGCCGGATGCGCGAGCAACGTCCTCTCCACTTCGAGCGATGAGATATTTTCGCCGCCGCTGACGATGATGTCTTTCTTGCGATCGACGATCAGGATGTAACCGTTCTCCAGGATGACTGCCATGTCCCCGGTGTGAAACCAGCCGCCACGCAGGGCTTCCGCGGTGGCCTCGGGCTGCTGCCAATAGCCCGCCATCACACTGTCGCTGCGGGCAATGATTTCACCCATGGTCTCGCCGTCGTGAGGCACGTCCCTATCATCAAAATCCACAACACGGAGTTCCACCCCAGGATAGGCGTAACCGGTCATTGACTGGAGTAGGTAGCGCTGGTCGGGTTCGCACACCACATCGGGCTTGAGCTCCGCCGTGGCGAGGGAGGGTGAGCACTCGGTCAGACCGTATCCCGAAAAACACTTGCAGCCGAGCTTCTGCTCGACCTCGCGCATCAGCGACGGGAAAGATGCGGCGCCCCCGATCGTGATCCATTCCAGGCTGCTCAGGTCATACTTGGAACGCTCCGAGCAATTCACCAACGCGGCCGCCATAATGGGCACCAGGCTGAGTGAACCGACTCGCTCTCGCTCTACCAGGCGAAAGACTTCTTGCGGGATGAATCGTGGACTCATGACATGGGTAGCTCCCACGAGAGTGACCGTGTGCGCCGCGCCCCATCCGTTGGCGTGAAACAACGGGATGGTATGCAGGAATACATC
>PMHI01000275.1:1759-2783 GCA_003156615.1 Acidobacteriaceae bacterium | reverse complement strand
TTCGGCGCGGTGTGGCGTTGCGGCAGCCAGGAGTTGTTCGTAGTTCTCAGGAGCAAGCCAGTCGGCCTGCGGGATCGCATCGAGCAGGTGGTAGGCGCGCACGCTGGCTAGTTTCAGGCGAAACGAATCCACTAGACCAATGAAGTCCTGTCCCAGAAACAATCTGGTCGCGCCAGAATCGTTCAGGATGTAGGAAAGTTCATGAGACGAAAGGCGGTAATTGAGCGGCAGCAGGACCGCTCCGGCATCGAGGACTCCAAAGTATGCCTCCAGCAGGCGATGACAATTCAGGCTGAGAAANNAATCGCTGATCCTGGCAAACCACCGCCGTCTTGTCGGGAAACTGCTGTTCCGCATAACGAAGGAAGCGAACGGGTGTGAGTGGAATATTCATGGGTGGCGACGATCTACCAGGCGGTCTGGCCTCCNNGCCAAAACGGTGAAGGGGAATCTTGGCCAGCAGGGACTCCTTGTGATGCTCAAGAATCCAACTGGACATGTGCGTGGGAAACCAGCCGGGAGCGATGGCATTGACCTGGATATTGTGCGCCGCCCATTTGCACGCCAGATCTTTGGTGAAGGCAATGACCCCGCCTTTGCTGGCGTGGTAGCCAATGGCTTCGAGATCCGAAGAAGCTCCGCCCAAGCCCGCTACCGAGGCCATGTTGATGATCTTGCCGTGTCCTTGCCGGATCATGGCTTTGCCCACCGCCTGCGAGAATAGGAAAGTCCCGGTGAGGTTCGTGTCGATGACCTTGTTCCACTGCTCAAGCGTCATTTCTTCGACCCGAGCCCCCCATGAAACCCCCGCATTATTAATGAGGATGTCAATGCGGCCGAAATTCTCGAGAGTCGATGCCACCACTTCCTGGATAGCCGCGGGATGTTTCACGTCGCAGCCGAGGGCGAGGGTCTTGACACCCAGGCCGGCTAACTGGTCGGCCGCTTCCTGACAGCGCTCCTTCTTGCGGGCACACATCGCAAGATTCGCTCCCATCTCGGCCAATCCTTCGGCCATCTGGCG
>PMHI01000275.1:382-1724 GCA_003156615.1 Acidobacteriaceae bacterium | reverse complement strand
GAACAGCCCTTACGAGCCAATGCTCAACACAAGCCGGCCAGAAACTTGTCCCCGGCGCAGTTTCTCGAGGACCTCGTTCACCTCGGACAACGGCTGTGTCGCCACTTCGCAGTGAACCCGCCCGGCCGCTCCCAGGGCGAGAATCTCCTGCAGATCTTGTCGCGTACCAACGGCAGAAGCCTGAATCCGGATTTCGCCCGCCGCCATCAGGATGGGCGGGAAACAAATGTCCTGAGCGGGCAAGCCCACGGCGAGTAGGATTCCCGTAGGCCGCACACAATAAAATGCCATGTCGTAGGCCGCTTTGGCCGCGGACGTCACCAGGGCAACGTGAACTCCGCCGTGTGACCGCAATTGCTGCACTACTTTGTCAGATGCGGCATTCAGCGTCCTGGAGGCTCCGAGCGACTTGGCCAGAGCCAGCTTTTCCTCGCTGAGGTCAATGGCAGTGACGTCGGCTCCGAGCTCGCGGCCGATCTGGACTGCGAGGTGCCCCAGACCACCTACCCCAAACACCGCTAAGCGTTGCCCCGTCGTGATGCCTGACTGCTTGAGGGCGCGATGGACGGTAACCCCGGCACATAGCAGGGGAGCGGCCTGCTCCGAGCGAAGATTATCGGGAATCCTGGCGACGTGGGTAGCGGGTGCTTTCACAAACTCAGCGTAGCCGCCGTCCACCGTCACACCGGTAATCTGCTGCCGAGGGCAAAGGTTCTCGTTGCCTTCCCGGCAAAACTCACATTTGCCACAGGTCCAATGGATCCACGGCACGCCGACGCGGTCGCCGATATTCACACCCTGCCCAGCCGAGCCGACCTCAACAATGGTACCGACAACTTCGTGCCCGAGGATGAGCGGCTTTTTGATGATCTCCGCCAACTGAGACCAGTCGCCATCGGCGACGTGCAAGTCGGAGTGGCACACACCGCAAACTTCAACCTTGATTAAAACTTCACTCTCCGTGGGTTTGGGCTGAGAGACATCTTGAATAGTAAGTGGAGTCTTGAAGTCGCGGAGCACAGCAGCTTTCATCTTCTTGCCCTCGAGAACCGCGCCTACAAAGAATCGGCTGGACGGCTTGAACAATTCAGGGCTGGAGCCCTCGCAGGAAAAACTCTACGGCACTCAGTACTCGATCCGTGAGCTTGTGCGGTCCGGTCAAATCAACCGCCCACTGCCGTACGACGGTGTTGTAGAGACCCTCCATGAATTCCGCCAAATGGACAACGGGAAAATCGTGCGTAATTTCACCCCTCTTTTGTCCCTGGGCCAGAATCTCTCGCAGCAAATCCACCGTGGCTTCCTCGTGTCCGCGCATATTCGCGCAACGGACTGGATCCAT
>PMHI01000275.1:0-328 GCA_003156615.1 Acidobacteriaceae bacterium | reverse complement strand
ACCTCCCGGAGAACCGCGTCCTTGCTCGAAAAGTACCGAAAGAAGGTCGGCTGGCTAATCTCTAGAACTTGTATGATGTCGTCGATCCGTGTGTTCTCAAAGCCGCGCTTGCGAAATAGTTTGATCGACGTATCGATGATCTGCTGACGCAGTCGGGCTTTCTTACGCTCACGAAGTCCCACCGCCATGTTTTCAGTTGCTTCGGCAGCCACTCTCCGCGCTGCCATCACTTGAGCCATCGGTTCTCCCATCGATTGCCCGAAAGGATGCGAATCGCCACCTTACCAGGGAATGTGATAGGCACTATAACAAAATAGCGACTAACGCA
>PMHI01000705.1:31247-35253 GCA_003156615.1 Acidobacteriaceae bacterium | reverse complement strand
ACACTCTCTCGTCCACGCTTCGTCTTGATCACAATCCGCGCCCGCACCAGGTAGGCAATATGTTTTGAAATCATCTGCTGCGAGAGTGCAAACGGTTCCCTCAATCCATGCACAGTCGCAGGCCCATGCGAGAGTCGTTGGATCATCGCCCGGCGGGTTGGATCAGACAAAGCCGCAAATGTTGTACCAAGATTATCCACAACCGAATGGTAGTGGATAATCGGTCAATGTCAACTGCTAATTTTGCGCATCGGGGTTTCTGCCCGAAAGTTTTGACCCTGAAAGCGGTGCTGATGCGTGGCAGGAGTATGAAACCGGGCTTGAGGATCGACTTGTCGATCTGCACAGCCGGGTGCACCGCGGAGCGTATCGAGCAAAACCCTCAGGACGAGTCTTTATACCGAAGGCTGATGGGCGGCAACGTCCGCTGGGCATCGCGGCGCTGGAGGACAAAATCGTTCAGCAGGCCGTGGTGACGATCCTCAACCAGATTTACGAGGTCGACTTCAAGGGCTTTTCTTACGGGTTCCGTCCCGGTCGCAGCCCGCATCAGGCGCTGGACGCGCTGACGGTGGGCATTCAACGGAAGCGAGTGAACTGGGTGCTCGATGCGGACATTCTGGGCTTTTTGGATTCATCTTCACAATGCTCCTATGGTTAATCGAAGAGGCCGGTTGGAGGATCTACAACTCTGATTCGCAAGCCGTTACGCTGTCCTTGTCGAACGTGAAGAGCCTCGAGCTCACCGCTCTTTACACGCTGCCACACGGTTTGCCGCGACACGCCGAGTCGACGCATGGCGTCCACTACAGGCACGTAGTCTGGTGGTGCAGTATCCACAAATAGATTGCGCAACTCTTGCGTGATGCGAATACGCCACGGTGCTCCTGGCGTCAGCTGTTCACCGGCGACGAGTCCAGCATTCAACCAGCGATGAAGTGTAGAGGCCGCGATGCCGAGGACCTTGGCAGCGTGTTGAATTGGCAGTACCTCGCCGCACGGAGATTCGTTCACGGGTTCAAAGCGCGGGATGTTGTGATAGCGACGTAAGCTGCCGACATGACCTGCCGTGAATCGTCCGCCATACGCAGGCTTCCGATCTTGGCGATTGAGAATGCCAGCGATGACATTGTCCGGGTAATGGGCCGCGAGACGGCGAAGCAGAGACAAAGTATCTTCATCGGTCGTTGGCCCCTGCACTTGGTAATGCTTCAAGTGCACGTCTAGGTTGGTGATCATGCCGCCGCGCCAACGCAGTGTGAGGGCGGCATGGTTTGCCTTGCGCTCCACCTTGAGAATTACTTCTTCGAGGAGTGTGCGCAGGAGTTCTTTGCGATCGCGATCCGTTGTTGTGGGTGCAGTCCAGACCAGCCGCAGGTCAGAACCGAGGGTATTAATTCTCTGACGTTCTTCCTCGGTTAATGTGCGAGGGCGTTGCTGTTCCCGCCGACGCAGTTCCGCTTCCGCCGACGCAAGTTTCTGCAGCCGCGTTTCCCATTCCTTTTCTAAGCCACGAGCAACAAGTCTGTTTTCCGGGTCGACGGCCTTGTATTGGCGCTCGGCACGTTGCGTTTCGTAACGGGCGCGTTCGATTTCCAGACGCCACTGCGAGAGTGCGGCATCGTGATGAGATTCCAACTGTTGGACAGCGAGTGCTGTTGCTTCCACAGCCGCTGGTGTCAGCGCCTCGAGAAAGCTATCGGTCACAGCTTGATCGATGGTAAGACCGCCCACGTTGAAACATTCAACGGGATGCCCGCCGTTGCGCTCCTCGCCCCGGCAATAGTAGCGGGGCGTAGAGTTCGTGCCTCGATACGCGATATGCAACCGACGGCCACAGGCCCCACAGATGGCCAAGCCTTGCAGCAGTGCGGATCCTTCTCTCAAGGCGCGACCTGCCTGGTGCAGTTCCGCGGGAATGTTCGACCGCAGGCGTGCTTGAATGGCCTCAAAGGTTGCCCAGTCAATGAACCCTTCATGATGTGCGGGAAGAAAGACCAACCATTCCTTCTGCGCCAGACGACGAATTCGTTTTTTAACCGTCCCGTGTTCATCGACGTAGCGCTCATTACGGGTCTTACCATAAACGTAGGCCC
The DNA here is from genome assembly GCA_003156615.1 of Acidobacteriaceae bacterium. The sequence continues at coordinate 33,157 of PMHI01000705.1, read as the reverse complement.
CAGCATACACCGGATTGGTGAGCACGCTATAGATGGCGACGTAACTCGGGATGATCCAATCGAGCTGATGGCAATTAGCCAGGCAAGGCACCACGCCTCGAGGATGCATGGGAAAGGATAGATTTTGCGAGCGGAACCACAACCAGACTTGACGCGCCGAGCCTAGCTCCGTGAATTTGGCAAAGATGGTGCGGATAACACCCGTGACGGCTTCATCCGGATGCAAACGAATTTCACCATCCTCTTCACCCCAAACGAGTCCAACGGGAAGGGCGCGGCGGAGTTCACCGCGCGCTGCTTTATTGCGAATCCCGCCGTCGAGTCGTTCGCGCAGGATGTGCAGTTCTGCTTCCGACATTGTGCCTTTCAGTCGAGGATCAAGCGATCGTTGAAAAGCCCGGGATGATACACGCCATCGTTATCGGCTAGCAGGGTATCGGTGATGGCACACATATCGAGCAGGCGATACCAATCCGCATTGCTCCGCGCCAGGCGCGAGACCTCAAGCCCAAGAAGAATTCCCACTCGTCCCATGGCGACCTCGGCATTCAAGTGATCGAACCCGGAACGTTTGACAAACACGTTGCCAGAAATGCCGAGATCTTCGTCGATCGTGGTCACTTGATGTTGGGCCCATCCCAGCGCAATGGCTTTCTCGACTAGTGCGTATTGCCGTAATGTCGACTCACGGTTGTTCTCCACTTGGGAAGGATGGGATTGCCGAATATAGACGACAGCGGCTCGGTACGTGTGACTTGATTTTACTTTGTGGTTATCGATCATGATCTTCTTCCTCCCATCCCCGATCCTTGAACGTTGCTTGCACCATCAGTCGTGCGAGAACTGCGATGGCCAACATTCTTTGTTTCTCCTCCAGCGTTTCCCACGCCTGCATTTCCGGAATGGGAGTGTCGAGAAAGCTCAGCATGGGTTGCACGATAGGTGTTCTCCTCGTCGACAGATTTCTCGTCGCTGCCGGTCTCTGGGGTGCGACGACTGAGGAGAGCGTCTACTACAACGCGTGCGTGAAGCAAGTCGCTCACGGAACCGAGACAGGCGTTGAGTTTTGCTTTGGCCGGCGCTCCCTGCGGGAGAGCCTCGAAGTCAGTCCACTCTTTGGGTACGAGTGACCGACCTCCCTTGGGCAAAATCAGAACCAGGTGTAACTTGTCCTGGTAACGTCGTTGCCCAAAGACAGCCAGTTTTTTACCTTCCAGCGGATGTTAAGGAGATCCTGGAAGGAAAGGTCCAGCCACCGGCAGGGCGGCAACAAACTGCCTAAAGCGCACCGACAATGAATCCCGTAACCGCAAGGTTAGCATCGGAACTGTGAGGAACCGATATCTCTGCCAGCATCAACGTGGAGCGGGGCTAGCATTTCCGCGAGTTTTCACCGTAGTTTCGATGGAACGAAGGTCGCCGTTTTTGCCCAGTGGCGCAGGAAGGAGGACTACCAGGCTATGCGCAGCAATCCTTCCGCTTCGCCATACATGGAGCAGGCGTTGGCGCTTGCCAAGTTTGATCCGGGAATGTTCGAGGTCGTGGAGGATCTGCCCAAGCCAATCACCAACGCTTGGGGCAGCGCCGCTGCGGCTGATCTGGATACAATTTCTGGCACTCTGGATATGCAGTTGACGGTACACGTCACCTGGCAGTACGGAGACGAGAGGAGAAAACGAATGTTTGCAATTACCGGAATCACGGGAAACGTCGGCGGTGAAGTGGCGCGTAACCTTTTGGCAGCCAAGCAGCCCGTCCGTGCTGTGGTGCGCGATCTGGGCAAAGGTTCCGCCTGGGCGGAGCGCGGCTGCGATCTGGCGCGTGCGGATATGGCGGACGCCGCTGCGCTCGCGGCGGCATTCGAGGGAGCCGAAGCAGTCTTCGTGCTCGTTCCACCGAACTTCGATCCG
>PMHI01000705.1:17812-31195 GCA_003156615.1 Acidobacteriaceae bacterium | reverse complement strand
TCGAACGGGTGCTTGGCGAATTGCCGATTCCTATTACTCTCCTCCGGCCGGGATGGTTCATGGAGAACTCCAGCTGGGACATATCTCCGGCGCGCCAACGCGGCGTGATTCCGAGCTTTCTGCAGCCTCTCGACAAGCCGGTGCCGATGGCAGCTACAGCCGATATCGGGCGCGTAGCAGCGGAACTGCTCCAGGAAACGTGGAAGGGCCACAGGATCGTCGAGTTGGAAGGACCGCAACGTGTGACTCCGAACGAGATCGCGGCCACCTTCGCTGATCTGCTTGACAGTCCCGTGAGAATGGAAGTCGTGCCGCGCGCGACCTGGGAGCCGCTGTTTAGATCGCAAGGCATGAAGAACCCTACTCCGCGGATTCGCATGCTCGATGGCTTCAATGAAGGCTGGATCGAGTTTGAGAGCGGTCAAGCCGGCTCCCAAAAGGGGAGAGTGGCGCTGAAAACCGTGCTGAGATCGCTCATAGAACGCTAGGGCCAGTCATGCCGAGATCGAGGTACACAGTTATGAGTCCCATAACCTCTTTTATGGGTCGTAATCCTCTAAAGACACAATGGTATAAATTCGTTAACGATTACATGCAATGAATCCACAGCAACAAACCTTGATAATCGACAACTGCGCCGTCGATCGCCTAGCTGAATTCGGAGTGAAAACAGTCGTAATCTACCGCAGGCCTCAGGCATCCGTCTCGGTTTCTTGATAACCTTGAAAGTGCCAGGAGCCGTCGCCGTTGCCGCCGATCATTAACGCACAAAACATTTCAAAAGCGTTCGGAGCGAAACCGCTTTTCGAGGCAGTCTCTTTCTCAGTTTCGGAGGGCGACCGAATTGGTCTGATCGGTCCCAACGGCTCCGGAAAATCCACATTGCTGCGGATTTTGGCCGGGACAGAAAAGGCAGACAGCGGCGAAGTGGCGATACGAAAGCGCTTGCAACTCAGTTACGTGGAACAAGACTCGATGTTCGTTGCTGGAGCGAGCGTCCGGACGGTCGTCGAGAGAGCGATCGAACGCTCGCTAACAGCCGATGGCCAACACGGCACCCACTTTCGAGAGACTTTGGGCCGGGCGGGTTTTGAGGATCTCGAACTGGAGGCTGCCTCATTATCCGGAGGCTGGCAGAAGCGCTTGGCGATCGTGGAGGCGCTGGTTCAGACACCCGATGTCTTGCTACTCGATGAGCCCACGAATCATCTGGACCTCGCGGGAATTCAATGGCTCGAAGATCTGGTGCGGCGGGCGCCATTTGCCTCGGTGATCGTAAGCCATGACCGCTACTTTCTCGAAAATGTTGCAACCGACATGGCCGAGCTTAACCGCGTGTACCCCGAGGGTCTGCTTGGAGTGCACGGGAGCTATAGCGAGTTCTTGCAGAAGAAAGAAGAATTCCTCCACGCTCAAGCGAAACGTCACGAAGCTCTGGAAAACCTGGTTCACTCCGAAATTGAGTGGCTCCGGCGAGGAGCAAAAGCGCGGACGCGAAAATCCAAAGCTCGCATCGATAAAGCCGGTGAACTGATGAGCGAGCTCGCCGGCTTGAATGCCAGAACCCGCAGCGCCACTGCACAACTTGATTTCTCAGCGACCGAGCGCAAGACCAAGCGGCTGATCGAACTGCAGGATGTCACTTGCGAAATTGGGAATCATACATTGTTCGAAGGATTGAACTTTGTCGTTTCCGCCGGGATGCGGGTCGGCGTAGTAGGTCCCAATGGCAGCGGCAAGACAACCTTCTTACGCATGCTGCTTGGCGAAGTGAGTCCCACGCGCGGCGAAATTCGGCGCGCTGACTGGTTGCGAACTGTGTATTTCGACCAGAGCCGCCAGTTCGACCTGAGCTTGACCCTGCGTCGCGCGCTCGCTCCCGAAGGAGATTCAGTCGTCTATCAGGATCGCGTCATTCACGTCGCATCCTGGGCCGCCAAATTCCTGTTCAGCGGGGAGCAACTGGATCAACCGGTCGAGCGGCTTTCGGGAGGCGAACGCGCCCGTGTGCTCATTGCTCAGCTCATGCTGCAGCCTGCCGACATTCTTCTGCTGGATGAGCCCACCAACGATCTCGACATCCCCACCCTCGAAATCCTCGAACAGAGCCTGCTCGAATTCCGTGGTTCTCTCGTCCTGGTGACCCATGACCGCTACCTGTTGGACCGCGTATCTACCGTCGTGGTTGGCCTCGATGGTCGAGGCAGTGCGGAACGCTTTGCGGACTATCGGCAATGGGAAACCTGGCAGGCCCAAGGCAAGCGCTCCCGGAACGAGAGTGTGACCAAATTGGCGCCTATTTCCTGTTCTTCTGCTCCATCCGTACAGGCACACAAAAAGCTCTCATACCTCGAAGCACGCGAATATGCTGGCATTGAGCAGCGTATTGCGGACGCCGAGCAGAGGCTACAAAGCAAACGTATTGCGCTGGAAGATCCCGCGATTGCCAGTGACGGACCCAGGCTCGTTGCCGCTCACGCCGAAATGGAAGCGGCACAAAAAGATCTGGACACAGTCTATACACGCTGGGCGGAACTTCAAGAGAAAGCTGACAGTTTGTCCCCTCGCTGATTGCCGCGTGTGGCAAGCCTTTTGAGACCAAAATCGATTCAAATTCCATCGAGTCCACTCCACCCACGGGCGGCTTCCTTCAAGTCGTTGTATCAAAAGCGACCGCCGCAGATTTCTGACGAGGCTATTNNGGGCTTTGTAGCTTCTCGGCTCGAATATCTCGCCCAAGTAATCACGGCTTCCTGGCACTCGCTCCAGGTGCGGGTAACGGACGCCCCCAGAATATTGAATTTGGTGGGCTTCGACTGAGTTAAAGTTGCGAACTAGGAGAGAAATTTTGCCATTTTGGGCATGCGCGATCGATTCGTGCAGTACATCGGCGGAGTAAACCTGGCCATCCACCGCGAGAATCGTCATATTCGGTCCGAGACCAGCCTCATCGGCCGGCGTGCCGGTTAAGACGTCGAAAATTGTACCGTCCTTCTTCACAGACATCCCGATCGAATACTCGCCGTTATAGCTAAAAGCAAGAAGGTCAGAATAGAAAGGTTCGTTGTTGGGGGTTGGGTTGTATACGAGGCGCCAGCCGGCTGCCTCAAGACCGTCGGTCGGCGGCTTATTGTTTACCTGATAAACGCGCGTCTCAAAGAAGGTGTGCCAGTCAAACGGACAGATTGCCGATAACGACGCTTCCACGTCTTCCCGCGTGTAGGGCACGACGATCGGATCGGTGTCGCGCTGGCCGAGAAAACTCCGCAAGAAATCATCGAGTGACCGGCGGTCCTGTGTTTGTTCGCGGATGATGGTATCGACGCGAAGCCAGATCAGGGCGCCTTCATCGTAGTAATCCTGTCCACGGCGCAGCGAAGACCATCCAACGTCGGGCGCACGCAAAACCCAGTCTTCCGTCGCCGTGTCAACCAGAGGTGTTGAAGCCCGACCTGGTTCTGCAGAAAGATCCGCAGCTGTGCGCCCGATGAAGTCGCGCATGTAGGCTGCGTCATTGAAGCCCGCGCGCGTGGCCAGCAGCATCCCGATATATTGGTTTAGACCCTCGTAGACCCAGAGTAGTGATGTCCGCTCCGGCCCCTGATAGTCGGACTTTGAGTAGAGCTCTCCCGGACGCCGGTATTTGCCGTCCCAAGAATGGGATTGCTCATGCGCGAGCAAGGGCCAGCCGAATTTTTGCAGTTGCTCTTTCTTTGAGAGTGCGGCGTCGCCCACTGCGTTGTACGGCGAATCCTCGTGCTCGAGCCCGTCGAACGGCCGGGCCTCACTTTGCGACACGAGAATGTGTAGGGTCCGCCAGTGCCGGAAGCCAAACATCGCCCGATCCTGATCCACCAGCCTCCCAAAGAGAGCGAACGCGTTAGCGTCATCGGCTTTGTCGATCGCGGCCTGGCTGTCGCCTGTGATGTCGAGCTCCGCCGGCCAATCCGACTTCAGGGGCACGGCGCGGAAGAACTCGCCGGCCAGCACCGGCGAATCGATCAGCCGTTCCAGCGAAACCGGAGCAAAATTCACGCGCGCACCGTTCTGACTGGTGACCTGCAGGCTGCTACCCTGTTGCCAGTGTGCAGGCAGAACAACCGATGGTTCAATCATTAACTCGCGCTTGTCGATATGGCGCGGGTACAACACGGTGGTATTCCATGCCAGCAAGAGTTGATGATCGGAAACCGTGTTTTCCAGCAACCCATCGAAATCAACGGTTATCCGATCGGTAGCAGGCGGAACTTCAACGTGAATCGTGTAAATCTCCTCAGGATCGCGGGTCCAGGGAAGAGTCAGGTTTCCGGAACGGATGCGTAGTGCGGCCATTTGTTGAATGGGACCTGTTGGTCCGTGTTCGCCCGGAATCCAACGTGGATATGCGAGGGCGAGCGCGCCGGGCTGTACTCGAATCTCCTCATGCACAAAAGCGATTCGACGCGCCGCCTGTGTTTCATCAACCACTAGCGTCATAGCTGGCGCGGATGGGCTCTGCGCAAGCGCACCGGTTGCGATGGTAGTCATTGCGAGCACTGCAGGGACGAGACACTTCGGAGAGAACAGGGTTATCATGGACTTCCTCCCGTAAGCTGAAACGGTTTGAGCCTGTTCGCCGCAGCGGTGCGATGAAAGGGACCGGTGCGTTTTGCGCGCCAGTGCCCGCTATGCCGCCCGCTCATTTCGCGGTGTTTCAGTTTCGTGTCAGATACCAGCGACTTCCGTGCGCGCCATTGTATATGCTCAAGGAAGACCGTCATCCCCATCCGACGATTCTCCGAGGTTTGCCGGCACCCCGGGCGTTATCCAAAAACGGGCACCTGGGGAGTCTCAATCGCAGACGATGCGGCTTAGAAATCTAGAACTCGGGGAATTCGAGATTGGCACGGTGGTGGCGATAACCCTTTATCATTCGCTAATTGGATCGGCAAGCGTTCATCAGATGTTTGGAGGCATATGTGCCTTTCCTCGACCTCGAAGCATTCGGATGTTTTCGTCATGGGCCTGCAATTCGCGCGCGTCCGGGAGCAGCACAACTGCAGCCTAAACGTGCTGCTGGAGGTTGGGGCGTAGCGTGAGTGAGCCGTCATCGTTCAGCTTCTGATGACAAGCCCAACGTACGGGATAGCGCATTCCCTTTACCTCTATCTCGGCCCTAAGTTTCAATTCCTTCCAATCTGTCCCTTGCGGCAGCACAAACTGCGCTTGCCGAATCTTGCCCGGTAACGGGTAGCCGGCGTCCAGACAACCGCTCTTGAGCGCCTTTCCGTCTTGGCTCTCCACGGTCACCCTCAATACGCCCGGCACACCCGCGACACCGTCGTTTGCGAAGCCGACAATTAGCCCCTGGTAACCATTGTCCTGATAGCTCCAGATGAAAGATGGCCGCACCCGATATCCAATTCGACGATTGATCCGGTCGAACGCTGACGGATAAGCCTGGTAGTAGCGCAGCAGGTTTCTTGCGCTGATCTGGTGAAAATTCCAGAGCGACCAGTAATTCGCCCCGATATCGATCACATGATCGATCATGTTCTCCGCCGGAGATATCGAATCCTGTGCGGCGTTCGGATCGGGAGGTTTCCCCGGAAGCCCTTGCTCGAGCAATGCGGCGATCCAGGGCGGGCGGTTGCTGAGCGCTTCAATCTGCTCGTTCTCGATAAAGATGGTGTCGCTGCGAATCCAATTGTTGCTGCGGACCGTGCGGTCTAACAACTCCGAATTACCAACCCGACTGTAATCTGGTTGCGTGTTGGTCAGCAGAGGAGTTCTCTTGAAGTGTTCGAGCTGGATTTCGAGCATGTTGGTCCAGGTGCGCTCGGCAGTCAGGTAGTCAGGGAAAGGATTGTTGCCGAATGGCCAGGTGTGCCCTTCACCCCAGAAGCCATACATAAAGGTGTCAATAAACTCGATGAGCGGATTGCCATCGACTTCTGCAGCCAGATGTCCCACGAGCTCCTTGAATGCTTGCTGAAAATAAGGATGGTCGTACCGAGGCTGATAACGCGAGTGCGGGTTCTCCAAAAATCTCTTTCCCGCCGCGATGCTCTCCTGATCGCTCAATGCCACCAGATCAACTTTCGGCACTTTTTCCAGGACAAAATCTGGCAAAGCGGCTTCGTGCTTGTAATCTGGTGCGCACATCTGTATTCGCAATCCGATCCGCTTGTTGTTTTTCTTCGCTAATTCAAAAACCAATTTCACGTAGTCGGGCAGCTCCAGTCGTCCGGGACGCGGCTGCACTTCTCTCCAGGTCGGGCGGATGTAAAGCTGCTGGCCCAGGGGAAATCGAACCAGGTCCTCGATCGCCTGCGGAATATTGTCTGACTTGATTTCTTCCGTGCCACTGTCTGCCGTTATGTAGGTGACCAGTCCCTTGCCATAGTTCGGCACGGAGTCGTCCGAAGAAGTAGTGGTCATCACTACGTCGTCGGTGGGGATAACGGCATCCGGTGGATATTGAGGGAACGGCCCCTGATTGAGCCGATCAGTCACCTGAGGACCGGAGCCGAAGTCGTAGTTTCCCCAATTGTGGGCGGGAACCTTCGCCTGCGCTTTACCTATTCCAAGTTCTGCAGCTACCGCAACCACGACAGTGCTTTTTAGGAAATCTCGACGCTGCATTTGAAGGGGTCTCCTCACTCGTGGTTCAACTACGTTTAGCAGAACCTTCCTGGAGCTCAAACGTGATGAAATTCACATCTTTCAGCGAGTATCGGGAATTACTATTTATATCGTTTTGTTTCGTTTGTCCAGCGCGAGACGCACGTTTTCTGGATCCCGCATTTTGTTGACGCTGCCGCGAACGACTTTCATCTGCAATCAAGATTCGCACCCGCGATCGCTGCTGGCACGACTGAGGGAGTGCCGGTGGGAGAACTGCACCTTGAAGGCTCACCGCGAGTCAACTCCGGAAACGTAGGCATCGGGCTGCTACCAAAGAAAAGAGGAGATCGGGCGTGAGCGAACCACATGTCTCCCGAGCCGCCTTTCGCCAGCGTCGTTGGGAGTCCGCCCGGGCACTTGCGTGGATTCTAGCCAGAATTGTGCGTGCGTAACTTTCCTCTTGACAATAATAACCGCCGTACAGTAACTTTACATTGTTAACTAAACATCGTTAACTAAGGGATCGATGTTATGGGAGTCAAGGAAAGACGGGCGCGAGAGAAGTCGGAGACCCGCGACAAGATCCTCGACGCGGCGCGTGAGCTGTTTGTGACCGAGGGCTACGAAGGGGTCTCCATGCGCCGGGTGGCGGAGAAGATCGAGTACTCGCCGACTGCCATCTACGTCTACTTTGCCGACAAACAGGAGCTGTTCCACGAACTGTGCCAGCAAGACTACGCCCGTCTCGCCGAAGTCTTTCAGAGTTCGGCGATGTCGTCAGATCCTATTGAACGGGTCAAGCAGATCGGCAGAACCTACACGGAGTTTGGTGTGCGCTATCCGAATCATTACAAGTTCATGTTCATGACGCCTCATCCTCCGCACGAGCCGGACGAGGAAGATCGCGAGGTCATGGGCAATCCGGAGGTGGACGCCTACGCCTTCTTGAAGAGGGCGGTGCAGCGGGCTATCGACGCGGAGCGTTTTCGCGAGGAACTGCAGGATGCGGAGCTGATTTCACAGACGCTGTGGGCGGCTGTGCATGGCGTGATTGCGCTCAATATTGCCAAATGCTCGGATCCATGGGTGGACTGGCGCCCGCTGCAGCAGCGGGCCGAGATGATGCTCGATGTGACCCTGCGCGGGCTGGTGCGGGAGGTGAAATGACATGCCTCCTCTGGCGCAGCGAAACCTGTTTCACGACAAAGTGCGGCTCGCGGTTACGCTCACAGGAATTGTGTTCGCTGTGGTGCTGATCGTGGTGGAGCTGGGATTGTTTGTCGGGTTCACGGTGACCACGTCAGGACTGATCGATCATTCGGGCGCCGACTTGTGGATTACATCGAAGAATGTGCCTTACGTAGAGCAGGGCGTCCCGTTCAGCGAGCGGAAGCTGAATCAGGTTCGAGCCGTGCCGGGCGTCGCCGACGCGCAGAAACTTGTCGCCCACTGGACGCAATGGAAGCGGCACGACGGCGGTGAAGATTCGGTACAGATCGTCGGATTCAATGTGGACGATCCGATGGAGCGGCCATGGAATCTGGTTGAGGGGCGGGTTGAAGACTTAAAATCGCCGGACGCGATCATCCTCGACGAGCTCTATAAGAAGAAGCTTGGCGTCACTAGGGAGGGCGAGGTTTTTGAGATCAACGGCCATCGGGCGCGGGTGGTGGGTTTCACGCGTGGCATTCGGTCGTTCACGACCTCTCCTTATGTTTTTACAACCTTCAAGAACGCTCAGACCTATACGGGATTGGGTGAGGACCAAACCTATTTCATCCTGGCAAAGCTGGCGCCGGGAGCGAATCTTGAGCAAGTGCGGCGGGAACTTCTGGATCGCGTGAAAGACGTCGAGGTGTTCACGACGTCCGAATTTAGCCACATGACGCGCTTCTACTGGATGTTCACAACCGGTGCGGGTGTGGCCGTGCTGATTGCCGCGGTACTGGGATTGGTCGTTGGATTCGTCGTCGTGGCTCAGACCATTTATGCCACGACAATGGACCACATCCGCGAGTTTGGAACATTGAAGGCGATGGGCGCGCCCAACAGCTACGTCTACAAAGTCATCATGAAGCAGGCGGCCATCAGCGCGGTGATCGGGTACGTCTTGGGGATGATCGTGAGTGTGTTCGTGGTGCGGGCCAGCCAAGAAGGCGGCGCTGCGATTCTGATGCCCATGTCGATGGCAGTGGGAATGTTTTTCTTGACGCTGGCCATGTGCATTGGAGCTGCGCTGGTTTCGATCAACAAGGTGACGCGCATCGATCCGGCGATGGTGTTTAAGGGCTGATCTTCGGAAGTTCAATTTGGCGTGGTGAAGGAGGGACTGTGACTCGTGAAGCCAGAATAATGTCGGGCATCATCCTCATTACCGTACCTACGATCCAGTACGGTGGATATTTTCTACTGACGTCGCTGATGAACCAGGGTAGCGGCTACATGGACAACCCGTTACGCCAGAACTTCTTTCGCGCCGGGCATGCGCACGCGGGGGTGATTGTGATTCTTTCGCTGATTTGCCAGGTGTTGGCAGACGGAGCCACTCTTCCTTCGTCCCTGCTCTGGCTCGTCAGAATCGCAGTGCCACTTGCCGCGATTCTGATTTCGTCTGGTTTCTTTTTCTCGGTGCTGCAACCGGGCGCCCATCAGGTCAACGGAGCTGCCTCTCTGATTTACGCGGGCGCGCTCGTTCTGGCAGTCGGAGTCGTCACCCTCGGCGTTGGATTGTTGCGGTCGCCGCAACTGAATTAAGAGCACTGTGGTTGTGCTAAGGAGCGGATCGGATGGCAATGCACCCTGCAATCGAAGTTCGCCAACTCACGAAGACCTACGCTGAGGGCAACACGGGAACACTCGCTCTTCGCGGAGTTGACCTCGATGTTCACGCCGGAGAACTTCTCATGTTGATGGGTCCATCGGGAAGCGGCAAAACTACGCTCCTTTCGATTATGGGGTGCATCCTCACGGCGAGCTCGGGAAGTGTGCGGATAGCGGGGAAAGAGATTACTCAGATGACAGAAAAACAATTGCCTGGTATCCGTCTCGAGCACATCGGCTTCGTGTTTCAGGGATTCAACCTGTTTCCCACATTGAGCGCGGGCGAAAACGTCGAACTGATGCTCGACCTGAAGGGGGCGGACGCGAAGTCTGCAAAAAAGCGCGCGGCCGAATTGCTGGATCAGGTCGGCCTGGCCGGCCAGTACGGGAGTTTTCCTTCGGACTTGAGTGGAGGACAGAAGCAGCGAATCGCGATTGCGCGCGCGCTGGCGGGAGATCCCGAGATTATTCTTGCCGATGAGCCCACCGCAGCATTGGATTCTCACGCGGGCAAGAACGTGATGGAGATGATGAGCGAACTGGCGCATAAGCGCGGCCGCGCGGTGGTGCTGGTTACGCACGATTCTCGCGTGTTGAGTTTCGCCGACCGCATCGTGAAAATCGAAGATGGAGCCATTGCTAAACCTGAGGCGCTGCGCCGGGAGCCGGTTCCGGCCGGAATGCTGACGCCCACCTTCTCGCAATCAACCCTGAACATAGACAGAGAAGGCGCAACCGAATTTGTGAGGTAGTTGTCATGGCAAACATATCTGGAACCTTCGCGAAGAACAAAACCCTAATTCTCATTGGCCTGGCAGCTTTCCTGCTGACGGTGTCCCTGGTGTTTCGATCGCGGCGTGCTCATGAAAGTGCGGCCGCGAGTGCGGGTCCGCCGAAGCACGAACGAGCGTTGATCGCCGGTCCCGGGCGCGTAGAACCGTACTCGGAAGATATCAAGATTGGGTCTGAGCTGAGCGGCCGCTTGAAATCTGTTCTCGTTGAGGAAGGGGACGCGATCCATCGCGGCCAGGTCCTTGCCGAACTGGAGAGCGCCGACTACCTGGCGGAAGTCGGGTCCGCCAAGGCTAGTGTGGTGGCCAAAGATGCGGCCTTGCGCAAAGTGATCAACGGCGCTCGCCGCCAGGAACGTAACGAAGCTTGGTCCGCGGTGGATGAGGCCAAAGCGGTGATGGAGAATGCACAATCCGAATCGCACCGCCGGCAGGAACTTTTCGCCGCGGGAGTGGTTTCACGCGAGGAACTCGATCGTTACGCCAGTGAGGCCGACGTCGCCCAGGCAAAATATGAAGCTGCGGTTCAACAACACTTGCTGGTCGACGATCACGCTCGCGAGGAAGACCGTTCTCTGGCGGAAGCCGATTTGCAGGTGGCGAAAGCGAAGCTCGAAGAGGCGCAAGCGCACTACGAAAAGACTTTCATTCGCTCACCCATTGACGGCAGCGTACTGCGGAAGCATCATCGCAGCGGAGAGAGCGTTTCGAACTCATCCACTGTCCCCGATCCTGTTCTGACCATCGGCGATCGGAAGACCTTGCGTGTGCGCGTGGATGTGGATGAAACCGATGTCAGCAAAGTGCGGGCCGGACAAAGGGCCTACGTAACCGCGGACGCATTCGGCAAGCAGAAGTTCTGGGGACATGTGGCGCGCGTGGGTCAGCAGCTTGGCCCAAAGAACCTCCGCACCGACGAGCCGACGGAAAGAGTGGATACGAAGATTCTCGAGACGCTGGTCGAGCTCGATCCCGGCGCGCAACTGCCCGACGGCCTGCGTGTGGATGCCTTCATTGTCCCCGACGGCAGCGAGGTGGCGGCGGTTCAACCGGCGCGATTCTAGTTATCATGCGCGGGGGCTGAATTCTGGAAACGAGCACTTGGCTCAGTCTCCATCACGTCCACGCACTCCGGACGCCGTAGCTGGCATCTACAGCGGGCCGCCGGGACGATAAACAGATCGGAGGTTCTTTCACTAGGACCATTATCGCGTATACGTAAAAGAGTACAGACCACTTTACGGCCGAGACGACAAGTTTCTCTCAGGTCGTATCTACACGGCTACAACGTCATCAGGCTCGATTCGGTCTCGGCAGGTTCCGGCAAATAGAGAAATAATAATGCGAATGCATTCAGGATGAACATGCGCAGGGCCGAGAGTTCGCCATTCCATATACTGGACTCCCACATCAAGAACCATTCTCCACCAATCGTGATGAACCCAAGCGCCCAGAGCAGCAATCCCAGCCAAAGACCGGCTATGGGCAGTGTTTTCGCAACGGCAAATTCCTGTTTGGAGCGAAGCGCGGAAAACAGGCGTTTCGCGCCGAGCCCACAGATGCAGCCGGTCATGAGTTCCCATAGGATGATCGTCCAATATGCGACGTGGTGCAGTTGAGGGGCGCGTATGGCCCGCCACTGCACATGCGGATCGGCGGGGATCGAGTCCATGCTCAGGACATGTTCGACAAATTTGAAATTGGTCCCATAGTCGATCGTGTTGTTGAAAGCCAACAGCAGGAAGTACAACGCCAGGGTGCTTGTGAGCAGTGTTTTTCCGAGTCGAGAAAGCAAGGTTCGGGTCCTCTCAAATGCGACAACCCGCTGGTTAGCAGGAAGTCTTTCAGCACGTGGTTGAGTTTTTCGTGGTTGTCGACGAATGGGGCGTGGCCGTCGCCTTCGAATTTTTCGAGGCGGAGTTTGTCGCCTAGCTTGGATTGCAGGTAGTCGGCGCTGGGTTGCGACTCGGGCTGGTACATGAAGAGGACGGGCTGATTCGTCTTCATTTTGGCCAGGCTGGTGAGGCCGGGGGCGAAATCTTTTACGGCGGTCATGTTGTAGATGAGCAGGACCGCGGTGTCGGCGCCGGACCTGGGTGGAGGCGTCGACGATGCGCTTTATGTAGGCCTCGGGCTGGGGCTTTTTGAACATGCTGCGCACGAAGTCGTCGGCTGGTTTCTGGCGATCCTGCTGAATTCCTCAGCGAGATCCTGCCGTTCCAACCCCTCCAGATATAAGTCCGTTGATGCGCTCATAAAATATAGCCCCCTTAAAGCGAACCTAACAATGCCCTGAACCTGTGGTCAAATGAGTTCCTGGAAGCGCAAAGGTCAGGTTCTGGGTACGTGGTCGATCTTAACCGGAAGTTACCCACAAAACGGGCTTCGGGGGGCAGCCGCGACTTTCACCGCAGCCATCTACTCTACCTAGTATCGCCGACGACAAGCTGCCCCACTCTCGCACGGGTGTCCGCGTCGAGGCGTGTAACCAAGATTGCCATCGACAAGCGGGCGCGCGCGAGCGAAAACAGAGAGCATGAGGAAAACTGCGCTGGTGTTTTGCCTGCTTCTGGCCGGTTGTGCGGAGAAAAAGCAGCCGGTTGCGGCGACCCCGACCCCGCCTCCCATGCCGACCCCGCCTCCCATACGGAGTCAGACGCCGCCATCCACTGCCGAGCTCATCGAACACTGTGTGGTAGTCAAGCAGGAAAATGCCAACACGGTGACCTGCAGGTGTCTGCCCATGACCACCGTGATCGATTCAAAGACGGGGCACGCCACGCTAGTTTGCAAGAAAATGAAAGAAGAGCAATGAGACCGGGACTGGAGGGGAAATCCTGCGTCGGACAAAATCCACGACCTGATCCCCGCACATCATGCGGCACCCAACTCTTGGTCAGAGCTCCCCAAGATTTTTTTCTTAGCGCGATATGCTCATCAGTTCGGCCAGGACTTCGTCCTTGGTCTGGACTTTCTTCTCCAAGAACTTGACCGGCTTCTGCTTCTCCTCGATCTGACGGGCGCGACGCTCCTTCGCCTGGAAGGCCCAAGCTCCGTTCCCAAAAAACTCTTGCGGCCAGCGATAGAAGATTGTCGGTTGTGGTCGATTTTCCTGACAAACGGGGACCTTTGTCTAAAAGGTGTCGCCTCAGGATGGCTACTTTCT
>PMHI01000705.1:2126-17804 GCA_003156615.1 Acidobacteriaceae bacterium | reverse complement strand
AGGTAAATGTCCATCGTGCGCGTATGACCAAGAACAAAACGCGACACGAACCGGAACACTGGATTGTAGACTTGGCCGTCTTCCGTGATTTGGACGACGGTCATTCCGTCGTGGGCCTGGAGCGAGTAAGTCCATGCGCCCGAGTAGGGAAGGTTCTCGGTGGCGATGCGGCGCTTTACTGATTTGGGAGGCATGCGATCCAGCAGTTCATAGGTAATGGTTTCACCGTTGCGCGTGGTTTCTCGCATCAACTCTCGACCATCGACGGACGGAACAGCTTCGCAGCGCAGTACATCTGGGCGCCAATCTTGCGGGCCCGCGATCAGGGCAAAAAGATGTTCAGGCGTCCCCCGGTAAGAAGCGCTGCGCGACACAACGTGCCGTTTCGGCAGCAACGAACCGATCACGATGACGGAAATGACGAGCAGGACGACACCAGCGACCAGAACCAGCAGAATTCTCACCCGTCACGTCCTCTCTTTCGTCGGCGAAGCAGGATCCTAGCGTATTTCGCTATGCATTCGAGGCCTTGCAGTGCAGTTTCTAATTCTCCGGGCCGCATCGTGCGAAACATCTCTCTTACCAGTTCTGGCTCAAGAACTGTGTTTTGTTCCTTCACCCGCACTCCAGCTGGCGTCAAGGTCAAGCTGAGACAGCGCGCGTCGTTCTTGTCTCGGCTGCTTGTGATGTATCCGGTGCGCACCAATCGCGCCACGGTTATACTCATCGTCGACCGGCCCACGCCCATGTGCTCTGCCAGCTTCGATAGGGTCGTCGGGCGCGTTGCATGCAGATGATCTAGAACGCTGGCTTGGCGTTCAGTGATGGCTTTTCCAGTTTCGTCCTCGCGCACATGTCGGCGATGGCAGGCGAGAAAGATAGCCGGATAGGCATCCAAGAGACGTCTGATCCGCGAGTCCACCATAGGCGCGAGATTGTAACAAACGGTTTGATGTATCAAACAAAATGTTTCGTCTCATTGTGCCGCTGCCTCCAATTACGCCAAAGCTTTTCAGCCAGACGGAGAGATTGTGCCCGAGTGACGAGCCATCCGGAGGTTGAACCACGTCCTTGATCATCCACGAATTGGATTGGCAAGCGTTTCAAAAGATGCTTGGGGGCATGTGTTCTAGGTGCCGGATTCTCGTGCAAGTCAAAGCGAACAGATTCGTAAACACTTGCCGACTTCCCGTTACTGAAAGGGGGATGCTCTATACAGCTGCCATGGGCCTGCGTAGGAGCATCCAGCCCTCCAAGATAGTGCTTAGGATGACGGCTGTTGCGAGGCAAGCCATCCTTCGCAAAATCGGATCGATACATCACTGGTCATTCCGCCGGGATGGCAAAGTGCTCCCTCAATGCAGCTTGACCGTCGAACAGTACTTTCATCTCGCTTTTCCTCTCCTCTGACACATCGCCGCTCATCTCCTTGAGCAGTTCGCTGAGAGAAAGAATATTCCCGCCGTCAACAGAGGGTTTGTACTTCTCGCGCATTCTTTCTTGAGTCTGGACGAGAAAGGGCTGATAGAAGCCTACTGTCTGGCCCAACTGCCTATGAAGCCTGCCATCGGCATCTTTATGGAGCGAGCTAATGTTCGCGCTTGTGTGACCATCACCTCGATGATGCCGACGCTCAGGAGACTGAGGAGCGGTGCCTGTGTGCGCATTTGTTCCAACGTTTTTCGACGCTTCATCCACTTTCGGTATGAATGCTTGCGTAATGTTCATCAACGATGTGTTTTTTGTACATTTTCGTCAGCGGATGCGGTTCTGTGCATCGCCCTCGGCGCGGGTCGCGGCGTCGGACATTGGTTGGTGCGGGAGGATGCAATCATAGTTCTCAGCGGAAGCATGCCTTACCGCGCCGTAGTAACCACCGAGTTGTTTGCGACGCGATTTGATTTAGCATTCGAGCCCTACCCTACCACTCCTTTGACGACGTGGTAAGCGATTGTTTGAGTTCGGCTACCATTTGCTGGAACTTCGGGTTGAGGCGGAGCTTCTTCAGGTCAGGATCACTGATCAGGTAATCGGCTTCTTCAAACCCGTTGTTGATCGCCTCACGCAGAGACTGTAACGCGTCCTCGGGATGGTTGGACGCCGCTGCCACACAGGCGAAGTAATACCCCACCGGCAAGGCATCCCATTGACCGTGGACATTGCCTTGCTTCTCGATCACCTCGCGAAACAGCTTCTTTGCTTCTGCATAGCGATCGGTCAAACCCAGCGCGATGCCAAACTGCTGCAATGCAATCATCGTAAAGAGGCGTTGCGGACCCATGGTGCGCATGTCTGTTTCGAAAGCATTCTGGGCGAGCTTCTTCGCCTCTGCATAGCGTCCCTCGCCGATCAGATCTCTGGCAAGGTAGGACTGGCAAAGCAAGGTCTGAGGGTGTTCCGGCCCCAGGACCTGATTCATGGTCGCAAGCACTTCACGGTGCAATTTCTCTGCTTCACGAACCCGGCCCTCGTCGAAAAGCACGTTGGCCAGGGAGGACCTGTTGAGCATCGTAAACCCATTTTCGGGCCCCAGAACCCGTGATTGAATTCCCACCGCCTCCCGGAACAGCTTTTCGGCTTCCACCGGGTTGCCCTCATCGTTCAGCAGGTCCGCAAGGTTTGCAATCGCCAGGGAGGTCGTTTGATGTTCCGACCCGAGCACGCGCCGATCGGCCGCCACCACTTCCCGATAGATCTGCTCGGCTTCGGATACCCGACTCTGGAACCGTATGACCACCGCCAGACTCATCGCTGCTCTCAAGCTTTCCGGGTGGTCGGGCCCGAAAGCGCGGCGGTCGATATCGAGTAGCTGGCGATCCTCTCGTTCCGCCTCGACGTAGCGCCCTTGATGCCAGAGCGAAAGTCCCAAGAAGTGCCTCGAATCGAGAACCGGCTGACTCACCGGACCCAATTTGCGGGTCCCCACTTCGATCACCTGCCGCGCCAGTTTCTCCGCTTCAACCTCGTCTGTAGAATGTGCCAGGATACCCGCAAGCTGACTCATGGTCTCAAGCGTCAGCCGATCCTCCGGGCCCAGAACACGGCGCTCGTCCGTCAACGCCCGGCGCGCTATTTTCTGTGCCTCTCCATATTTTCCTTCGCGGTCCAGAATCTGCCCCAGTTGCGTCATCGACTCCAGCGTCTTTCGGTCATTTGGTCCGAGGAGGCTCATTCGCACATCCAAGGCCCGTTTGGACAGATCCTGCGCACGGGGGTAGAGCCCCAGATTCGAGTAGGTGGCCGCCATGACTTGCATCATCTGCGATTGCGCCTGCGGGTCCGCAGCCAAACCTTTCTCCGTTTCGGCCGAGGCCTTGTCGAGAATCTCCTTAGCGGTGACACTCTTGCCCCGCGCCTCGCTCGGGTCAGCCACCTTGAACATGTTGGTCATGAAATCGGTGATACGTGTGGCGCGATCTCGTTCGCTGTTGGCGCGGTCGCGCTCGCGAGTAATGCGGCGCAACTGCACCGCTTGCAATATCGAGAACACGGCCAGCAACAGCATCAATCCCGCAGCCACACCCACAGCGACTCGATGCCGCCGAATATACTTCCGCGTCCGATAGCCGGCGTTTGCGGGTCGCGCCTCGATCGCCTCTTGGTTCAGATAGCGTCGAAGGTCCGCGGCCAACTCGGAAGGCGAATCGTAGCGGCGGGCACGATCGCGCTCCAGCGCTTTCAGCGTGATCCAGTCGAGATCGCCGCGCAGCAGGCTCACTAGCTGTTTGGGCTCGGCTCCGCGCGCTTCTGCGATTGCAGATGTGTCGCGATCGCTGCTGAGCTTGTGACTCGGACTCGGAGGCTCTTCCTCGTGCAACCTTCTTAGCAACTCATTGATCGGCTGCTTCTTCCCCCCTGTGCGTCGAAAGGCCGCGACCCCGCCAGAAGTTCGTAGAGAACCACGCCGAGCGAGTAGACATCCGTCCGCGTGTCGATGTTGTAGACTCGATCATGCACATTCGGATCGGCCTGCTCCGGACTCATATATCCCGGCGTCCCCAGAAAGTGCCCGAACTGGGTAAATACGCTCTCGCCGAGAGCCCGGGGCGCGCTGGCCTTCGCCAGCCCGAAGTCGATGATGCGCGGCTGTGGGCGACCGTCCACTTCCACCNNGTTGGCCGGTTTCAGATCGCGGTGGATAATCGCCTTCTGATGCGCGTGCTGCACGCCTTCGCATGCCTGGATGAAAAGTTCCAGCCGTTCCCCGACTTTGAGTTTTTTGCGGTCGCAATATTCTGTGATGGGCAGTCCGGGCACGTACTCCATCACGAAGTAAGGTTGCCCCTGCGGCGTCGCCCCGGCGTCGAACACTTTGGCGATGGCGGGATGATCCATGATGGCAAGCGATTGCCGCTCTGCCTGGAAACGCTGCACGACGGCTTCGTCGTACATCCCGGCCTTGATCAGCTTGAGCGCCACTTGCCGCCGCACAGGAGAAATCTGGTCTGCTAGCCATACTTGGCCCATGCCGCCTTCGCCAAGTTTCCGAACGAGTTGAAAACGCGCCGCAAAAACCTGACCTGCCTCCAACAGGAACGTCGAGTCGAATCCACTGGAGTGGAGCCCGGGATAGTCGGGCGGCGGCGATTGTAGGAAGCTTGAGCGGACTCCTTCACCCGCTCGCAGAAGCGACTCCACTTCGGCCCGTAGCGAAGTGTCGGAGGAACAGACTTCGTCAAGGAATTGAGAGCGCCGATCGGGGGAAAGTTGAAGTACCTGATAGAGCACGGCTTTAACATCTTCCCAGCGCTCAACCGTCGAACGTCTCACGTCCGGACCGTGTGCCGTCATGTAATGCCGTCCCTTCGGATTTGGCGATGCAACCAGACGCGGGCCGTCGCCCAATCGCGGTCGATGGTGGAGCGGGAGATCCCCAGCACCTCGGAGATCTCCGGCGCCGACAAGCCGCCAAAGAACTTCATTTCGACGATCTTTCCCTGGCGCTCGTCGATGCGCGCCAGTTCGTCCAGAGCCCGGTCCAGCGCCAGCAACTCGATTTCCCGGCTAACCTTGAGAGCAGCCACATCGGCGAGCGTGATTCTGCATCCTCCATCGCGTTTCTTGGCTTGGCGGTTGCGCGCATAATCCACCAGAATCTGACGCATGAGCCGCGAAGCCAGGGCGATGAAATGCGCCCGGTTCTGCAGTGCCGCCGGCTCGCCTTCAAGCAGGCGGAGATAGGCTTCATGCACCAAAGCCGTGCTCTGCAGGATATGATCCGCGCGCTCTGATCGGAGATGATAATGGGCCAGCCGCCGCAGCTCTTTATAAACGAGCGGCATGAGCGCGCGCAGGGCTTCTTCGTCACCGCTCTTCCAAGCCTGCAAGAGCTCTGTGACCTGACCGGCCTGATCGTTGGGCATAGGGCCGGCGCTCCCTCCGGCGAAGGTGAACAGCTTATTCGAGGTCTGGCTGGTCGTCAATCGCTTGTTATTTCTTCGCTTGTTATTTCTTCAAGATGCAGGCCCAGCCGGCATTGCAAGACATTTTCTTCGTCTCCCATGAGGCGATTCCCGCGCGTTTTATGCCTTCTGTCATGACCACGAACCCGCCAGTTTTCATGGGCATCGCGGAAATCCACAACTTGTCAGAAATTGTCGCTGGCCGCCCAGCAGCGTTGGCAGTGATGGAAAGAAGATCAGAGCCATGAAAACGGGGAACTCGAAACAGCCGCACCACCGCCTTGTTCTACTAAAAAACGCAACTTCAACCGTTCGCCGCACAAAATGGAGGGGCTTCTCACAACAAATGAAAACGAAAATCGCTCTCGTTTCGACCACGTTGCTCTCAGCCACTTTGCTTGTGGCCGCTGTCTACCCTCACCAAACTTACACCGTCAAAATTAAGTTCTCGAATCTCACCTTCGAGGAGCTGCAAAACATTCCGAGTGACGCCGAACTGCAGCAGGACATTCTGAACGGCTGGGCGGCAGACCCGAACTCCGCGAACTTCACCAGTGCACCGACGGTACAGGTTTCCGGCGTGGCGTCCAACGCTCCCGAGGCGAGCCTTTCACTCGGGACCAGCTTCGGCTCTGACATTTACGTGCCGAACAGTGCGTCCACGATCTACCCGCCGCCGCCGCCGCCGCCGCCAACTGCCGCACAGATTCAGGCCGCGATCCAGTCTGGGCTGCAGGCGGAAGCGGGAATCGATAATGCAACCGTGAGCGTCTGGCAAAAGTAGGAAGGCTCTCAAAGGCGAAATCTTCCCCTGGCCGCTGCTATGAACAGCGGCCCAAGGACACAACACGAAACCGGCCAATGGAGGCCGATCCCACGACTCTGGCGACATCGTCGGGTACTACTGCTTCAACCAGCAAATGTATAACCACCTCTGGGGGCGCGCAGGGATTTTGCTGAGTAAGGGTGTCTTCACGACGATTCGCGATCCCGGGCGAGTTCGCCACGGAACTGGACGACATCAATAACAACCGCGTGCTGCTCGGGGAATAATTCTCTCGTTCCTGGCGACACCGTAGATCCCCGCGCTGAGACTCGCTAAGGTTGTGTCGCCAGATCCAGCGGCAGCCGTGTGCCGGCTGGCAGACGAGCTTCTCATTTCATCGTCTCCCATGAGGCGATTTCCTCGCGTTTTACGCCTTCTGTCATGAACGGACCCGCGCGTTTCATAGGTGTGCGGCAAGGCTGGCAGCAGTGAGGCGCATCACGCCAATGCGGCGCGCGTGAAAAGGAGATGAAGACTGGGTGAGGGCCAACGGAAACATGTCAGGACCTGGTCGTTGTGCCGGGGGTTTTTCGACTTCGCGGGAGACCAGTTCCCTTCCGAGTCCTCCGCGAAAGCCTGGACCGTTTCGTTGTGCAGACAGCGGACGGTCCGGGTCCTCCACGATGGATACGCACCAAGTAGCCATCTCAACTCATAGAGCAGTTCGACGGCCATGTCTCTTCCACCCTAAAGGGTGTATTATCAAATGACCATGTTGTGTTTTCGCACGGAACACGAAGGGCTTCTGCCATTTCACCCCACACCCACTCCCCGCTACTCTTCGCGGCAGTGTTGGTTAAAAGCATGGCTGACCAGCCATCGCGCCTGAGAGGACTGGACGGTGCTTCCTTCTTTCATCATAGGTCTCGTGGGCCGCTGTCCACTTCGGTTCCCTGAGGAGACCTCGCTTAACAGTTAATGCAAATCGAGCCGCCGCGTAAACATCGCCAGTTGGCCGTCGGGAGCTCGCGGCGACATTTCTTTTGGTTTGTCACAATACAACTCAACCCCGTTGTCATCGGGATCATGCAGGTAGATGGATTCGCTGACGCCGTGATCTGCCGCACCTTCCAACGGAATGTTGGCTGTATGCAAGTGGCTCGGACGTGATCCGCGCGAATTCCTAGGTATGGAAACGAACGAAGCCGCCAAGAAACCCCGATCTGTTGTTCACTTCAAGAAGAAGAAGACCGTACAGGTGGAGACCGCAAAAGCACTCGGCGAACTCATTCTTGCGGCTCAGAGAGCGACACTCGGGTTTGCCTTCGTCCTTCGTGCCCACTGCNNCAGCCGCTCTACCCCAGGGGCCCTCGCTCCGGTCCGGGTTATTCTGTCCCGGTCCATCATCACTTAATCGGCCCCATCCGCCCCACTCGCGGGCACATCTCAATTTCGCCATCGAGTGGCTTATACGAGATGCCATCGCTGTGCCTATTCTCATAGGCCTAGGCAACCCACGACTGGTTCTGAGCTTTCATTGATGCTCTTTCACAACATGTCGTCCTCTCAGACCACGGGGAACTCTTCGGTTGCTCTTACCCAGTGCTTCACCGAAAACTCTGGCCTTCAACCTAGGATAAAAAAGTTTCTGCATTCCCTTTTTCCTCACACTCCGATCCTGGTGAGGGTGCGTTTTCGAGGCTTGACTACGGTTCGCTTGCGTTACGACCTGTTGCTTTGCTAGCCCTCCTGTCGGAGCTGACCAGACTTGCGTCCAGCCATCGAGGACGTTTACATCCGGGCTTCCGACGGTTTGGTCACCCGCCCCGTCGCCGGATATCACTACAGTGCCAACTGGGCAACCTGCACTGGCAGGACTTTCACCTGCTAGACCATCAATTAGCTTCACTGCACTATCCCGGCGCACTCCGATTTGCCCGTCATCCGCCAGCAGGAGCGGTTGAGCAAAAACGAAACCTTCAAACTACGCGAAGGCAGCAATCGGTTTGCGCTTGCGCTTGAGCATCCATTCTGGTGATGTCCAACTCCCTTTCAGCGTCTATCCGAACGACCCGGCTCAGGCCGTCTGCCATGTATTGAATTCCCGGATACCGCGATCTTCGAACGCTTGAATCTGGTTTTAAGCAACGCCTCCCAGGCCACAACCGGAGGACTAGTCGTAGAACTCGCAGAGCGAACCATTCCGATTTGGCGAAACACGCGGGGTTTCAGCGGCAATAACCGACAGGCCCGACCTGGGATAGCGGACAAACGAGGAATCAGGCTCACTCCCAGACGTTCGCTGACCATAGCGTGAATCGTGGACATTTCTTTCACCATCATCGATCCGTCGACTACAATGCCCGCCGAAATAAACATTCGTTGAATATGACGTTCACAACCTCCTCCGGACATCAGGAACTTGTGATGAGATAATTCGCGGAGAGTCATCGAATCCTTTTCTCGGAACTGTCTTGTAGGCACCAATGCCAGCCATTCATCCCGTGCGACCTCTTCTGCTATAACCCCCTCCATGGGTAAGGCCGCAAAGCCGAGCTGGGCAACTCCCGACTTTACCCACGCGAGCACTTCATCATCCGTCCCCTCGAAAATCGACAGCTCCACGCCCGGATAGCGGGTCGAATACTCGCGAAGAATCGGCGGCAGGATGGTACCGAGCAAGCTCGGGACGGAAGCGATGCGCAGGGTTCCCGTTTCAAGCGCGCTGAGCCCGGCCGCCTCGACACGGATTCTGTCCAGCCCTGATAGTGCAGCTTCAATGAATGGACATAGTCGCTGGCCAGCCTCAGAGAGTCGGAGTCCTTCGTGCACACGCACGAACAGGCTGGTGCCCAATTGCAATTCCAGCGAATTGAGCGCATGGCTCGCAGCAGACTGCGACATGTGCAATTCGCTGGCGGCTCGCGTCAACTTTCCCACCTGCGCGATCTTGACCGCAAGGCGTAGAGCGGCAATCGAGGGTTCGAAATTCTTCATATATTCATTCCTATCAATCGATTTGACACATTGCGATTCTGCGCTAATTATTAGCCCATGACAACCAAACTCAGAATTGGCATCATTGGTGACTACAACCCCGACAATCCCACCCACATTGCCACCAACGAGGGCCTCAACCACGCGATCGGAACTCTGTCCGAGCACTCCTTCGAGGTCAAGTGGCTCCCTACCGATCTGCCGCATCCATTCAGCTGTTACCAGGGGCTGTTATGCAGCCCGGGCAGCCCGTATCGAAGCCTCGAAGGTGCGTTACTCGGCATTCAACGTGCGAGAGAGAGGCAGATCCCGTTTCTTGGGACTTGCGGCGGTTCGCAGCATCTGATCCTGGAGTACGCTCGAAATGTAATGGGAATTCAGGAGGCCAGCCATGCTGAGAGTGACCCTTACGCATCATGCCTGTTTATTACCCCGCTGAGTTGTTCGCTCGTCGGCAAGACCATGGAGGTAAAGGTGAAGCCGGGATCGAAAGCGGCTGACATTTACAAAAGCGCGCGGGCCATCGAAAAGTACTACTGCAACTTCGGACTGAATCCCGCATACCGCGAGCAATTGGAGGATGCAGGTCTCGAGATTTCGGGCACCGATCAGGGCGGTGAGGCGAGAATCATGGAATTACCCAGGCACCCATTCTTTCTTGGGACTCTCTTTGTCCCGCAGGCAAATTCAACGAGAGAGAACCCGCACCCAATCGTTCGGGGATTCCTTCAAGTCGCCGCTGAGTGTGCGATGAGCGGTACTTCTTAGTGGAGGGGGCCTTGGGTCAACTCACCAATCCGCTGTTTGAGGTGTAGTGCTGCGATACTTTTCCCAATCCATTCTTCTGAGTATTAGGGCCCCCTTCCGTAAGCTCGGATGCACCGAACCCTTACTGATCATAGACAACGAGCCGCAAGACGGAGAAACATGAATACGGCTGGTGAAACGTGGTCCAACCATCAAAAGTCGAATCCTACAGGGGCCCCGCCATGCATCTCTTGCCGGTAACATGCGAACCTCGGGGATGATCGGCGGCCTTGGACCTGAATCTACAGTTGACTACTATCGCTCCATCATTAGGCGCTTTCGCGCCCTCAATCCGGATCGGGGATATCCGCAGGTGATCATCAACAGCCTCGACGTTGGTAAGGGGATGGCGCTGCTTGATGCTGGGCGGCTCGGCGAGTCGGCCGACTATCTCTCCATCGGTGTGGAGCTGCTGGTGCGTGCTGGCGCAGACTTTGGTTTCATCGCAGCGAACACACCGCATCTCGTTTTCGACGAGGTCCAGCGGCGTTCGGCTATCCCTCTTCTTAGCATTGTACGGGTCACTTGTGATTACACTAAGGCGCTCGGCCTGAAGAGGGTGGGCCTGTTTGGAACGGGATTTACTATGCGAGCGAGCTTCTACCCAGAGGAATTCCAGCGGGCCGGGATCGCCCTGGTTCGACCAAATGAATCAGAGCAGGAATTTATTCACGCGAAGTACATTGGTGAACTGCTGAATAACCGGTGTTTGCCTGAAACCAGGACGGAGATTCTGAATATTGCACAAAGGATGAGGAGCGAAGACGGCATTGAAGCGTTAGTCCTAGCCGGCACTGAGCACCCGTTGCTGTTACGCGACACGGAAAGTCCGGGCATCGAGTTTCTCGATACAACCATCATTCACGTCGAAGCCATCGTTGACGAGTTGCTGAGGTGAACGGACGAGTTGCGATGATTATTTCCGGTTTGACCGTGCTCAGCTGAACCAATAACCTCCACATCGCTCCATCGGTAAACACAAGACGACTTCACGATACCAATCGGGTCAGCTTCCTTGATCTCCGCTCTCGGTCGAATGCCATACTTCATTTCCAGTAAACTGGCTAGCGAACGAGGGATTGCCACTTGCACAAACTACGGTCGTGTTTGCACCAGAGGTTCGTCGCAGTATTCCTTCTTTTACTTGCGGGCTCCGCAGTTGCCCAGTCGGTTCCGCCGCAATTGATGAGCGGCCTCAAATGGCGACTCATTGGCCCATTCCGCGGAGGTCGAGTGGTTGCCGTGGCCGGCGTACCGGGCGACCCGGCGACCTTCTATTTCGGCGCGGTCAACGGAGGTATTTGGAAAACATCCGACGCAGGAACGGTTTGGAAGCCGATTTTTGATAACCAGCCTGTCGGTTCGATCGGCGCCATTGCCGTGGCGCCGTCGGACCCAAAGACAATCTACGCCGGAACGGGCGAGTCGGATATTCGATCCGACTTGTCCTCCGGCAATGGGGTTTACAAATCCGTGGACGCTGGCTCGACATGGACCCACGAGGGCCTAGAGGACACGCGCCAAATCAGCCGCATCGTGGTTGATCCGCGAGACCCGAATGTAGTCTACGTGAGTGTTCTCGGCCATGCCTATGGACCAAACGAACAGCGTGGGGTTTATAAATCCGTCGATGGAGGGACGCATTGGGCCAAGGTTCTAGATAAAGGATCTGAGATCGGCATTTCAGATCTGGCGATCTGTTCCCACAACCCGCAGCTGTTGTTTGCTGGAACATGGAATACGCATCGCCCTCCCTGGAGCACTTATGCTCCCATCGATGGACCCGGCGGTGGTCTTTACCGCTCAAAAGATGCGGGCAAGACGTGGTCTGGTCTCAACAAAGGGCTGCCTGAGGGTGATTGGGGACGCGTCGGAGTCGACGTTGCGCCAGACGGTAAACGCGTTTACGCCCTCATCCAGGCAAAGAAGTCAGGTTTGTATCGCTCCGACGACGGAGGCGATACCTGGACTCTTGTAAACGCAGACCCGCGTCTCACCAGCCGAGCGTGGTATTTCAACAGCGTCGCCATCGATCCACAAAATGCGGACGTGACTTACATCCCAAACGTCGCTCTTTATCGATCCGAAGATGGAGGAAAGACAATTTCAATTGTTCGCGGCGCGCCTGGCGGCGACGATTACCATCAGATATGGGTCGATCCCAAGAATTCCGACAGCATGGTTCTTGGAACGGATCAGGGCACCACAGTCAGCCTGGACCGCGGCCAGACCTGGAGCACGTGGTACAACCAGCCCACTGCACAGCTCTATCATGTCATCACCGACAACCAGTTTCCCTACATCGTGTACGGCGCGCAACAAGATAGCGGAAGCGCTGCCGTACCCAGCCGCACCGATCACAATCAGATCACCGCGCGCGATTGGTTTCCCGCGGGCGGGAGCGAGAGTGGGTACATGGCGCCCGATCCCAAGGATCCGAACATCATTTATCTGAGCGGAACCTACGGCTCGGTTAGCCGTTACAACAGGCGAACTGGACTCAGCCAGGATGTGACTCCGTGGCCGGTACCGACATTTGGTTCCGAGATCAATCAGCGCAAGTATAGGGACCCTTGGACCCCAGTTCTCATTTTTTCCCCGGCTGATTCCACAACGCTCTACCTGGGAACGCAATATGTGATGAAAACTCTCGATGGTGGTCTGCACTGGCAGAGCATCAGCCCCGATCTCACCGGATCCACACAGCAGCCGGGAGACAAAGCGGAAGGAGTAGCGACGAGCGAGAACGCGAAGCAACGAGGCTATGGCGTCGTATTCACGATTGCGGCATCGGCACTCAACAGCGACACGATCTGGGCAGGAAGCGATACCGGACTCATTCATCTCACCCGCGATGGTGGGAAAACCTGGAAAGATGTCACGCCCGCCGGCCTGACAGCGTGGAGCAAGATCTCCTTTATCGAAGCTTCGCATTTTGATCCCGCGGCTGCTTACGCGGCTGTAGATCGCAGCCGACGGGATGACCAGACACCCTATGTCTATCGAACCCGCGACTATGGAGCCACGTGGCAACTGATTACCAATGGCATCGCGGCAAACGCCTTCCTGCGCGGCATCCGCGAAGACACCGAGAGAAAGGGTTTGCTCTTTGCCGGAACTGAATTGGGGGTTTACGTATCATTCGATGACGGCGGCGTTTGGCAGTCTTTGCAACTCAATTTGCCGGTGACTTCCGTCCGCGATCTTACAATGCACGGGGACGATCTAGTAGTCGCTACCCACGGCCGCTCCTTCTGGATTCTGGACGACTTCACGCCGCTTCGCCAGGCGCTCGACGCCGAGAAGGATAATGCATTTTGGCTTTACCATCCGGCGCCAGCATATCGCATTGATAACGACTCATTCCCGGGCACTCCTCTTCCACCAGAGGAACCAACCGCCGAGAACCCGCCTGCAGGCGCCATCCTTGACTATTTCCTCAAGTCTTCCGCCAGCACTGTCTCGCTGGAGATTTTCGATGCGCAACACAATCTCGTCCACAAATTCTCTTCGGAAGACAAACATCCGGAAAAACACCCACCGCTGCCCATTGCCGAGCGTTGGTTCCCCAAGCCGGAAGTCCTCGAAACCAATCCTGGGTTGCAGCGCTTTGTCTGGGATCTTAGTTGGTGCAGCTCCGGAGGACCGAGCGTGGACGAAGAATCGGAATTCCGCAATCCCAGAGGACCTAAAGTCGTGCCGGGGATCTATACAGTTAGACTCACAGTTGACGGAAAGGTGCAGACTCAGCCTCTAGAAGTCGTGATGGACCCCCGTTCCGGCGCCACTCCCGAAATACTTCACCAGCAGTTGCAACTCGGTCGACAGATATTCGCCGAAACCACGGAAGCACGGCGCGCACTTGCGGAGATCGCCTCGCTACGGAAACAGCTGGCCGATCTGCAGCAGAAGGCCGGCGAGAAAGATTCGGCGATTAAGCCGGCGCTCGCGGATGCTCAAACTGAAATTTCAAAGATAGAAACCAAGCCAGGAGCCGTTGGGGAGTCCTCAGGTCTCGAGGACGCTTTCGCTGATATGGCCTCGGCACTGAGTGTGGTCGAAAGTGGAGATCGCGCTGTGCCTTCGCAGGCGATTGCGGTTTACACGGAATCCAGCCAGCGCGTCAAAGCTGCCATCGCAGAATGGAACGAGTTCAAAACAACTAAACTTCGGCGGCTTAATCAGAAATTGTCTGAAGCTGGTCTCGCTCCAATCGCGATCTCGGAAATCGAACAGGAAGTTCAATTTCTGATGTCACGGTAAACCGTTTGCCATCACACCGACCTGTGGCCGAAGCCCTTTGCCCTGCTGCTCGTTCGTCGTCTCCGACTCAGCGGGTTTCTCGGATTAGCACCGACAAACGTTAGATCCCGATTGGGACGAACCTGGCGTTCCCGGGGAATCATCCCCATTCTTAAACTGCGGGTACCTCGAAATTGGCGCTTGACAATAGTTCGATGATTAGCTAAATATAGACTTGTGAACAGCGTGTTCAAAGCTCTTTCCGATCCAACGCGCCGCCACGTGCTACAACTGCTGCGCAAACGGCCGANNCGAAAAAAACGGCAGGACAATCGTCTATCGGCTCAAGATGTCCGTCCTCGAGGACGCGCTGCTCGGCTTCGCGCAAACGGTGGGTTGGGACATCAAGGCACAGGGGGGCGCGCGGCGGGCCGCGTTAAAGAGCGGGACAAGATTGCGTCCACTGAAGCAGGAGGGCTAACCATGGCAGCCAAACCGATCTGGAACTACATTCCGCCGGCGTTGATCGCGCTCAACACTCTGCTCGTCGCCGGGAACTGGTATCTGCGGCCCCAGAGCGCGGGGGGCTGGTTCGTGGTTCTGCTTCTTCTCATCGGGATGACGCTGGCTCTTGTCCTCGTTTCGCGCGAGCCTAAGGAAGAAGCAGCGCGCCGCGATGCCGGGGGTTCCGTCCGAAGCGGGATCGTGACAGCCGGTCTGATTCTCATGATTTCGCTCGGCGCGAAACTTGCCGTGGCGCTCGGCGCAGTCCACTACGGCGATATCGCGCTACGCGCGACGATGGCGATCATGGGCGCTTTCCTGGCCGTGACCGGGAACGCCATACCGAAAACCCTCAGGCCGTTGGGGGCGCTCGATTGCGATCCCGCAAAGGTTCAGGTGGTTCAACGTCTCGCCGGCTGGATCTGGGCGCTGGCGGGTCTCGCGGTTGCGATTGCATGGCTCACGCTGCCGATCAATCTGGCAGAAGCGATGTCCTTCCTCCTGCTGCCGTGCGCCATCCTCGTCACGGTCGGGCAAGTGGTCTGGCTGCGACGGGCGAAGNNGTTCGCCCGATTGATGGGCCTCCACGTCATCTCGCCCGGCAAGCTGCAGCAATTGATGCAGAAGCAGCCCGTGAGCGTCCTCGATGTGAACTCGCGGCAGAGCTGGCTCACGGCGCATGTGCCGGGTGCGCGGCCTCTNNGGTGTTCTATTGCTCGAATTTCATGTGTAGAAAGGCGCCGAACGCGGCCCGCCGCGCGAAGGACATGGGATACCGGAACATCTATGTGATGTCCGCGGGAATCAGCGGCTGGGTCGGCGCTTCCCTGCCGACGGAATCCGGCGAGAAGCGCGACACTTAGATTTTCAAAACCCTCATCGGGAGACGCCTCGGCGTTGCTCGGGACAAGTTTGGCGCTCCCAATGTGGACTATCGCGACCAATTCAACCTGGCGTTCA
>PMHI01000705.1:705-2077 GCA_003156615.1 Acidobacteriaceae bacterium | reverse complement strand
AACCGATACGTCGCAGGATAGGATGCCGCCAGATGCGAGCAGAGATTACGATGAGTATCAACAACAATATCTTGAGCCAAAGTTCCCGTCTAACAACTTTTTTAGAACAAGTCAGGCATTTGCCGGATCTGATCCGGAGAGCGGCGCTATTTTCGTAACCACCAACACCTCCAACAAGGTAGCAGTGTTACGCAAGCTTCCTGAGATGGTGATGAGTGCTTCTGAGACGAGAGGATGTTGCTCTGCCAGCGTGTCAAGACGGTCACTCATGTTGTAAAGTTGCTGAACTTCGTCCAGGATCGCATTCAAATGCATGGGGTACGCGGCTTTCTTGAAAGCCTAAGAAGAGAAAACTTCAGATGGGCTGACTTAGTTCAGGGAACCTGAAAGAGGAGAAGGCGGTAACCACCTCAGTTGNNGCCTTTACCCCCGACAGGATCCCAACGCCCAACAGAACGATGGCGCCGACGACAATCCAGGGCGTGGGTACATGCATCAGGTGCGCGCCGTAAGTTAGTCCACCGATCATGATTGCGAACCCAATCGCGTAAAGTCCGAACGACATGGCATCTCCCTTTCAAGATTAGGTCCCCGATTGAATCGGGCGACTGGGCAACTTCTGCCCCGTGGCGCCAGTCCACAGATTCACTCACTTGCTTGGGCATTGCTGTGCAGAATCGCTCACTTTGTGAGGAAGTTGGTCCTTACCGGGCCTTCGCGCGATTGCCTCTGCACTTCCGGTCATAGCTCCAATCCAAAAGACGATCAATTCTGANNAAGGAATCGCGTGGAGGAAAGGAAAGAATGATGAAGCCAAGTACGCAAGACCGGACCGAGGGCAAGCTCCACGAAGTGAAGGGAAAAATCAAGGAGGCGGTCGGAAAGGCGACCAACGACCCCGATCTGCAAGTCTCAGGAAACGCGGAAAAGAATGCTGGCAAGGTTCAAAAATGGATCGGCGTTGCTGAAAAAACTGTCGGCGAATAAAGGACTTATAACAACGGCTCGCAAAGAGCACAGGAGGGTAGTGTGTCACAAACCCTAGCGGAAAAAACGGCTGAACAAATCGGCAAATCAGCTCGCCAGGCTTCTCGCGCAACCAGCGCGATAGCGGACGCGATCAAGGATAGCGTGGAAGTAGGAAGGCGTGCGGCAAAGCAGGGCGGCGATGCGGCCGAGGAATTCTTGGATGACACAACGCAGCGTCTCCAGCGACACCTGGTGCTGACCGTTGCGGCGACCTTTGCTGTAGGGGTTACCGCAGGAGCACTGATCGGCTGGATGATGAAACGAAAATAGAGCCGACGAGGATCTGCAGAGAGCGGTGGGAATAAGCGTCTCACCGCCATGCTGTAAGACGAAGGCCGGAAAC
>PMHI01000705.1:0-700 GCA_003156615.1 Acidobacteriaceae bacterium | reverse complement strand
GCGTGCCAGTGTGACCACCCATCTTGCCCGCTTACCAAATAAAGAGCAGTGCAGGACGGGTCGTTAGATCAAGCCAGAGAGGTATCGCCTTGAAGATGCGCAGATTTATGCTTTTAATTCTGGCAATTGCGGGCCTCGCGCTCCTCCCAGTGCCGGCAAAGGCGCAGGCATTGGCCGATTCGCCAGACTCCTCTGGCACGGTTGGAAGCACATCCCCTGCGCCACCAGATCTGACCTACACTCGTCCGCAAGAAAAAACGAAGATCGAGAACTACTTCTTCGATGCGTACGGCCCGTATCCAGCCACAGTCGCTGCGATTGCGGCTGGCATTGGCCAGGCGTACAACACCCCGCCGGAGTGGAAGCAAGGCGCTGAGGGCTTTGGCAAGCGATTCGGATCGGACTTTGGCATTGCCGCGGTCAGCACGACGACGCTGTATGGGCTCGCGGAAGCGTTCAGGGAAGACACGCTGTACTACCGCTGCGAGTGCAAAGGCGTTTTTCCGCGGCTGCGCCATGCAGTGTTTTCAACCTTGACAGCACGCCGCGGCCAGGACGGCCACACCGTCTTTTCTTTCCCGGCGCTCATTGCGCCGTATGCCGGCACGGCGACGGCCGTCTACGCATGGTATCCCAGCCGCTACGGCGCCAAGGATGCGTTCCGGATGGGCAATTACGCCATGCTGGGATATGTGGGCGG
>PMHI01000013.1 GCA_003156615.1 Acidobacteriaceae bacterium | reverse complement strand
AGGGCCGCGAGCTCAACCGGCGCGTTGACATCAAGGTACTTGTGAACAAAAGGCAAGGGCAGGGTTCGTAATCCCAGATGTGATGAATGTTTCGAACTTGAAGTACGTTTCGATTTTCAGAAAAGGAGATTTGTCAGATGAAAGCTACAACTCGAGTAACGACTTACGGTGCGTTCTTGATGGTGTTGTTGGGATCTGCATTTGGCCAGCACATCCAAACGGACTTTGATCACCAAGCCAACTTCTCTCAATACAAGACCTACTCGTGGCAGGAAATCAAACCGGCTAACTCGCTGTGGGACTCCCGCATAAAGAATGCAGTCGATGCCCAATTATCGGCGAAGGGTTGGACACAAGTCGACAACGGTGGCGATGTTGCCATCGTGGCGATCAAGATGACTACAACGCAAAGGACACTCCAAACGTACTACGACAATTTCGGCTTCGGTGGCGGTTGGGGATGGCGAGGATTTGGCGGTTACGGCGACAGCTTCGGCGACTCAACCACAACCGAGCAGGACTACAAAGAGGGAACACTGGTTGTCGACATATTCGACGCGAAATCGAAACAGCTAATTTGGCGGGGTAGCGCCGAAGGCACGCTCTCGGATAGTGCAGCGAAGAATGAAAAGAACCTCGATAGGGGCGTGGCAAAAATGTTCAAAGAGTTTCCACCTGAGTCCGGAAAACGCTAGTAAGAGACCCTCGGTAAGCGCGAATAGGAAAGACGCAGCCGACAGTTTAGTACGGCAAGGAAAACCAACGTGCTCAATCGGCACGAACTTGAAATTCGCGTTGACGCTTGCCGTAGCGGGCGTCTTTCGGGTCGCGACAAGACACATCGAATGAGACGGAGCTCTGGCGAGCGCTGGAAGAATTTCAACTCTGGCCGAAGGTTCTCGATCAGAGCTCGCCAATCGTCGTGAATTCAGCGCCTGGAAAACTTGAATGATGAAGTCACGATTCTCAAGATTTCTGTTGCGGAGCCAGGGAGCGGCGATAAGTGAAGCGGAATTGATCCACTTTTTCCAGGCCCAGCGGTTCGGTGCCATCGGTGCCGGACCGGCGGCTTCGCTGGGTGCGGGTCCATTCGTTGTTGAGTAGGCAATAATCGAGAAAGGAAACATTATGACCGTTGATGTCAGCCGGCGCAGCGTACTCATCGGCGGGATGGCAGTGCTAGCAACGGCGCTTCCGGTGCCAGCAATGGCTCTCAGGCTCCATGCTCTTGATTCGAACTCTGACAAATTGAACGAAGGAGAAAAATCCATGGCAACAATCACGACCAAAGACGGAACGCAGATTTTCTACAAGGACTGGGGTCCTAAGGACGCACAGCCCATCGTGTTTCACCACGGCTGGCCTCTGTCGTCGGACGACTGGGACACGCAGATGCTTTTTTTCCTTGCCAACGGCTATCGCGTTGTCGCGCATGACAGGCGCGGTCACGGTCGCTCCTCGCAGGTGGGCACTGGCCACGACATGGACCATTACGCGTCCGACGCATCGGCTGTGGCCGAGCATCTCGACCTGAAGAATGCGATCCACGTCGGACATTCCACGGGCGGCGGCGAGGTGGCACGCTATGTTGCGAAGTACGGCGAGCCCCAGCGGCGCGTAGCTAAGGCCGTGCTTATCTCCGCCGTTCCCCCACTCATGGTCAAGACCGAGAAGAACCCGGGCGGCACTCCGATCGAAGTGTTCGATGGCTTCCGCAAGGCGCTGGCTGACAACCGGGCGCAGTTTTATATCGATGTTCCTTCCGGGCCGTTTTACGGCTTCAACAGGACCGGCGCAAAGGTCTCGCAGGGAGTCATCCAGAATTGGTGGCGACAGGGGATGATGGGCGGCGCGCTCGCCCAATACGAAGGCATCAAGGCTTTCTCTGAGACGGACCAAACGGACGATCTGAAAGCGATTACGGTGCCGACCCTCGTGATGCAGGGCGACGACGACCAGATTGTTCCCTACAAAGACGCTTCATTGCTGCAGGCTAAGTTGCTGAAGCATGGCACGCTGAAGATTTACCCTGGCTTCCCCCACGGCATGATGACCACCCATGCCGACGTGATCAATGCGGACCTTCTGGCATTCATCCGAAGCTGAATCCCGTTTGGAAGTTATCGTCGAGTAGAGGTGAGTCATGCTTCAGTACCGGCTACAGCCCGT
Source organism: Acidobacteriaceae bacterium (assembly GCA_003156615.1). The sequence goes on along the minus strand of PMHI01000013.1, from coordinate 695 downwards.
TGGAAACTTCCGTTGCGACTATGCAACTGGCGCCGATTTCTGCGATGCGTTTGTGACTAGCACAGACTCCTCATACCTGCTCGCGTTCTTGGTGACGGCAAATCACGAGGCGGCCGAGCGCTGTTTCGTCGCTGCTCTCGATCAGGCTTTCAAAGCCAATGCCGTTTTCAAGGAGTGGGCCACTTCGTGGATTAGACGCATATTGCAAAGACGACGAACTCAGTGAAATTGGATCACAGCTGGCAGAGGGTTCCATAAACGCAGGAACAGTGAAGCCCTGGAGAAACAGTGCTTTTGTTTTGCTGGTGCTCGCAAAGGCGCGTCCCTGGCTCTCTCGAGGTCTTGGTCCCTCTGGTGTTCATCTTTCGTTGGATGAATTGCGGATGAATGACGGCCGCCGAGTGGCGTGTTGGGATTATTTCGTTCTTCCCCAGGGCGCGAATGCAGCGATCCGATCTTGGCTCAGACTGCCACAGCGACTACAAGTACAAGCCAGAACTGGATACTCTGCACCCGCGGATTGAAGACCAGGTGAGATTGGCCGACACTTTCGGCGGAGCNNGCATCGAAGGCACTCTGGTCGGACGTCCGGCTGCAAGTACTTGCTCCCAGAGCTGACGCCAGTCTATCTGACATTCACCATCGCACTTGAACTCGCTACCGCGGCCTCCCATCTTCCTCCACATTCAGGGCAG
>PMHI01000212.1:6135-7000 GCA_003156615.1 Acidobacteriaceae bacterium | reverse complement strand
CGTTGTTCCGCCCGTTCACGGCGTCCATAAACCGATCAGCCTCACGCTGCGCTTCGGTTTTGGTGGGGACTAGGTATTTAGCCCAGCTCTTTGTACGACCGCGACGGTTGCCGGAACTGTAGTCCCAGTAGAAGATTTTCCACTTCGTCCCCAAGTCCGAAACTCGGGGCCTTTGATGTCTTTCTCGCACCACGATTCTCCTTCCGTGGTGCTTCAACCGTGGCTTATCAATAACATCAAACTGTGTCATTAGCAAGCCTCTGCTTATCCAAAAACGACTCGATTTCAGACCGCTTGAAACGTACGTAACGCCCGAGCCGCACGGTTGGGAGCTGGTCCTGATGGCTGTAGATCCAACTCTTGGGCACACGAAGAATCTCAGCCAACTCTTCGACTGTAAGGAGAATTTGATCCACCGAGACGCCATTACCATTCGCCCGCAGCGTGGCGCGTTCGGCATCGGATGCAAACGAACTCGGATGTTTGTGAGTGTTCATTCCCTGTATGTTCAATCCTTTTACTGAAACGCCTGATCCTCTCGGAAGTATGTAATTGCCAAACCAAGCGGGTTCGCCTGGAAGAGAAACACGAAGTAAGCGGTATAGAGCATTCGCTTGAGCTGTGAAACTGGCGTCCTGTTTTTCTACTGCGCTCAAGGTCTCTACACTCGACTGACGTAACCGACCATTGCCGCCACAATTGACTTTCTTTGCTACTAGTGCGATTGAGCCAGGCCACTTTTTCGCCAGCTCCAAAATTTTTTCTGTGGAAATCTCCGGATCGGGCTGAGAAAATCTTACAAACGCGCGCCACGAGAAGAGGAATGCTACGGACGTTTTTCGCGCCGAAGTCGATTTCGAACAAG
>PMHI01000212.1:0-6080 GCA_003156615.1 Acidobacteriaceae bacterium | reverse complement strand
TGCGCGAGGTACTCAAACGCGATTTTCTCGATCTGGTTCGATCGAAACGCGCCAAGACAAGCGTTTACCCGGATGACGAGAGAACCGGCGGCGAGGACCTATCGGAATCCTCCTTCGATCAGAGGACCTCGAACTTTGGGAACCCCGAAGACGAACACCTCCGGCGCGAGCGCATGGTTTGGCTGGTTGAGCAGTTCAAGATTTCCCTGAGCTTCTCGAGATCGTGAAGTTGCAGATGGGGCCGGCGGGGTACAATTCCTTTTCGAGCCAAGAATTAGCCGAGAGGCTGAACACAACCGTGGTGGAAGTCGAGCGCCGGAGGAGACGTATTAACCTTAGATTGAGGAAGTTAGCGGACGCTCGTCTGATCGGAGAGGCACAACATGTCTAAGCCTAACAACCAGCCACTCGCCGAAGACATCCTGCGCCTCGCGGACTCCCTCGTGGACGACCCCATCGCGAACGTCGATGAACTGCGCCGTCAACTACTGGAAGGAGGTATCGATCCCGATGCGCTCAGAGCCCGGTTTCATCACTCCGCCACCAAGATTGCGAAACTGGAACAAGCCGCCAGTCGACCTGTGCCTCTCGCTCTCCAGCAAGCGATCCAAGCGACGCGCCCGCCAGACGGCCCCGAAGACCAATTTGAAGACCCATCCGAAAGCCAATCCGTCACCACCATCAGGATCGCCGACCATTGGCTCGACCGGCTCTTGTCGCCTCTCCGATTTCCCTCCAATCTCGAAACCGCTCGTGCCTACCGCAAGAGCAGCCAGCTTGCGAAATCCGATCAACAGGAACTCGACCAGCTGGAGTCCGAGCTGAAGGAGAGGGTAAAGAAGACAAATCCGGACCTGGACCTGGTGGCCCTGATGAGCGAGTCGTTTCTCCGTCGCTTCGGCCTCGACAGCCGCAATAGGTTGACGGAAATCGCCGAGGAATTTGGCATGGAAGTCCTTTATCGGCCGGCCGAAAGCTATGACGGCGCACTCTTACGCATCCGCGACGCCCGGCACGGTTGTATTGTCATCAACTCCCGAATTCGCGAGGAGTCCCGCAAACGCTTCACCCTGGCCCACGAAATCGGACACTACGTTCTACCAGGCCAGCAGGAAGTCTCCGCCCCTTGCAAGCAGCAAAGGATTGAAAACTGGGATGCGGATCTCTATCGCCCCGAACTCGAAGCCAACCGCTTCGCCGGCGAGATTCTGATGCCTCGTGGACTCATGGCCGAGTTTGTTCAGTCAGAGCCTTCGCTGGAGTCGATTCGCTCGATCGCCCAGCTTTGTGGCACGTCCTTGACGGCTTCCGCCGTACGGCTGATTACGCTCACCCCGCACCGAGCGGCAGTGGTGTGGTCCCAGAACCAAAAGATCCTATGGTCGAAGCTGTCCGAGGGATTTGTGCGTTGGATACGGAAAGGTAAAGTGAGGCAGAACAGCTTTGCCGCCCGGTGNNTGGCTGTATGAAAAAGGCTTACGAGAGCGAGCCCAGATCTGGGAACAATCCGTAGGATTAAAGAACTACGGAGCGGTGTTGTCATTACTGGTGATCGTGGAAGCGGTGGAAAAGGGGAAGTAACGGGAATTGATCGATGGATCGGTGGCGTTCACTTAAGGGAAATCAAGCTCCCTGGCGGTGGAACACTGCGTCACCGACATTGGACACGGGTACACGCACGGCTGCTTATGCTACGGAACAGACACGCGGTTCGCAAACTATATGTGGAACAACCTGCCGCATGCGCCCCTGCCAACGGCTGTAGATAACTCCGATGCAGCAACCATGAAAAAATGATTTTGGTTCTTTTATTGAGCAGTGGGGCCTTCGCCCAAACTACGCAAACCGCCGGGGCATGGCTGCCTGTACATGTAAAAGTGGGAGCATGCTCCTCCTAGCAACAATCCGAAGTTGGAGACCGGAGCAACCGCCGTGCTTTACTTCGACGAGTATGACGATTCGCGCTGGTCGGATGCATCGTCAATCGTGAATCAGAGTGGTCAATCGTGAACCAGAGCGGTACACCACGGTTAGCCAAGGAGACGGACAGGTCATTTTCAGGTGAATGGGGCTGGGGCGGTCATCTGCCCGACCAAGTGAAGTACCGACTCATCAGTAGGACAGTCTCGCTTAAAGGAGAAACGTTGCCCGGCCCATGACCCGTGGCCGAACTGAGGGGGTAGATATGCGGAAGAAGCTAGACTGGGTTGTGGTTCTGGTTCTCCTCTCTTCCCCGCTCGTCGCGAGCGAAACACCGACCTAACCAAGGATTTGTCGAACCCTTAGGCAAATAATACGAAAAGGCCTCCCAGACCGCCCAACGATGCTGACAGGCCATGGCCAGTTCGTGCGAGCAGCCTTCCAAAATAGCACGTGTCAAGCCATCTGAAAAGGTAACCCAAGCTAAGCATTGCGGAATTAAGTTTTCTCGTGTAGCATGGCGTGCCTGTTGCTACGGCTCTCGTCTTTGCAGGACCCCAGGACACCTGGAAATTACGCCTAAGAAACAAGTAAGAAACAAGAAAGTTTGGAACGACAATGAACTGCCGGTTACGGATTGTAGTTTCGCCTTCCTTGCGCGGTTCCCGAAATCCCTCTCCAGCGTTTCCAAAGCTTTGTGACCAAGCCCTTTGTCCTCGACGGATTGCCCGAGTACTGTTTATTGCCCAGCTCGTGCTATGCGTGGCCGCGACGGCGGTTGGGCAGAGCGGGGGGACGATTTCTGTCGCCAACGGAGATGTTGCCGGGCTGATCACCGCGATCCAAACGCTGAATGCCAACGGTGGCGGCACAATCGAGCTGGCGAGTGGCGGCTTGTATTTACCCACAGCGGCATCGGACTGGTGGTATGGGCCTAATGCATTTCCGGCCATAAGCGCGGCGATTGTCATCAATGGCAACGGTGCGACCATCCAAAGCAAATATGGTGGGGACGACGGGCCGTTCCGCTTCTTCTACGTTTCGGGAGGATTCAGTACCCTCCCTGCCGGCAATCTTACGCTGCAAAACCTCACCCTGACGGGCGGCTTTGCCCTAGGCGGAAGTGGTGCTGACGGCGAGGACGCTGGGGGCGGTGGCGCAGGTATGGGAGGCGCAATTTTCAATCAGGGAACACTAACCCTGCTTGGCGTCACCGTCAGTTCAAACATGGCGCTCGGCGGCGGCGGCGGCAGCTACAACTCAAACTCTATCAACTTGGGGGGGGGCGGTGGTTTGGGCGGTAATGGCGGCAGCTTCTCTGGCGGCGGATTTAAGGGTTCCGGGGGGTCCACAGGTGGTGGATTCACGGGCTCCGAAGGCGGCGGTGACTGCTCCGGTGGAACCAGTAGCTGGGGTGGCAACGGCGCAGCCGGCGGCGGCGGAGGCGGCTTCGGCGGAGGCGGCGGCGGGTGCCAGGGCGGCGGCGGATTTGGTGGAGGCGGGGGCTTCATCTATGCCGTCATTCCAGGAGGCCCAGGTGGTTTTGGCGGGGCGGCCGGTGGTAATGGTTTGTCGCAGTACCTCGTAGCTGGCGCTGGCGCCGGACTTGGGGGCGCCATTTTCAACCACCAGGGAATTGTGCTGGTCCAAAGCTCGAGCTTCACCGGCAATACCGCCCAGGGTGCCGACGGATTTGGCGGAGCTATCTTCAACCTGAATGGAAGCGTAACCCTGGAGAACATTTCGTATTCCGGCAACGCGGCGCTGAAGGGGAACAACAGCGCCGATCTAGGCGCTACGGTCTACAACCTCTCCCATAACGGCGGCATAACGGCCGCTGGACAGACCCCCACTGCCATCCTGACTCTGATCGGAGTTACGTTTTCAAGCAGCAATTTGGAGAACAACCAGGTAAATGGTTCGGCGATCGTGAATACCCCGGGGATTTACATTCCGGTCAATGATTCCACGCTGAACGGCGCCTCGGCGACGTTCCAGTGGTATGCCTACTCAGTCGCAAGCGGATACTGGCTGGATGTGGGCGCGGAGCAGGGCGGGAACGAGTATTACTCCTCGGGCACGCTGTCAAGCGCCACGCTTTCGCAGGCGGTCAGTTCGCTGCCGACCAATGGAAGCACGGTGTACGTGACCTGGTACTACCTGCTGAGCGGAACCTGGACGGCAATCCACTACACCTATACTGCGTTCGGCGGGGCCTCAAGCAGAGGGGTGATCACGTCCCCGGTTCCGAGTTCGACTCTGACTGGGAGCAGCGNNGGCAGCACGTCCGGCGGAAACAATTACTACTCGTCGGGCAATCTGGGTAACGTGCTGACCAAGACGGTAAATGGCTTGCCGACCAATGGCAGCGCGGTTTACGTAACGCTGTATTCGTCGGTGGGTGGTGTATGGCTAAGCAATGCGTACACCTACACGGCATTCAACGCGGCGTCAGGGGCCGGGGTAATTACATCACCGGCCAACGGCTCGACTCTGACTGGGAGCAGTGTTGCTTTCAACTGGACAGCAGGTTCGGGCGCTACGGCATACTGGCTCGACATTGGCAACACGGCGGGCGGGAACAATTACTATTCGTCGGGGAACCTCGGCAACGTGCTGACCGTGACGGCAAGCGGTCTGCCAACGAATGGCAGCACGGTTTACGCAACCTTGTACTCGCTGATCGCTGGTTCATGGACACCCAGTGCATACACGTACACGGCGTACAACTTGGCAGGAGCAGGTGGAGTCATAACCACGCCAGCTTCGGGATCGACGTTGACGGGGAGCAGCGTGACGTTCGACTGGACGGCGGGCGCAGGAGCATCGGCCTACTGGCTGGATGTGGGGAGCGCGTCGGGAGGGAACAACTATTATTCGTCCGGGAACCTGGGCAATGTGCTGACAACGACGGCGAGTGGATTGCCGACGGATGGGAGCACGATCTACGTGACGCTGTACTCGCTGATCAGTGGAGCGTGGTCAGGCAGCGCATATACGTACACAGCGCTGGCTGCGACCGGTGGACTGGCAGCGATTACGTCGCCGGTTCCGGGAACACCGCTGAGCGGGACGACTGTGACGTTCACCTGGAGCGCAGATTCCAACGCCACGGCGTACTGGATGGACATCGGCAGCAGCGCACCGGGGGGCAACGATGTGTATTCCTCGGGCAACCTGGGGAATGTGCTGACCACGACGGCGTACACACTGCCGGCGAACAACACCACCATCTATGTCAGCTTGTACTCGTACGTAGGGGGACAGTGGGTGAACAATCCAGTCACCTACACTTCGGGTCCCTAAAAGAGAGAAGCGAATGAGCGGCGACGGGCCGATGCTTCACGGCGACGGTTGTTTTCATGAGGGCACGGACAAAATCTCTCTTCAGCTATTGCGCTCGGGCAGGACGCCGATCATGGTGGTTGCCCTCTAGCATCCGGTGCTAATGGCCAAACGCTGACCGTGAGGGGCAAGATCACAACCGGAGCGCATGACATGCTGCTCTTGGTTGTGCCGAACTGCGAGCAATCTCGTATACGCCGGTGATTCGGAAACCAACGTGCCAGCCGAGAGACTCCGGCGAGATCAGAATCTGGAGCGCCTCAAGAACACAGAAGCCACGTAAAAGAGCACGGGCAAGGATATCTGCATCCAAGTGAAATTAGAGTATCGAAATCAGCCCCTCTCTCTGCCGCGAGGGCATGATAGCCATCTGCTGAAGTGGGTTGATTGATGCACTGGGCGCGCGTTTGCCGCCGATATTCGCGCTGGTGTTCCGGCCGCAAGTCTCCGATATCGCATATCACGGGAGTCCTATTCCAAGACTATGGTCTTGCTCCTTTTCGGAGGGCCGCACACCTCGCAAGGAAACTGGTTCGGTCTTCGGTGTAGCTGGCTGTTGTTCAAGTTCTACTGCCGTACGCTGCGAACTGTCGCGACTGAGGCTGTGGGAAAGCTTGCTGCCATCATTCGTGTAAATCTGGGCGTCGTGTTGGGCTCTTGAAACAGACACATAGGCGAAGCGGTTGTTAACCAAGAGTTCGCTTTTCTCTGTATCCACGTGGATTAACACCCGCTCCGCGGTCTGTCCCTGGCTGCTGTGGCTGGTCACTGCGTATCCGTGGTCGAGGTGCGCGTGCTCTCGGATGTTGAATCGA
>PMHI01000766.1:13884-35330 GCA_003156615.1 Acidobacteriaceae bacterium | reverse complement strand
TGTTCCCAGTGCGGCAAGGACACCACCGTCCCGTTTCGCCCCACACAAGGCCGTCCCATCTTGTGCCGCGAATGCTTCACGCAGAGGAAGACAGCCGCCTCCGCCTGACCGCCATCAGGGACCCGTATGTTGCTGAAGCTGCAAATGCTCTTCGGCAGCAGCGGTGGTCTGCCCGCCGCGGTCTCAGCCACCGCAAAACGGCGCTATGCGCTACGATAGTCCCGTGCCCACCTACCACGTGGAAAACTTCGGATGCCGCGCCACCCAAGCCGACGGCGCCGCCCTCGAGTGCCAGTTCGAATCCCGCGGCCTGGCCCGCGCCTCCGCCGCACAAGCCGACCTAGTCATTTTGAACACATGCACCGTAACGAATTCGGCGGATCAGGATGCCCGCGCCGCCATCCGCCGGGTGCAGCGGCAGAATCCACTGGCGAGAATCATTGTCACCGGATGCTACGCTCAGCGCGCTCCCCAGGAAATCTCTGCCCTGCCCGGCGTAACCTGCGTGATCGGCAACTCGCACAAACATCAACTCGCCGAGATTGTGCTCGATGAAATCACTCTACGGCGTGGAGCTTTCGTCCCTCTCAGCACGCTCACACCATCCGGCCAACAGCCGTCGGTAGCCTCACCTGATCTGAGCGAAGCGACCAACGACCAGCCACGGCTCTTTGTTTCCGATATCTTTGCCCACACCGAACTGCTCGCCGCACCCGTCTTCGAAGCTTCCAACCTCGATGCCGGCAGCTCTCATGAGAACGATCGCACCCGGCCCAACCTCAAAGTTCAGGACGGATGCGACAACCGCTGCTCCTTCTGCGTGATCCCGAGCGTCCGCGGGCACAGCCGGTCGTTGCCGTTACCCCAAGTCATTCGCGAGATGAACGCGCTGGTAGCCGCAGGCTACCGTGAAGTTGTGATCAGTGGCATCAACCTAGGCCGCTGGGGACGCGATTGGGAAAGCCGGAAGTCGCATTTCGCGGATCTGCTCCGCGCCATCCTCCACCAGACCCGACTCGAAAAGCTCCGCATCTCCTCGGTCGAGCCCATGGATTGGTCGGACGACGTCATCGGACTGGTTGCCTCCTCGCAGCGCATCGCCAAACACGCGCATGTGCCGCTGCAATCGGGCAGTGACGCGGTGCTCCGGCGCATGCGCCGCAAGTACCGCCCATGGCACTATCGTGAGAAGATTGAAAAGATTCACGCCGCGATGCCCACCGCCGCCATCGGCGCCGACGTCATGACGGGATTCCCCGGCGAAACCGACGCCGAGTTCGAAGCCACCCGCCGCCTCATCATGGATCTGCCCTTCACCTATCTGCACGTCTTCACTTACTCTGCGCGCCCCGGCACGCCGGCCGCCGCCACGGCCAATCAGGTCCCCGTACAAGTCGCCCGCGAACGCAACCGCATCCTGCGCGCCCTCGGCGCGGAGAAGAAACTCGCGTTCATGCAATCGTTCGTAGGAAAACCGCTCGATGCCATCACGCTCAACGTGGTATCGAGCAGTGGCGAAGGAGAATTCACCGAAGCCCTCACAGACAATTATCAGAAGCTGTGCTTGAACGGACGCTACGGAGCGAACCGGTGGATCACCGCGCGCATCGTAGGGGTGGAAGACGGAGCTCTGGTGGGCATGGCAGTTCCGGCGGACTCACCGCTGGCGCTTGTCTCGTAACTAGTCGCCCAGGTTTTGAGCCGAGGGCAATTTGGGCTCGCTGGTGTGATCGCGGTCCCATTCAGCGGCGAGCTACGTCGAATCGTGAAAAAAAAGATGGGATGGAGAATTCCTCATCCTGTTCTCGGGGTGACGTCAGCACATTTTCGGTTGTGGGACAAAAGCGAGATCAAAGATTCAGCAACACAGAAAGCCCACTACCATTGATTCCGTCGACCGACGCATGGTCGCGGCTGTGGTACAATCCGGGCCGCAATGGGTCGTCAGGTTGAGAAACGGCGGCTCCTCTTTACACTTTTTCGCCGACTCTCCGTTGTCGGAAAGGCCAGCTAACGCAATTTCATTCGTGCGCCGCCGCCTGCGGCAGGCACGGACGAGGTGCTTATGTCCGTCTCCACTAATCCTCCTTCCGTCGCTTCTCAGGCCCCCCAGCCGGAGGCCGGAAGCCCGGTCCCCGCCATTCTGATGGCAGTGGTTCTGGTCGCGCTGATCGTGCTGGCCTGGTCCGGTGTGACGCCCACCGTGCCTTGGGCGCAAGGCTACGATCCCTTCGGGCACTGGTGGCTTTCCACGATTTTCGCCGCCACTCCCATCGTCGTGCTCCTGGGGACCCTCGCCTTCTTCCACACAAAGGCACACTACTCCGCCGTGCTGGGACTGGTCACTGCGTTGCTGATCGCCGTCGGCATTTTCCATATGCCGGTCAAGATGGCCAGCATCACCGCCATCTACGGTGCCTGTTATGGACTGTTTCCCATCGGCTGGATCATCCTGAACGTCATCTTCCTGTACCGCATGACGCTCGAGACCGGCCGGTTTAAGGTCTTGCAGGAGAGCATGACGGGCATCACCCAGGACACGCGCCTGCAACTTCTGCTGATCGCCTTTTCCTTTGGCGCATTCTTTGAGGGTGCATCCGGATTCGGAACGCCGGTCGCGGTGACCGCGGCGCTTCTGATCGGCCTGGGCTTTAAGCCGCTGGAGGCCTCGGGCCTGTCGCTCATCGCCAATACTGCACCCGTAGCCTATGGCGCGCTGGGCACGCCCATCATTGCCCTCGCCGCGGTCACCGGTTTTTCTGAGTTCACTCTGGGCGCGCAGATTGGCCGGATTCTGCCATTGTTCTCCGTGCTGGTGCCTTTCTGGCTGGTGTGGGCGTATGCCGGGTACAAAGGAATGAAGGAAGTCTGGCCAGCCGTTGCGGTGGCCGGTTTTACCTTTGCCATTCCTCAATTCCTGGTTTCGAACTTTCACGGCCCGTGGCTCACGGACATCATTGCGGCCATCACCTCGATGGTGTGCCTTATCCTCTTCCTCAAGGTCTGGCGCCCGAAAACGATTTGGGGACACCAAGGACAGGAGGGTGAGCAGCGCGCCGCTCGCGGTCATCACGGTTACAGCCGGGCCGAGGTGGTTCGCGCATGGCTGCCCTGGCTGGTGCTCAGCGTTTGCGTTTTCTGCTGGGGCACGAATACCGGCAAGAAGATCATGAATACTCCGGAAAAGGTGTTCCCATCCATGAACACCTGGTCGACTCCGCCGAGCAAAATCACCAATCCGCAGTTTCCCGTGACCGGTCTCAACAAGCTCAGCCAACGCATGCCACCGGTGGTCGTGAAACCTACGGCGGAGGCGGCCGTGTTCGGTTTCAACTGGGTCTCGGCCACTGGGTCGGGGATCCTGTTCGCGGCGGTCATTTCCGGCTTCATCATGGGCCTCTCGCTTCCGAAGATCATGGCGATGTGGTGGCAGACCGTGTGGCATGTCCGGTTCTCGCTCATGACGATCGCGGCCATGCTTTCGCTGGGCATCGTGACCCGTTACTCGGGAGTGGACGCCACCATGGGCCTGGCGTTCGCGCGGACGGGCGTGATGTATCCGTTCTTCGGAACCCTGCTCGGGTGGCTGGGCGTGGCGTTGACTGGTTCGGATACCGCGTCCAACGTGCTGTTCGGCAGCTTGCAGAAGATCTCCGCGCAGCAGATCGGGCTCTCACCGNNGTGATGGGCAAGATGATCGATGCGCAGAGCATCGTTGTGGCCAGCACCGCCACCGAGTGGTATGGGCACGAAGGCGACATCCTGCGGTATGTGTTCTTCCACAGCGTTGCGCTGGCCGCTTTGGTTGGCATCCTGGTGACCTTCGAGGCGTATGTCTTTCCATTCACCCGTCTGGTGTTGCGGTAGACCAAAGCGCGATGGCGCAAAGGGTGAGATTTGACTGTGCCGCGCAAAGTATCTTGATTTGTCCTTATTTGTCCTTTCCTTCTTGGATCCACTGCTGCCTGAGGGGCCGGTGGACGCGGTCAAGGTGTTGCGCCGGCTTGGGTACGCCACTCGAGTTTCGCGAAGATCAAACGGGTAGCGGGCCTGCGTTCAACACCCGGTACTCGAACGAGGCGGTGCCTGGTGCGGAACATTTCGTTCAAGTTTTCAAGGATGCCGAGATGGTCGTATGGCTCTCGGGTTGGTGCGCGACGATGGTCCGCAACGATTATCCGGAGCTGCTCGCTGCCAGTTCGTTACGAAAACTCGACCGCCACTGGTTCGCGTCGGTCATTCGGCGGCTCCAGCCGCAGCGCCGATATCGAGAAGATTCTGGTGCCCGGCGCACAGGGACCGCGACGCTTACTCGTCATCCGGCGGGCCGGAACCTAGGCATCCAGAGGGCAAAGTATTTGACTATATCAACCAGCAAATAAGAATCATCTAATATTATCCCATTGCGTCTCTTGTTCGCGTCTTGCCGGTGAACCCCAATCGGGTAATTTCTGCGTATTGACAAAATTTGGCAGAACCTGAAACAGTCCGAGGAGCACGGCTTTCAGCCCGCGATAAAAAGTCGCGCCCAAAATAAACCCTTCCACACCCTAAGGTGCATCTGAGATCAGCACAGTTTTCGCGGACTTGGCGGTACGCCTGTGACCTGTGTTGTCTTACCGCGGCGCGTTAGAGTTCGGACTATGCGGTTCCATGACAAAGGCGCCCTGCGGTTGTTTCTCTTCTGCCTGGCCGCCATGCCGGCCGCGTGGGCGCAACAGAAGACGGGAGTGTCGAACGGTGCTTACCGGGTCACTCGCGAGGACCGGGTCCCTCGCGAAGACCGTGACGCGCAGCAGAACACGATGGAGTACCATCCCCTGACCTTAGATGAGGGTTTGGCGATCTTAGGCGCCGCACTGGATTCCCGTCATCATGCGAGTTTCCTTTCCGATTGTTCCCATTTTGTCCACGGACTCTATACCCGCGCCGGTTTCCCTTATCAGTACGCGCCCTCTGCCGACCTCTACGCGGGGATTGACGAATTTCAGCGAGTGGCCAGTCCGCAGCCTGGCGACTTGGCCGTCTGGCGCGGACACGCTGGGGTTGTGATCAATCCCGTCCAGCACTCCTTTTTCAGCCTCCTGCGTTCAGGGCCCGAGGTCGATTTCTACGATTCGCCGTATTGGAAACAGCGGGGGCGGCCCCGTTTTTTTCGTTACGTCAAAGCGGCGCCAAGTGCCGCAGCGTCTGGATCTTCCGGAGGGTCCGAGGGCTCTTTGATGGACGGCGGGAAGGGTTCGGCAGGGGTGCGGATATCGAAGACAGAGACCCAGTTCCCGGCCACTGGACGGGTTACCAAGTAACCTCAGATTGGTGAGCTGTCGAAAGCATCGAATGCTTCGGACTCTTCCTCTTCAATGAAGCCGGGATGGCTTTGCAGCAGCCGAGCGCAACGGTTCCAGCGAAGAATAGCGTCGTCGTTCCCCGTGGGACGAATCACTTCGGCTTCCGCGAAACAATGCATTGCCTCGGCGAAAAGTGGGGCAAGAGTGTAGGGCGTGCGCCCCACGCGCATTTGTGCTTTGGCACGCCGTTCATGCAAGAGACCGGTGTAGTAGAGGCGTTCGTAACGCTCGCTGAGTCTCTGGAAGAGTTGTGCTACCTCTTCAGAGCGATCCGATGCGTCTCCACGGAACTGATCGGTGATCGCCAGGCCCAACAGGCGGAGTGCCAGTTGGTGTTCGGGCTCGACTGCCAGGATGTCGCGGCAGATCGATTCCGCCTCTTCCGGTTCATTGAGCGAGCGGTAGAGTTCTACTTTTGAGATGGCTTCCGGAATGCCCGCCTGCGAGATGGTCTTGAGCTTGAACTCCATGGGAACCTCCCTTACGTCAGCCCGATTCTAATCCCACCCACACCGGTACAACCTTCAGGGCTCGTTCTCGACGCATGGTGCCATTCCTGCGGAATCACGTAATCTTATTCTGCCCCGCGAATCTTCCGCACCAACATGAGCACGGGATCATAGAATTCGTCAACCACGCGCTCCTTCAGCGGAATGATCGCATTATCCGTGATGTGAATCTCCTCGGGACACACTTCCGTACAGCACTTGGTGATGTTGCACAGACCAAGGCCGAGCTCTTCCTTCAGCATGCGCGTGCGAGACTTCGAATCCAGAGGATGCATCTCGAGCCCCGCTACCCGGACGAAGAACCGCGGTCCAGCGAAATGCTCCATCTCCTTGTGCTCGCGGAGAACGTGGCACACATTCTGGCACAAAAAGCATTCAATGCACTTGCGAAACTCCTGCACCCGATCCACATCTTCCTGGTAAATTTTCCGCTCGGCACCGGGGCGAGGCTCGAAGGGCGGAATTTTCTGGTTCACGCGGTAGTTCCAGGAAACGTCGGTGACCAGATCTTTGATCACGGGAAACGCTTTCATGGGCTGAACTGTGATGGGCTTGTCCAGGGGAAGCGCGTCCAGACGCGTTTTGCAAGTGAGCCGGGGGCGGCCGTTGACCTCTGCCGAGCACGAGCCGCACTTGCCGGCCTTGCAATTCCAGCGCACTGCCAGGTCGGGCGCCTGCTGCGCCTGGATATGGTGGAGCGCATCCAGCACGACCATCCCCGGGGCAATCGGGACGCGGTACGTGGCGGGCTGCCCACCGTCGCGGTCTCCCCGGAATACCTCAAAGATTGCTTCCGCCATCGCGCCTCCGCTATTTGTCCATTATTCTTCCGCCGTAACAAGTTTCTTCAGGTCGCTGGGCAATTCCGGCACCGCTGATTGGCGAAGCGTCATGGCGCTGCCCTCCCGGGCGATCACATTATTTCTCGTGCCCCAAGCTGCGTCCAGGCCGGGATAATCAATCCGGCTGTGCGCTCCACGGCTCTCTTCACGCGCCAGTGCGCTGCGCGTAACCGCCTGGGAAACGATCAGCATCGCCTTCAGGTCCTGCGCCAGATGCCAGCCCGGATTGAACAAGCGCGAGCCTTCGATGCTCAAGCGTCCGGTGCGCTCTTTCAATTTCTCCAGCTCCTCCAACGCGCGAATCAGATCTTCTTTATTCCGAAAGATGCCCACCAGTTTCTGCATGGTTTCCTGCAAATCGCGATGAAGGGTATATGGATTCTCACCACCCTTGCGCTCGAAGGGAGCCAGCATCTCGCGCGCCGCCTCTTCGACCTGTTCCGAGTCGAGCGGCGTGGTTGATATCTTGTTCGCGTGCTCGGCGGCAGCCAACCCTGCGCGGCGGCCGAAGACGAGCAGGTCCGAAAGAGAATTGCCGCCCAGCCGGTTTGCCCCATGCAGCCCCGCTGCCGCCTCACCGGCGGCAAACAGTCCCGCCACGGACGACCTTGCGGTCTCTGCATCTACGCGAATGCCTCCCATCATGTAATGGCAGGTTGGTCCNNGCGGGTTTTTCCGAGATATCGAGATAAACTCCGCCGTGTTCGGTGCCGCGGCCCTCGCGCACCTCGGTATAGATCGCGCGTGCCACCACGTCGCGGGTGGACAGATCCAGCTTTTTCGGATCGTATTTCTCCATGAATCGCTGGCCCAGGTTGTTGCGAAGAACGCCTCCCTCGCCGCGAACCGCCTCGGTGACCAGAATTCCCTGCACGCCCGGAGGCCACACCATACCGGTGGGATGAAACTGCACAAATTCCATATCCATCAGCTCAGCCCCGGCGCCGTAGGCGAGCGCCATTCCGTCGCCGGTGTATTCCCATGAATTGGAGGTGATCTTCCAGGCTTTGCCGATGCCGCCGGTGGCCACGACCACCGATTTTGCTCGGAATACCACGAATCGCCCCTGCTCACGCCAGTAACCGAATGCCCCGGCGACGCGATCGCCATCTTTCAGCAAGCGGCTGATCGTGCACTCCATGTAGACGTCGATGCCCAATTGCACGCCGCGGTCTTGCAAAGTACGGATCATTTCGAGGCCCGTACGGTCGCCCACGTGACACAGCCGGCGGAAGGTGTGCCCGCCGAAGGCGCGCTGCAGGATCTGCCCGTCCCGCGTGCGATCAAAAAGCGCGCCCCACTGTTCCAGCTCGCGCACGCGCTCGGGAGCTTCCTGGGCGTGGATTTGCGCCATGCGCCAGTTGTTAAGCAACTTGCCGCCGCGCATGGTGTCGCGAAAATGAGCGCGCCAGTCGTCCGCGGTGTCCACATTCGCCATCGCCGCAGCGATGCCCCCCTCCGCCATGACGGTATGCGCTTTCCCGAGGAGCGATTTGCAAACCACTCCCACCTTCGCGCCCTGCCCCAGGGCTCCGAGCGCAGCTCGCAGACCCGCGCCGCCGGCGCCGATGATCAACACATCGTGTTCGTGGGTCTCATATTGGGTGGTCACAAGAGTCTCAAGTCGGTGATTGCGCCGCTCGCCACGAGCCGGACATAAAGGTCCGTAAGGCCCACCGTGATCAGGCTGATCCAGGCAAAAAGCATGTGCCGCTCATTCAGAAAGCTCAACCAGCGCCACGCGCTATGGCGCGGCCCTCCGAAGGTGGCGCAGGAAAAGCAATCCAGCTTTCCTCCAACCAGGTGGCGAAGCGAGTGGCAGGACAAGGCATAAGTCGTCAGCAGGATTACGTTGAACAACAGGACAAGGGTGCCGACCCCCACTCCGATGCGTCCGTCAAAAAAGAAAGCGCGGAACGCGTCACGCCAGAGAAAGATGAGGAAGATGAATGCGGCATACAGAAAGTAGCGATGGAGATTCTGCAGAACAAACGGAAATGCGGTCTCGCCNNTAAGCCTTGCGGTAGTAGTAGCACGTGAGGCGGAATCCCAGAGGCCAAATCAAAATCAGCAGCGCCGGTGAGAGCGGCCACCAGCGATGATGGGGGTCAATGAGCGGCGAATAGAAGGGAGAAAGATACGGCCCCCATTCATAATATGTCCCCTCGAGGGCGCGCAGAGTGGCATAAATTCCGAATGCACTGAGCAGGGCAATGACGGGCAACAACTCGAGCCACCAAGCATCGCGCCGCATGGTGCCGCCGAGATGGCGCTGTCCCCCAGTGGTTGAACCCGCCGACATAGAAGCACCCGCCTCAACCGGTACATAGAGTAAACAGAAAAATAGCTTTTCAAGTCAACAACGTCCAATCGAGGGGTCCGGACGGCCGAGTACCCGAGAGAAGCCTCGAGCATTGTATGCTCATCTGCTTCGCGTTTCTTGGGAAAGGGCGGGAGACAGCCGGTCAACCCGAACCCTCCCGAATCCCCATGTTATAATCTTGTATTCTCAGACGCTTAGAGCGCGGAGGACCGTATCGACAAACGTTTTATCCGAACCAATGACCGCATTCGAGCCCGCGAAATTCGCGTGATTGACGATGAGGGTGCGCAGATCGGTGTAATGCCGCCCTTCGAAGCGCTCAAATTAGCTCGCAGCAAGAACCTGGACTTGGTTGAGATTTCGCCCACCGCGCAGCCTCCTGTGTGCCGCATCATGGACTACGGGAAATATCTCTACCAGCAGGAAAAGAAAGAGCGCGAGGCCAAAAAGCATCAGAAGACGATCACCGTGAAAGAGGTCAAGTTCCGCATCAATGTGGACGACCACGACTACGAGACCAAGAAAAATCACGTGCTGCGCTTCCTCGACGGAGGAGATAAGGTAAAAGCCACCATCTTCTTCCGCGGGCGCGAAATGACCCGCACTGGGTTAGGCAGACAAATACTGGAGCGGCTGATCAAGGACGTGGAAGCGCAGAGCATTGTGGAGTTCCGGCCGAGGCAAGAGGGCAACACACTGCACGCAATCCTGGCGCCCAAGAAAACGGCAGTCGAGCGGGAGAAGGAAAGAGAAAGGGAAGCCAAGCAGAAAGCGAAACAGGAAAAAAAGCTGGCGCAGGACAAAGAAAAACAGCAGCCGGCGCCGGCCGCAGCCGCCGAGGCTCCGAACCCGGTTTCGCAGGCTTAACACTTCGCCGAGGACGGGCGCGAGTCGCGCCAACGATTCCAGAGCAATTGAGCAGGAGCAGTCGAATACCCAGGGCTCGCGGCCGGCAATTGTCGGCTGGCGCTGATTCCGAGGATTTATGCCGAAATTGAAATCGCACAAAGGCGCTTCCAAGCGCTTCAAGAAGACTGCCACTGGCAAGGTGAAGCGGGGACATTCCGGCCTGCGTCACATGCTGACGTCCAAGGCGCACAAACGCAAACGCAAATTGGGCACGGCTACGCTAGTGAGCGACGGAGATCTCCGCAAAGTGAAGCGGATGATTCCCTATCAATAGGAGCATGGCTGATTCTTGNNCATCAACCATCGCTCCAGGCGTGTGAAGAGGCCAGAGATCGCCGCAACGGCGGATCGTCCTTGCCTCCAGCCGCCAATACGTAGAAAGCAAAAAGGAGAAAAGCAATGCCCCGTGTAAAACGCGGAACCAAACGCCGCGCCAAACGCAAGAAAATACTCGACCGGGCGAGCGGATACTTCCTCACCAAGTCAAAACTCTACCGTTCCGCCAAAGAGGCCGTAGAACGTGGCCTGAAATTTGCTTACTCTGGACGGAAGCAGCGGAAGCGGCAGTACCGGTCGCTTTGGATTGTCCGGATTGGCGCGGCATCCAAGCTGAACGGGTTGAGTTACAACCAGTTCATCCACGGGTTGAAGAAGGCCGGAGTGGAACTGGATCGCAAGATTCTGGCGGACCTGGCGGTGCGCGATGCGCCGGCGTTTAAGAGCCTGGTGGAACAGGCCAAGGGCGCGCTCGCTTAGGGTTTCCGGCACTCGATTTTCGTCCTCGGCTTGAGGCCTGTTTTCTGATTTCGTCGGTGAGAATCAAAGTCCCCGCCCTGTCTCTCGAGAGAACGGAGAGTTACAGTCGGGGCACCCGCATTCCAGTTTGCTGCGAGAGACGTGGCTTATACCGTTACCAAATTGAGGAGTTACTCGGCTGCGGCGCTTAACAAGGCCGTCGCAGAATTGCTGTCTGCGAGCGAGCAAGAGTCGCAGGCGGTGAGGAGCGAGCCGGACTGGAAGGCTCTCCGGGATCGCTGGATGGCGCGCAAGAACGGCATTCTTACTTCGATCAACGACCTCTGGCTCCAGCCCGCTCCAAAGGAAGCCAAGCGCGATGTGGGTCAACGAGTCAATGAGATCAAGGCGCAGGTAAAAAAGGATCTTGAAAAGGGCCGAAAACTTTCCGAGAGTCACCCGATTCGCGATGAGTATTCTTCGTCCGCGGTGGCTGATATCCCCGTCGACATCACGCTTCCCGGCGTCCATCGTCCCATTGGGGCGGAGCATCCCGTCATCAAGACGATGCACGAGATGGTTGGCGTCTTTCAGAGGCTTGGCTATTCCGTCGCCGATGGACCTGTGGTAGAGACGGATTATTACAATTTTGAGGCCTTGAATTTTCCCCCGAATCATCCGGCGCGGGATACGCAGGATACTTTGTTTATTGCGGGGCAGCAGGCGAAGCCGCGGCGGGAGCGGTTGCTGCTGCGCACGCATACTTCTCCGGTTCAGATTCGGACCATGGAGAAGATGCGGCCGCCCATCCGGATTGTGATTCCCGGCCCCGTGCATCGCAACGATCCCCCGGACGCGAGCCACTCGCCGATGTTTCATCAGATCGAGGGGCTGGCAGTCGATACCAACATAACCTTTGGCGATTTGAAGGGGACGCTCGATCATGCCATGAAGGAATTCTTCGGCTCGAGCGTGAAGACAAGCTTCCGTCCGTCGTTTTTTCCGTTTACCGAGCCTAGCGCTGAGATGTATGTTTCGTGCTTCATTTGTGGCGGGAGCGGGCGGCGCGGTGCCGAACCCTGCCGTCCGTGCAAACAGACGGGGTGGATTGAGATTCTGGGGTGTGGCATGGTCGATCCCAATGTGTTTGAGTTCGTGAAGGACAACGGGTATGACCCGAAGACGGTTTCGGGATTTGCTTTTGGCATGGGTGCGGACCGGATCGCGCTGTTGAAGTATGGGGTGGATGATATTCAGTTGTTCTTTCAGGGGGATGTGAGATTCCTGGGGCAGTGGGCGTAGGACGCTCTGTTAGCCATTGCCGCTCGGCAAGAGGCTATGAGCCAAGAACCAAAAGCTGATTCATGAAACTTTCTCCACACTGGATACGCGAGTTTGTCGAGTTGGCGGTCGAGGACCGGCGGCTGGCCGAGGATTTGACTGGGGTCGGGATCGCGGTGGAGGGGATCAGCGGGTCCGGTGCGGACACGGTGTTCGAGATGGAAATTGGTACGAATCGCCCGGATGCTATGAATCATTATGGCGTGGCGCGGGAGGCGGCGGCGATTTATGACCTGCCGCTGAAGGCGCTGTCAGGCGTCGAAAAGTCTCGGGCTTCGGGCTCTGGCGATTCCGGGGTGCGCTTTCCGATCACGGTCGAAGAACCGCAGCTTTGTCCGCGGTTTTCGGCGCGGCTTATCCGTGGAACGACGGTCAAGGATTCTCCGGCGAAGGTGGCCCATCGGTTGCAGTTGCTGGACCAGCGGCCCATCAGCAACGCCGTGGATGCGACCAACTATGTTTTGTGGGAGATGGGCAAGCCTACGCATGTTTTTGATATGGATTTGCTGGAGGGCGGGCGGCTGATTATTCGGCACGCGAAGGACGGAGAGAAGCTGAAGACGCTGGATGGCGTGGAACGCGCGCTTGCTTCAGAAGATCTGGTGGTCGCCGATGCTAAGAAACCGGTTGGACTTGCCGGGGTGATGGGCGGGTTCGACACGATGATCACGGACAAGACGCGGAATGTATTGATTGAGTCGGCTTGGTGGGATCCGGTGACGGTGCGTAAGACTTCACGGCGGCATGGGCTTCACACGGACGCTTCGCACCGGTTCGAGCGTGGGGCGGATTTTGAGTCGACAGTTTTGTCGTGCGATCTGGTCGCGGCGCTGATTCTGGAGTCGGGCGGCGGAGAATTGGTTGGCGGTGCGATCGATGTGGTGTCGAAACAGATCGACCTGGCGCCGGTGGTGCTGCAGGTTTCGGAGGTGCGGCGCATTCTGGGCGGGAATTTGGATACGGGAGAAATTTTCCGCATCCTGAAGAAGCTGGGGTTCACGCTGATTCCGGAAGGACAGGGGGATGCGGAGTTTCGGGTACTGATTCCGAGCTGGCGACTGGATGTGGAGCGCGAGATTGACGTGATCGAGGAAATCGCGCGGCTGCATGGCTACGACAAATTCAAGAATACTTTGCCAGCTTACAGTGGCGCGGTGGTCGAGTTACCGAATGCCGCCATGGATGCCACCTTGCGCGCGCGCGCTTTGGCGCTGGGATACAACGAGGCGGTGTCGCTGACGTTCATTTCCCATGCCGACGCGGAGAGATTTTCTTCCGCTTCGGTGCTGGAGTTGGAAAATCCGTTGAGCGAGGAAGCCAGCGTGATGCGGACCAGCATGGCTCCGGGCATGCTGGACATGCTGGCGTGGAATCTTAACCGCGATTCCGAAAACGTGCGGCTGTTCGAGATAGGGCGGGTCTACGAAATGCAGAGCCAGGAGCGGGTTGAGCCTGCGCGCGCGTGCCTGGGAGCCTCGCTAAAGGCGGTGAAAGGATCGCTGGCCGTGGGTGGGACGCTCGATGTGAGCAAGGACGAACATGCTGCGGCAGCGGAGGCGTTTCGCGGCTTCCAGGGTGATGTGGAAAATCTGCTGGCGGCGTTTTCCTGCGGTGGACTGAGCTTCGACCGGGAGACGGCGGAGTACTTTCATCCGGGACGATCGGCGCGGGCGCTGATGGATGGGGCTGTGGTGGGGCAGTTCGGGCAGATTGCCGACAGCGTGAAGCTGGAAAGGAAGTTGCGGCAGGATGTTTTTCTGGCGGAGATCGATCTGGAGCGCTTGCATGCGATTGGACTGCGGACGGTGAGGTTCGCGCCGCTTGGGAAATATCCGGCGGTGGAGCGGGATTTTTCGTTCGTGTTTGGGGATGAGGTGGAGTTTGAGGCAATGCGGCGGGCGGTGATGGGTCTGGGTTTGAGTGCGCTGCGTTCCTTCGCGCCGGTGGAGATTTTTCGCGGAGGATCGATTGCGGCGGGAAAGTATTCGATTCTTTTGCGGGTGAGATTGCAGTCGGATGAGGGGACGCTGCGCGACGAGCAGATTGCGCAGTGGTCGGGGCGAATCGTGGCGGCGCTCGAAGAGGCTGGGGGAGTGCAACGGGTTTAGGTCATGGTTGAGTGTTCCTTGCAGGACGGGCGCTGCGTGCCGAGACGCTCTACCGCAGAGGGCCCAGAGGAACACAGGGTAGGGCGTCGTGGTTGCTGATTTCTAACCGAATTCACTTCCGCCTGCTACTGATCACCATCAATCAACCACCAGAAAATCAACAATTCTTCTTGTGCTAATCTGCCAGCTATGGCGGATGTTATTTCTTCTCTATCCACTCAAACGAAACGATTCCTCAGCGACAAGGCTTCCCAGTTTACCGAGTCGGTGATCCGGGAGATGACCCGGCAGGCGATGGTTTATGGCGCGGTCAATCTGGCGCAGGGGTTTCCGGATTTTGCGGCTCCGGCGGAGATCAAGCAGGCGGCGCGGGCGGCCATTGACGGCGATGTGAATCAGTATGCGATTACCTGGGGTGCGAAGAACCTGCGCAACGCGATTGCACGGCAGATGGGCGTGTGGCAGGGGATTGCGGTGGATCCGGAGAAGGAAGTTACGGTGTGCTGCGGGTCGACGGAGGCGATGATCTCGACTTTGCTGGCGATGTGCAATGCGGGGGATGGGGTGGTGATCTTCGAACCGTTTTACGAAAACTACGGACCCGATTCGGTGTTGAGCGGGGCGCGGCCGCGGTTTGTGAAGCTGCGTCCGNNCGGCAAGTGACGGTGGCGAGTGGACTTTCGACGAGAAAGATCTGCGGGCGGCGTTTGACAAGCACACGAAAGCCATCATCGTGAATACGCCGAACAATCCTACGGGCAAGGTGTTTGTGCGGGCGGAGTTGGAGTTGATTCGCGATCTTTGCGTGGAATTCGATGTGCTGGCGATCACCGACGAGATTTACGAACATATTCTGTATGACGGGACGGAGCACGTTTCGATGGCGTCGCTCGAGGGGATGCGGGAGCGGACGGTGACGATCAGCGGAATGTCGAAGACGTACAGCGTGACGGGATGGCGCGTGGGATGGGCGGTGGGACCGGAGAAGATTACGAATGCGATCCGGAAGGTGCACGATTTCTTGACCGTGGGAGCGCCGGCGCCGCTGCAGGAAGCGGGCGCGGTGGCGTTGAGTTTACCGGCGGAATATTACGCTCGGCTGGCGGAAGGGTACCGGGTGCGGAGGGATCATTTGATTCCGGCGCTGGAGGCGGCGGGGTTTCAGTGCTTTCGTCCGCGGGGAGCTTATTACGTGATGACGGATATTTCTGGGTTTGGATTTGACGACGATGTCGCATTTACGAAGTATCTGGTGAAAGACGTCGGAGTGGCGGCGGTGCCGGGATCGAGTTTTTATCGGGATGCGCGGGATGGGGCGCGGCAGGTGCGGTTTGCGTTTTGCAAGAAACTTGAGACGCTCGATGCGGCGGCGGAGAAGCTGAAGAAGTTGCGGCCGCGGAAGTAAACCGCAGGGGCCTGAAGCCCCATTGCATGTGGCGTCCGACGGCATCACTGAAGTCGTGCCCTCCCCGCCAACCCTTTCGCTAACGAATTCCGGAGCTACTGTGTGACTTCTCCGCGGGCTATGCGGTCGCCGGAGTTGCCAGAGGGATCAGTTTTGTAATCGTCGGCTTTGGCGTGGATGACGATCGCGGTGCGTTTCTGAAGAGCGAGTGGGCCCCATTGCTGAGGGTTACGTCGTTGTTCTCGAGCTTCAGATCGGCTTTGCCGTGTGTTTTCGGTAAGCTGGTGCAACTTTGGGACAAAACCGACCAGGCGATCCAAGTAAATACTAGTTGAATTGTGCGAATCCGCTTAGAGTGTGTGTTAACCCCCTAGAAATTTCACCAAGCCTTAACCCACCCCAGGGGCGAGTGGATTGAGGCCAAAATCGGGTAAGGCTCGAAAGGATCTTCTCATAGCATCGTTGCGTTCTGCGCTTTTGGCTTCTGCTGGCGCTGGTCGTCTTCGGGGCCGCTACCGAGCGGCAGGCACTTGCCCAATTACCACCGGGCACAACCCGAACTGGAACCCTTGTTTGGGACGGCGAAAAGTGGGAGCCGGTTGAGCCCACGCCCGTTGCTGTTTCCGCGCCTGCGCTGGTGAGTATCGCGATTGAGCCTCCCCCGCTGCCAGTCTATGTACAGCCCCCCTGCCCCGAGCCTAATCTGCTGTGGACCCCCGGCCACTGGTCCTACGATCCGATCGACGGCTACTTCTGGGTTCCCGGTGTGTGGGTGCCGGCGCCTTACATCGGCGCGCTCTGGACTCCTGGTTACTGGGGCTGGTCCAACGGCCAGTATGCCTTCCGCGAGGGCTATTGGGGACCACATATCGGCTACTACGGCGGTGTAAGCTACGGCGGCGGCTATATGGGCATCGGCTTTGCCGGCGGCACGTGGAATGGCGGTATCTTTGCCTACAACACCGCCGTGGTCCACGTGAACGTCAGCGTGGTTACCAACGTCTACGTCAACACGACCATCGTCGAACAAACCACCATCGTCAACACCAACAACGTCTCCTTCTCGGGCGGACCCAACGGTGTGCAGCACCAGCCCACGGCCGATGAGCAGGTCGCCGAGCACGATCAGCACGTCGCACCGACCGCGTTCCAGCAGCAGCATATTGCTGCGGCCAAGGCCGACACCAGCAACTTCGCCAAAAACAACGGCGGACACCCGAAGAACTTGGCCGTCGCGAAGCCGCTGGCCGACGAGAAGCACAATCCGCCGGCCGGCTTCAAGCCTCCGGCGGCTAAGCCGGTCGCTGAGCTGGCCAAGGCTCAGGCATCGCCGGCCACTGTGGCGGCGGCCAAGGCGGCGACAACGAAGAACGCGGCGATCAAGGCTGCTCCGGCCAAGACCGAGGCGAAGGCAGAGCCAAAACCTGCGCCGAAGCCCGCGGCCCAGCCTGCGCCAAAGCCCGAGGCCACGCCCGCACCGAAGCCCGCGGCCCAGCCTGCAGCAAAGCCAGAGACCAAGCTTGAAGCCAGGCCTGAAGCCAGGCCTGAAGCCAAGCCCGCGGCCAAGCCTACCCCCAAAAAGAAGCCTGAGGACGACAAGAAATAAAGCTACTCAAGGTAGACTTTTGATCCTAAGGCAATGAGGCCCACGGTCAGCCGGGGGCCTCGTTTCGTTCAGGGGCCAGTCGCTTGGTGGGTGTTCGAAACCCGAGATTTCGCGTTTTGACGCCGGTGATTTCACCGTAATCCCGATGTTAATATAGTTGTCCGCCGGTGCAGATCAGCAGAACGGAAGGCCGGCGGGTGAAGGGCGCAGTCTACCAGCGGGTGCAGGTACAATGCGGATTCCTGGCGTCTGGGTTTTCTGCTAGCGGCGCCTCTGTCCGTCGCATGATCACCTCACTCAGATCTCTCCGGTAAATGGCGGACTGATCCGAGCAAAGTACCAAAACGCGTGACATGAAACCCGGTTCACCCGATCATCCATCGTCAGAAGCGAAGGACCTCGTTGTGTTCGACATCCTCCGGGAGTCGAACTGCGGAGATTGCGGAAAGCAGCTATTGCGCGGCGATTTCCTCTTTATGGAGGAGAAACGACCGCTTTGCCTCACATGTGCCGATCTCGACCATTTGGTTTACCTGCCCAGAGGCGACACCGCTCTGACCCGACGTGCTCGGAAGCACAGCGCACTTTCCGCGGTGGTGGTTCGCTTTAGCAGAGCTCGCAAGCACTACGAACGCCAGGGAGTGCTGGTCGAAGAATCTGCACTGGAGCAGGCCGAGGCAGAGTGCTCGGCTGACGCTGAGCAGCGCAGTGTCCAGCGCGAGCGGGCCGAGATCTATCGCGATAAACAGGATCAGGTTCTCGCGATGCGAATGGCCGAATCGATTCGGCAGATGTTTCCAGGCTGCCCGCCTGAGGAGGCGCGGGCCATCGCAGCGCATACGTCGGTTCGGGGCAGCGGCCGAGTGGGTCGGACCGCCTCGGGGCGAGCGCTAGAGGATGAAGCGTTACGAGCGGCGGTGGTGGCATCCATCCGCCACAGGCATACGAAATACGATCGCCTTCTCATGAACGGACTTGACCGCATGGATGCCCGAGACACAGTTCGCGACGACATTGATCGTGTGCTTGAAAGCTGGCGTCGCGCTCCTGGTTAGCGCCGGCGCTGTGTTTCGGAGATGGGCCCCGGCCGTCTTGCCCCATTGCAGGTGGCGTCAACGGCATACCTGAAGTCGTGCCCTCGGCAAACCCTTTCGCTCGCGAGTGCCGGAGCTACTGTGTGACTTCTCCGCAGGCTATGCGGTCGCCGGAGTTGCCGGAGGGATCGGTTTTGTAATCGTCGGCTTTGGCGTGGATGACGATCGCGGTGCCGCCGTTGCTGAACAGCGAGTGGGCGCCATCGCTGAGGGTTACGTCGTTGTCCTCGAGCTTCAGATCGGCTTTGCCGTGCGCGTCGACCGTGAAATTCTTCATGTCACCGGCGTGGTGGCCTTCGGGATTTTCGAATCCGTGTTTCTTGCTTTCGGGATTGAAATGTCCGCCAGCTGATTTGAAATCGGGGGCATCGCATTTGGGGCTCTGATGAAAGTGAATGGCGTGCTCGCCGGGCGGAAGACCGTGAAGGTGAAGTTGGAGGCCGACGCCTGATCCTTGCTGCCACAGGGTGACGTTACCTACGTCCTTGCCCTGGGCGTCTTTGAGTTCGACCTTGGTTTTGGCTGCGCTGGGAAGCGCAGTGAGGGCTACGAGCACGGCGAGGGCGATCGAGGAGCAGACAAGATGTTTCATGCCGGGATTATAACGAATTTCGTGATGATCGTGGTGCAATTTGGCAACGCACCAAGCCAGCCGAATGCCCGATGATTGCGTCGTAAAGGATGCGACCCTTCGGCGGCGCTACACTGGCTGAGGGTAGGCTGCTTCGCGCGGTTCGCCCAGATTCCCTTCGGCTGCGCTTCAGGGGGCAGGCTTTCCCTGCGCAAAGGACGCTGGTTCAGCATGACGATCCACCGGCGAGCGATGCTTGATCCACAGGTGGAGTATACTGCGAAAAACTTTGAAATGTTTCCGGGGGAAGCACTCATGGCGTTGAATGCGGTGGAACAGGTGACGGAGCAGGTTCCGGCTGACGATTTTCAGGCGCTGGAAGAGAAGATTTACCGCACTATCGAGATGTACAAAACGGCGCGGCAGGCGCAGGCGGTAGCGGAACGCGATGCCGAGCGCGTACGGCAGCAACTGGAGGAACGTGACGAACAGTTGGCCGTGTTGCGGCGCGAGGCGGTGCAGTTGCGAAAAGAGCGGGAAGAGATTCGCGGGCGGGTGGAAAAGATGCTGCAGCAGATTGAGTCGATTGCGGAGGAGCGGGCGAGCTAAGAGTGCTGCTGGCGGCTTGCTGCAAGCTGTCCGGCTGCGCCAGATTTTAGTGTGCTCGATGAGGTTGGAGGAGCTGGACGCTGAACGCAGGTTTCTCGATTTCGCTCGACAATGAGTTGTGGAGGGGTTCAGGAGCAAGACGGTATGGCTACGGCTAGTAAGGAAGCGACATTGAAGGACATGCAGAGTGGCAGCGTGCGGGTGGAGATCTTTGATCAGGCCTACAACCTGCGAGGGTCGGATCCGGAATACATTTTGAAGCTGGCGGAGTACGTGGACGCGAAGATGCGAGCGGTGGCCGAAGCTACGAACACGATTGATACAGTGCGGCTGGCGGTGCTGGCAGCGCTGAACATTGCCGATGAATACCATCTTTTGAAGCGGAAGCAGGACAGCGGGGCAACCGATTACCAGAAGCGCGCGCATCTGCTGGCAGATGCGCTGGATGAAGTGTTGGGCGAGAACCGCAAGGCGGGCTAGCCAGGGACGGTCCGGGGCGCATTTTCTGGTTAACGCTCGAGGCGAGCGCTCTATCGCAAGAAACAGTTTTCCAGTCGAATGTAGTGGTGATTCCCAGCCCGTGCGCGGCGCTGCGCTTAGCTGGACGGCCGAGCCCGGCCGTCCTCACACAGGTTGACAACATGGCCGGGCCGGATTGCAAGGGCGGAATCAATGATGGGATTACTTTGGTTGCAAGTGCGCTGCCAACTATTTGCGGCTGCCCTATTGCTAATCCAGGGGGAGTTCTCCTAGCATGCAGAGTGAAAGCCGGCCTGCGAGGTTGGTGATGGCGGTAACCGATTTTTGAACCAATGCTGAATGAACGGGGACTCGACTCGAACTAGGATCCGGTGTGCGACGCTCCGCCATGCGGAGATGCCTAAAGGGTCTCGGCGGGTTCCCAACGTCTAGAGACGGGTTCATTCTCGGCCCGTCACACGGCACAGTGGGTCGGCTTGATTTCTTCCCTCGCGATCGTAGTCGTGGTCTTGAACATCAAATACCGAATTGTCATGTGGGCGGGAGCAGGCTTTCTGGCTGCTGGCTTCTGGGCACTTTATCTGTTTCCGACCGCCCCAATTCCGATAGCTTCAGCCGAAGCGATGTGGACTCTTGCCCGGTTCACTTGCCCAGTTGTGTTTGCCAGTTTTTCCTTTCATTTCGCGCTTGGCGTCCGTTCGGCGATGCTTGCGAATGCTGCGACGTATGCCCTGGCCGGCCTGGCCGTCGAAACTCTGCGGCGACAACTTAAGCGCGCGAACTAAATCCACCGCCCACTGCCAGAACTTCCAACCATGATGTGCTAGGGCTGCTCGCTCTACCTCGCCCGATAGCCGAGGCGTCTGCCCCCACATCATGAGATCGAGGGAGAAGCGGCCTTCGGCGTCAGAGGGTGGCGGAGTAGCGTACGCTCTGGCGATGTTGACGATGGCGACGATGCCACCGAGGATCTCGGGACCAGTTCGAGAGTGGGAATTTTGCTTTACCGAGAGGCGCGGGAGCGTGCTATGTTCAGTTTTCCCCTGGGCGTTCGCAGTAGGGTGGCAGCGGCAGAGTTTCATCGGTCCGTCAGCGGGCAACGAGCGCCCCTTTTCAGTTTGACATAGCGTTTTCGGAGCCATACGAAGATTATGATTCGATCGTTTAAAGGGCTAAGGCCGGTGATTCCTGAGACTTGTTACGTAGATGAGTCGGCGCAGCTGATTGGGGACGTGGTGCTGGGCGAGCATGCGTCGGTATGGATGAATGCGGTGCTGCGCGGGGATGTGTATGCGATCCGCATTGGGGCGTATTCGAACGTGCAGGATTGCAGCGTGCTGCATGGGATGAAGAATCAGTATGGCGTGACACTCGGCGAGTATGTCACGGTGGGGCATTCGGTCACGCTGCATGGGTGCGTGGTGGAGGACCGCTGCTTGATCGGGATGGGGTCGATTGTTTTGAACGGCGCGAGGATTGGGGCGGGATCGATTATTGCGGCGGGGACTTTGATTCCGGAGAGGACGGTGGTGGAGCCGGGATCGGTGTGGATGGGGTCTCCAGGGA
>PMHI01000766.1:13206-13876 GCA_003156615.1 Acidobacteriaceae bacterium | reverse complement strand
CGAGCCATCACGGACGTTTTGCAAATTCCGGCAGATGCTTTCCGAGCTACAGGCTAATTGCCAATGGCTCTTGGCCAACGACCAGAGACGAACCACCAACGACTGAAACGGACATGATTAAAGCGGTGCGAGGAACGCGGGATTTGCTGCCGCCGGAGACGGGGCTGTGGAATTTTGTGGAGTCGGCGGTGCGGGATGTTTTTCGCGCTTACAACTTCCAGGAAATTCGTACGCCGATTTTCGAGTCGACGGAGTTGTTTGCACGCGGCGTGGGCGAAGAGACCGATATCGTTGCTAAGGAGATGTATACGTGGGAGGACCGAGGGCGGGCGGAGAGCGATAAGGGGCAATCTCTGACTCTTCGCCCCGAGGCCACGGCCGGCATCGTCCGCGCCTACATCGAGCACAAACTCGGGGATCGCGGACTGAACAAGCTTTATTGCATCGGACCGATGTTCCGGCGCGAACGCCCGCAAAAAGGCCGCTATCGTCAGTTTTATCAGATCGATGCCGAAGTCATCGGCCCGGCATCGGCGGGCAGCGATTCTCCCGCACGCGATGCCGAGTTGCTAGAGATGCTGGCCACGCTACTCGACCGGTTGGGGATTGCGGGATGGAATCTGGAGCTGAATTCCGTCGGTTGTAAACAGGATCGGGTGAGGTTTAATGA
>PMHI01000766.1:8013-13196 GCA_003156615.1 Acidobacteriaceae bacterium | reverse complement strand
CTGCCGCGCATCAGCCAGTTTTTGGATGAGGCATGCCGGCAACATTTTGACCAGGTGCAGACGATTTTAAAAGCCGTGGGCGTGCCGTTTGTTTTGAACGACAGGTTGGTGCGCGGCCTCGATTACTACACGCGGACGGCATTTGAATTTACGCATGGTGCACTGGGGGCGCAGAACGCGATTCTGGGCGGCGGCCGCTATGACGGACTTTCGGAGGCGCTAGGTGGGCCGGCGGCTCCGGGGATTGGGTTTGCGATTGGGGAAGACCGGCTGGTGATGTCGCTCGAAGCATCGGCTTCGGCTGAGGGCGTCAGGCGGAAGCCGGATGTGTATGTGGCTCCGCTGGGCACGGGCATGAATGGCGAAGCGGCGCGGCTGGCGCGCGAGTTGCGTCGCCATGATTTGGTTGTGGAGTTGGGAGACGAGAGCTTCCGGCTGAAGAAATCATTTGAGACGGCGACCAAGGCGGAAGCCAACTACATTTTGATCGTGGGCGAGAATGAAGTGAAGGCGGATGCGTTCGCCCTGAAGAATCTGGCTACCGGAGAGCAGGTTTCGGTGCCGCGCGGGGAGTTGGCGCGCAGAATTC
Source organism: Acidobacteriaceae bacterium (assembly GCA_003156615.1). Next base: position 12,607 of record PMHI01000766.1, on the reverse strand, counting down.
GTAACCAGGGGTAAAATTCGCTCCCGCTCGACGATATCGCGTTGACTCGATAGGAGCGGCGGCTAGAATCCGCGTGCCAGGAAACACTAGCGGAAGAAGACATTTGAGGAGACGCGCATGAAACGAACGGGAATGACCTTGGCGGCGGCGGTGATGTTCGCGGCGGCGGCGATGGCGCAGACGGGGGCTCCGAAGCCGGGGCCGGAACTCAAGAATCTGGACGTGTTCGTGGGTATGTGGACGCTCGCCGGCAGCCTGAAGCCGGGAATGATGGGTTCGGGCGGAACGATGACGGAAAACGAAAAATGCGAGTGGATGGAGGGCGGCTTTTACCTGGTGTGCCACTCGGACTACAAAAGCACGATGGGCAACGGCGTGGGACTGTCGGTGATGGGATATTCCGCTGACGACAAAGCCTATACCTATCGCGAGTTCAACAGCGTTGGCGAGTTCGACGACTCCAAGGGCACGGTGGATGGCGACACCTGGACCTGGACGAGCGACCAGAAGATGGCCGGCTCGACCATGAAGGGCCGGTTCACGATCCAGGTGACATCGGCGACGTCCTATACCTTCGTGTTTGATATGTCGCCGGATGGAGGGAAGTGGTCGACGGTGATGGAAGGGAAGGCGAGCAAGAAATAAACTTTTCGGGAGACCTCGGGGCCAAAGCTGCAGTGATGGCAGGCAGTGAGGGCAGGCATCGATCGCGGCGCTTGAAGCGCTGCGCCACCCGAAATCGAAGTCTGCTCGCAAGCCGGTACGGCGAAACCATGATCCTTCACTTCGTTTGGGATGACAAGGGTGGTTCTCCCACCGTTTATAATCTCTGATTCGGCGTTCCGCCGCATTTCTCACGGTAAGGACACAGCTTGCTCGACTTTTTAGGCGATCTACGACGAACGCATATGTGCGGAGCGCTGCGTGCTTCCGACGCTGGCAAAAAGGCCGTGCTCATGGGGTGGGTCAACAAGCGGCGCGACCTGGGCAGCCTTATTTTTGTGGACCTGCGCGACCGCACCGGGGTTACGCAGGTGGTGATCAACGCGGAGCGCGACGCGGCGATACACGAGAAAGCCGAGGCTCTGCGCAACGAGTACGTGATCGGCGTGGCCGGAACGGTGAAGCGGCGCGATGCGAGCACGGTGAACAAGAACATTGCGACCGGGGAAGTGGAACTGGTGGCGGAGGAGCTACGCATTCTGAATGAGTCGAAGCTGCCGCCATTCTTGCCTTCCGAGACGACGCTGAGCAATGAAGAGACGCGGCTGAAATATCGCTACATCGATTTGCGGCGCGAGGGGATGCAGTTCAATATCGAACTGCGCCACAAGGTGGCGAAGGCGATCCGGGATTATTTGTCGGGGGAGGGATTTTTTGAGATTGAGACGCCCTTCATGACACGGTCGACGCCGGAGGGCGCGCGCGATTACCTGGTGCCGAGCCGTGTGCAGCCGGGGACGTTCTACGCGCTGCCGCAGTCGCCGCAGTTGTTCAAGCAGATCCTGATGATTTCCGGGTTCGACAAGTATTTTCAGATCGTGCGTTGTTTCAGGGATGAGGATTTGCGGGCCGACCGGCAGCCGGAGTTTACTCAGATCGATTTGGAGATGTCGTATCCGCAGCCGGAGCGGGTTTGGGAAGTCGTGGAGGGATTTCTTACAGCGGCCTTTGCCGCGGCGGGGTTTGCCATCCCGACGCCGTTTCCGCGCATGGATTATGACGAGGCGATCCGGCTGTATGGCATCGACAAGCCGGACTTGCGGCTGCCGGCGATGACCGATGTGCGGGAATGCTTTTCGGCGGAGAATCTGCAGGAGCTGGGAGTAAATGCGAGCCTGCCGGTGGTGGCGATTCGAACTCCGAAGGTGGGTGAGCTTTCGCGCAAAGAGCGCGATGACATCAAGCCGATGTTCCCCTCCAAGGGCGGAGCGAAGATTTTTGAAGACTTTAAGCGCATTGGGAACAAGTTTCCTCAAGCGGCGGCGGCGATCGCGCAGAAGATCGGCATGGACGAGAGCGATCTGATCGTGCTGGTTGCTGGGTCGTCGCAGGCCGGGCCGCAGGCTGTGGTTTCCGAGCATCGCAAGGTCACGCCGCAGGAGTTGGCGATCTACGCTTCGGCAGGGTTACTGCGTCTCGCTTTGGCGCAGAAGTATGCCGAGCGGCATGGAATTTTCAAGAAAAGCGGCGATGCGGCCCAAGACTTCCGCTTTTTGTGGGTTACAAACTTTCCCATGTTCGAGTGGGACGACGGCGAGAAACGTTGGAACGCGGCGCACCATCCCTTTACCTCGCCCCATGAAGAAGACATGCCGAAGCTGGAAATGGGCGTTGAGTCGCTGAACGATCCACTGTCGCCGCTGAGCGCGGTGCGGGCTTTGGCTTATGACGTGGTGCTGAATGGGACGGAATTGGGGTCGGGATCGATTCGTATTCACCGGCAGGATGTGCAGCGCCGGATTTTCCGCGCTTTAGGCATGACCGAGGAAGAAGCGCGCGCGCGGTTTGGATTCTTTCTGGAGGCCCTCGAGTATGGCACGCCTCCGCATGGAGGGATTGCGCTGGGGCTTGACCGCATCGTGATGATTCTCGCCGGGGCGGAAAGTTTGCGGGAGGTGATTCCGTTCCCGAAGACGGCGCGGGCCGTGGATTTGATGGTGGATGCGCCGACGCCGGTGAGTGAGGCGCAGTTGCGGGAGTTGGGGATACAGATAAAAGTTAAGAGCTAACCACCTCAGGGGATAAGCCCGGGAGGTCTCGAGACCCCAACAGGGATGCCTGGAAGGCCTGCTCCACGCGCTTCTCCGGCTGCTAGCGATCGAACTTGCGTCTCACCAATTCTTCCACTCGCGCCAGCACCTCGTCTTCCCCCAACTTTGTCGAGTCGATTAGCACCGCGTCTGAGGCCGGCTGCAGAGGGGAGGCGGCGCGGGTGCGGTCGCGGTGGTCGCGTGCGCGTAGGTCGGCGGCCAGGTTTGCGGTGACTTCACCCTTGATCTTCTGCTGCTCCATGCGGCGCTGCTCGCGGACCACGGGGTCGGCATCCAAAAAGATTTTGAGGTCGGCGTCGGGGAAAACTTTTGTTCCGATGTCGCGGCCTTCCATCACTACGCCGCCGCCGGCGCCCATTTCCTGCTGGCGCGCCACCATCCATGCCCGCACTTCAGGATGCACCGACACGCGCGAGGCCGCTTCCGTGACATCCCGCTCGCGAATGCGCGAGGAAACGTCGCGCCCATCGAGCCGCGTGCGGTTTCCGCCTATCGCGGGTTCGAGCTGAATGCGCGAAGCTTGCGCCAGCTTTACCAGCGCCGCTTCGTCGTCGAGGGATGAGTCGTGATCGATGGCTTTCAGCGCCAGCGNNGCCGGGCCGTCGATGGCAATGATCAGCTTGCGTTGAGAGTGGTCGGGGTGAGAGTGGCGGTTCATCGCGCGAGGAGACGATTGTACACGGAGAACGCGCTCGCCTACTTGGTCGCTCGGTGCGGTCTGGCTGAGGCTGCGACTGGTTCTTTCGCCGGGGTGATCTGCAGCATCGATCTTCCGCTGACGTGGATGAAGCTGAACTCGCGGGCAGCCAGCAGCGCGTTCACGGCTTCCTTCACGCGCGAGCGCGCCACGAAGTTTCCGAAAAAGGTTTCGAGTTCGGCGGGCTCGGCGGCGACGACGCAGTCCAGATATTTTGAGAGCAGCGCCGAGAGCGCCTGCTGCACCGACAGTCCTACGCCTTCGCGAACCGCGTCCGGGGCCCAGCGGTAAAGGACATCCCAGAACGAGCCTTCGGCGACTTTATAGTCGACGCGCGTGATGCGCAGTTTGGACAACAACTCGCCCAATGCCTTATCGAGCGCGGCAAGTGAAACGCTGCCGCCGAGGGCTTCCTGCAGCTTCTGCTTCGAGATGGGACCGTCGCGGCGGATCAGTTCAAAGGCATCGCAGGCCAGCGGTAAGTATGAAGAACGCGGTCCCTGCCGGGGCGCCAGCTTGGGATTGCGCTCGCCCACGAGGGCATAAAAATATGGAAACACCGAAGCGGCAACCAGGAACGCGTTGTTCTCTTCGATCAAGTTTGCTTCGTANNGATCGGAGTAGGCGTGCTGCCAGGTGGGGAGGCGATCGTCGGAGCCGACGAAGGCTCCGATGAATGTGGGCACCGGCATGGTGGGTCGCACCGGATACATCAGGCAGAAACCCACGGCTTCGACGAAGGCGCGCGCCTCTTCGATGGTGCGGATGGGCTTGCCATCGAGGCGCCACTTCTCGCGACGGAGTTGCTGTAGGTCCTGGTCGGTCATGAAATCGTTGATCGAGAACTGAGCGTTCAGCCAGCAGCGGGTCGTGGCGTTGACCATGTCCTCGACGGAGCTAAACGCTGAGGGCTGACTGCTGCATCCTAGATTCTCTTAAATGCCTTCTGAATGTCCTTTACAGAATACCGCAGGACCACCGGCCGGCCGTGCGGGCACGACATGGGATGGTCGGTTTTCGCCAGTTCGGCGAGGAGCCACTCCATTTTGTTTTGCTCGAGCGGCATGTTGATCTTGATGGCGGCATGACACGCGATGGACGCGGCAATGCGGCTGCGAATTTT
>PMHI01000766.1:0-7929 GCA_003156615.1 Acidobacteriaceae bacterium | reverse complement strand
ATTGGCATCAGCAGGCGCTGGCTCTCGACTTGTTGCCTGGCGCGCTGCCTCAGTATGCGTTCAAACAACACGCGCTCGTGGGCCACGTGCTGGTCGATGATCCACAATCCGTCTTCATTGACGGCGAGGATGAAGGAATTGCGGATTTGTCCCAGTGGCCGGAGGGTGGAGAGCGCGGCCAGCGTGGGCTCTTCTTCCTGGGTGTCGAGCGCCGGAGCGCAGCCGTGGTCTGGAACCGTCTCAGGGAAGCGGCTTTCGAGGCCCCGCGCTACGGGCGTCGCGACGTTGGCTTCGACCGCGATTCCACCTTCGAACCGGAAGCGCGCGGAAACTGGCTGGGCTACCGGCGCCTCGAGAGCGAATCCGCCGTTCGCCGGTTCATACATCGCGCGCGCCGCCGCTGCCGAAGCCAGGTCAAAAGGCGGCTCCCACCCTCTTGCTCCGGGCGTCAGGCCCGAGCTGGCTCTGGCGTGGGCGTGAATCTCAGTGGTGAACTGCGGCGCGGGACGCGCTTTCATCAGAGCGGCTCGTACGGTGTCGCGCACAAAGTCGTGCAGCAGGGTGGGTTGTCGAAAGCGGACTTCTGTCTTCGAGGGATGAACGTTGACATCCACTTCGCCGGGTGGCAGTTCCAAAAACAGCAGCACCACCGGATATACCGTTGGCGGAATGATGTTGCGATAAGCCTCGGTCAAACCGTGCTGGACCAAACGGTCGCGAATCAGTCGTCCGTTGACGAAGACATAGATTGAATTGCGATTCAGCTTCTGGATCTCCGGCTTGGAAACGAAGCCGTGAAGGCGCATCTCGCCGGGATCTGTGGGCTTGGCCGCATCCTGGTCTTCATTCTCTTCCTCCTTTTCCTTGCGCCGCCAGGGCGGAGGTTGCGGCAAGCCCACGTGCAGGAGCGGCTGCACGGCCGCCACAGCAATCAACTGGTCGAGAGTTTCCTTGCCGAAGACCTGATAGACGCGCTCGCTGTATCCCGCGACCGGGGGCGCCAACAGCATGGCATTCGTGGCCGAATGCAGCTCGAAATGCTTCTCGGGATGCGCCAGCGCGTAGTGCGTGACCAGCGACGCAATGTGCGAAAGCTCGGTCGACTCCGCTTTCAAGAATTTTTTTCGCGCCGGGGTATTGAAGAAGAGATCACGGACCGTGATCGACGTTCCCCCGGTCAGGCCGGCCTCGTCGACGCGCGCCATCCTGCCGCCATTGATCTCGATGATGGTTCCGGCCGCGGTTTTTTCTGTGGACTCGGCCGACGCTCGTGTTTCGAGGTGCAGGCGGGACACCGAAGCGATCGAAGGCAGCGCTTCGCCGCGAAATCCTAAGGTGGCCACGCTCAGCAAGTCTTCGGCGTCCTTGATCTTCGAGGTGGCGTGCCGTTCGAAGGCCAGCATCGCATCGTCGCGCACCATGCCGCATCCGTTGTCCGTGATCTGGATCAGCTTCTTGCCGCCGGCTTCGACGCTGATTTTGATGCGAGTTGCGCCCGCGTCCAGGGCATTCTCGAGCAGTTCCTTGACCACCGAGGCAGGGCGCTCCACTACCTCGCCGGCGGCGATCTTGTTGGCAACATGCTCGGGAAGTACGTGAATGCGGCCCATGGGGCAGTTCTCAATTCTCGGATCCCAGTTCTTACGGGGTGGANNTAGAATCAATGCCCGGCAGTAGTTTTCACATGATCGCAGAGAAGAGAGAAGAATGATGCCCGACGCGCCGCACTCTGTCCCGAATCCCGCTGGGAGCAGCCTTGGCATGCGGCGGCAGTTTGAGATCTACCATCTCGGCCTGGCCGGGAAGAAACTTTCCGTACCCATTCCCCTGGCGCAACTGGAAAAGAAAGCTGCCGAAGTTCTAACGCCACCGGCCTACGACTACGTTGCCGGAGGAGCTTCCGGAGAGCGCACCATGTGCGCCAATCTCGCTGCTTTCGACCGCTGGCGCATCGTTCCGCGCATGCTACGCGACGTGTCCGAGCGCGATCTCTCCGTTGAACTCCTGGGCCGCACTCTGCCTGCCCCCGTTCTGCTGGCTCCCGTCGGAGTGCAGGGCATTCTTCATCCCGCCTCCGACCTTGCCTCGGGGCGCGCTGCCGCTTCGCTCGGAGTCCCTTTCATCTTGAGCACGCTGTCGTCGCGTTCCCTGGAAGATGTAGCCCAAGCCATGGGTAACGGTCCCCGCTGGTTTCAACTCTATTGGGGAAAAGATCACGAATTGACCGCCAGCCTGTTGCGGCGCGCCGAACAGTCTGGGTACTCCGCTCTCGTAGTTACACTCGACACGGCGATGCTCGGCTGGCGTGAGCGCGATCTGCAGCATCCGCACTTGCCGTTTCTTCTTGGCTGTGGATTGGCCAACTATTTCACCGACCCCGTGTTCCGATCACGCCTCAGCGAACCGCCGGAAGGCGACCCCGCGACTGCCATCCGGCTTTGGGCAACGCTGTTCTCGAACACCGCACTTGCTTGGAGCGATCTCGGGTGGCTGCGGCAGAACACGCGGCGTCCGATTCTGCTAAAGGGAATCCTGCACCCCGAGGATGCCCGGCGCGGACTGGATTGCGGGGTTGACGGTATCATCGTCTCCAACCATGGCGGACGCCAGGTCGATGGCGCCATCGCGGCGCTCGATGCGCTGCCCGCGGTCGCTCGCGTCCTTCAGCAGAAAATCCCCGTACTCTTCGATAGCGGCATCCGTTATGGCTGCGACGCCATCAAGGCGCTGGCTCTCGGCGCGCGCGCCGTGCTGCTTGGCCGTCTCTATCTATGGGGATTGGCTATCGCGGGTGAGCAAGGGGTTCGCGATGTGGTCGAGAATTTCCTGGCGGACTTCGATCTAACCCTCGGCTTGAGTGGATACAGGTCTTGCCGCGAGCTGGATGCGTCGGTATTGAGGGAAGAGTGAGGAAGGAATATGGCACGCTGATAGCTTCGTGGGAGGTCCGCAACCTGGGACCTCGCATCTCAGATCCGTCGCGACCGCCCTGCCCATGACAAGACCAAGTCCTGCCGGCCTCAAACCCGGAAGGAATGTCTTCATGGCGCGTTCTCTCGCTCGTTCACTCAGTTCTCGGTGGGTTCCACTTTCACTTTGGGCGGCGGCAAAGATCTGGGCGGCTTGGCCGGCGCTGCCGGAGGCGCGGGCGGGGTCAAATTAGCCCTGGCAGAGGTCTTGCGGATCTCGATGCCGTCGTGCTCGTTGTTGAGCACGATGTGAGAAGCGCCGTTGCCGACGCTACCGCTGGCCTTCGCCTCACGGTCATTCGCGTCAACCTTCAGTTCGGGAAAGTCCGACTGAATTTCGCCGTCGCGGGTGTGGGCGTCGACGTGAAAGCCAGCCTTGTCGGGCACGCTCAAGTGGATGTCGCCGTTGCGGCTGTCGATCTGAACGTCGCCGAGCGAGCGCATGGAGACTTCGATGCCGCCGTTTTCATTCTGCAGGCGGACATCGCCGGAGACGTCCTCCAGGCGGATTTGCTTGGAACGCGTGGTCAGGTGGAGGGGGCCGGTGATCTGGTCGGCGTGGAGGTCATCGGAGTCAAGATCGAGATCGCCATCGATGCGCGAGAACTCCAGGTTGGTGCGGGAAGACTTGAAGGAGACGTTCTTGCTGATACGGGCGAGCTTGACGCTCTCCTGGAATTCGCCTTCGAATTGCGCTCCACCCTTGACGTCGGTGACGGAAACTTCGTTGAGCCGGCCGCCGATGTGGACGTCGCCGGTAATCTGCTCGACCTTGGCGGAACTTTTTTCGAGATTCAGTTTTACGTTGCCGATGATGCCTTCCACAGAAACATCGCCGTTGTGAGTGGTGATTTCAACGTCTCCGTCGCGGCCGTTGACCGAAACTTCGCCGCGGCGCGAGATGACGTGCAACTCCATCTTGCGCGGGACGGAGATATCGAGATCGCTTTGCACAGCGTGGTCGCCGGCGGCCTGCGTTCGGGCGTCGAGGATGATCGCGTTGCCCGCCACGGTGATCGCGGGTGCAGTCTGCTTGTTGTATTTTTCGGCGTCATCCCTGCTCTCGGCCCCGACGCGCTTGCGGACGACCACAGTGATTTTGTTGTCGTTGGCGGCGCTGACGCGGACGGCGCCGTGATCGTCATTGACGCGCAAGCTGGTAACGGCGGGCGGCAAGGTCTGTTCGAGGTGGTCGTCGAAGTTGTAGGTCTCCCCGAAGAGATTATCCAGGTCACTGTCGTCGATGTTCATGTTGTCGCGGATTTCGCCCCAGTTGAAACGCTGGGCCTGAGTGGCGATGAGCCCGCAGACGACGATGATGACGACCAGAAAGATTCCGCCGGCGCCGATGCCGCGGGCGGGCAGACCATCGCGCTGCGCTTGTTGATACTCGATCAGTTTGATCACGCCCCAGAGGATCAACAGCGCGGGCCAGTAGTGAGCGAAAAGGGTTCCCAGCCGCGTCCAGGACAGCAGGTGCAGGTTGCCCAGCAGGAAGACGATCCCGAGGACAATCAGGACAAACGGTCCGCCAAAAGAGCGGCGGCGGGGGCGCGGCGGAACAGGGACCGGCACCGAGGGTTGCCCTGGGCTAGACATTGCGCACCTCCCCGGAAGAAGACGTGGCTCCCGGATCGGAGGATGGTGGTGGCGGCGGTGGTGCGGCCGGGTTCGGTGCGGGTGAGAACAAGCCGACATGTCCCACCGAGGAAGCATTACTCTGCAGCAGCTTCACTACGCCAACCACCAGCAGGATCGCAGGCCAGGTGCGATCGAATTCGGCGACGTTGAGGCTCTGGAGCAAGAACAGCGTACCAAGCGTGACGATGATGGCCGGGCCCATGATTTTGCGCAGGCGGCAGCGGTCGCAAGGACAAGAGCGATGCCCTACGACTTTACGCAGGCGGCAGCGATCGCAAGTGCAGCCCACCGGGTGAACTCCGGTCAGCCCCCATTGCCTGGCGAACATCCATCCTCCGAACAAGATGAGAATGATTGGCCAGAAACGGTCGAAGCCATGTTCCATGATGCCCATGGTGTGCAGCAGGAAGAGCACGCCCAGGCCGATGAGAATCATGGCGCCGACGGGTACTTTCGAGGCGTCGATCCTTTCACCGCCGCCAAACGCTTGCCCAATGCCCATGGGATCGGGAGCCGGTAGGCCTTCCTGAATCGCCCGGGCCGTGCGTACCGCATCGATGATCTGGAAAACCCAGAAGAAAATCACGCCCGCGACGAAAAAGCCCCCGATACTACCGGTATGGTCCGTTCCCCACCCCAACAAGACCATGATCACCAGGTAGGCCAGCCCCTTCGCGTATTGCGAGCAATAAACCGCTCCCACGCCAACGGGGAAGAATCCGGCCAGGATGCCGGCCACCGCGGGATTCGGACCGGAGCCTGGGGGCCTCGGACCTGCCACGGGCGCTCCGACCGGCGGATAAACGGTTTGCTGATAGGTGGTCTGTGGGGGGACGAATCCGGCTGGCGCGGTGCCTTCCAGACGGGCTGCGAGGCAGGGCTCGCAGTAGATCACTCCGCGAACATCGCGGGTGCAGGTGCCGCAAAGCGGCTTGCCGCAGGTGCGGCAAAAAGCGACCGCAGCAATGTCATTGTGCGTGGCGCAGTTCATACGAACCTCCTGTACGTGGTCACCGACACTACAGGCAGATCNNGTCTGGCTGTAGTTGCGCTCCTGCTTCTGCTCGGGCTGTTGTGTTGTGTCGTTCTTGTGCTCTTTCTTTTCCGGCGCGGATTCACCCGCAGGCCGTTCCGCTGGCTCTACGTTGCGCTTGAGTTCGCGCACGCGCGACTCCACCTCGTAGACGAACCGGATGTTCTCGTAATACCGTACGACGCGGGCTTGCGTATTGTAGTACGTATGCCGTATCGCAGCCGGTCGCAGGCTCACCGAGCGCAGGTCGGCGGGTTTCACGCCGAGTACGCTCAGGGCCACCGACAGCGAGAAGAACGCCATGCCAAACGACATAGCGAACCGCGGCTGCCGCACCGTGGTCCAAACTTGAGCCACGACTGGCTGCATGGCTCCCGAGACCCAGTCTTGCACCCGCTCTACCCATGTCACGTGCGGCTGCTGGGACGTCGAGACGTTCACCCGCAGGCGTTGGCTGTCAACGCCCGTTGTGGATGCCAGAATATTGTGGACCAGACTGACTGGAGGCTCCACCTCCTTGAGATCCTTCAGCCAGCTGCGGCCCGCCGAGACTTCGGCGAACAGCGGCCCGCACACGGAACAACTCCGTGCGTGGGCGTGGAAGCCCTCGAGTTGAGCGCCCGTCAGAACGCCATCCAGCGCGTCGCTGAGCAGAACGTCAAACTCGTGACACTGCATTCCGTGACTGGTGTGGTCTGGCATCACATCACCTGCCTATAGGTACGTTGTAATAGCCGGGCAAGTTCCGCCCGCCCACGATTTATTCGAGATTTCACAGTGCCCTCCGGTACCTTCAAAACGGTTGCGATTTCACGGTAGTCAAAATCCTGCAAGTCCCTTAAAATCAATGCCTCACGAAGTTCAGGGGAAAGTTTCGCCAGGGCGGCGTGAACGATTTCTCCGACCTCCCGGCTGCGTACGCGAGCGTCGGGCGGCGCGGATTGGTCCTGAATTTGCTCACTGAGGGGCTGCGCGTCTTCATGCGCCGATGATGTGGCGTCCAGCGAGTCGGTAATTCGGTCCTGCTTGGTTTTGCGGAAATGATCGACCAGCAGGTTGCGGGTAATCGTGGTGACCCAGGTCACGAACGCCCCCTTCGAGCTGTCATAGCTCGCCAGCGTGCGGTACATTTTGATGAAAACTTCCTGGGCAAGGTCTTCGGCATCATCGGCCGATCCCGCGAAGCGATAGCAGATGTTATAGATACGCCGGTTGTAGGTCTGAACGATTTCCTCCCAGGCAGCGGCGTCGCCCGCAACACAGCGGCGCACCAGCATCGCAACTACCTGAACGTCTTCCAAACGAGGCTCCCCGGAAATCTTGACCTGCCGAGCCGCAATGCCGCGAAATTCTGGACTTGCGCAGTGTGGACTTCGCTTGGATTCTGAGACAACACGGGACCCAAGCACTCCCTACAAGACAGTACGCGGATATAGTCCCGCAAGTTCCTGGGTCGGCTCAGCTGCAAGTTATGCGAAACAGGGCATTGTAGCAGCGGGCAGAGCTTCGAATTGGAGCGGCCGGACCAGCGCTCCACTCCATCGCCCCAGGGTGAGCTAGCGACGAGGCAGCCATTGCGGTTGTTTTCGATTTGAATCCAGTTCTCATCGCAAGGAGAGTGAAAAGATACAAACCGCTCCACTACCGCCCCGTCACCAGCGGCGGGGCGGGATAGTCAGGGAGCCTGTCCTTGTTGGTGGTCACGCGCTTAATTTCAAGTTCGTCGAAGAGGAGGGAAGGACTGACGATGCTGTGCGGAATGTTCAGGGCGAGGTTTTCCTTCTCCTCGTGGGCATTGTCGAGCGCCGGCGCTCCGATGCGGAGGATCACATCGGCAGAGCGCCGGCGGCCGGAAGTCGAGGTGAGCAGGCTTCCCTGGCTGCCGACGGCCAATCGAAGACTGCTGTCCTGGACGGAATAGCTGAGGAAGTAGGGCGCGGGATCGAGCTTGCTGAGACTTTCGTGAGCCCGCTGCAATTCCTGCTGCATGGCAGACAGCAGGACGTCATCCTTTTTCGCAACCGGGGGGGGACGCCAAACCACGGTCGGCCGGCGCGAGAAAGATGGAAAACACCAAGCCGAGTACACTCTTGCAGAGTAAATTCTTCAACACAAAAATGCGAACCCTCCACGCGCCTGGGTGAGAGGGAAGCTTAACAGAACGAGTGTTCCGAGGGAAAACGGCGAGGCGATTTCGCAGTGGGTCTCGAACTTTTCCACAGGCATCAAAGGTTCCCGGTGAGCGCCACGACAACGATTCCGATGGACAGGCAACCCATTAGTAAT
>PMHI01000606.1 GCA_003156615.1 Acidobacteriaceae bacterium | reverse complement strand
TCGATGTCGCGCCACGACTCGATCAAATCCTTGCGCGGGATCTGCCGCCGCAAATCCGCGACATCTTTCTCTGAAAGCCGTGCCGTCAGAAAGTGCATCACCGCGGCCGACGGATCGACCGTATAGCCCAGGTCCACCATTTGCTGGCGCGTCTTCATCAACTGCGCCAGCCCGTTCGTATCCACCTTGGCCGATGACCAGTGCGGATGCAGCACCTTGAGCCAGTCTTCCTTTTCGAGCGCCCGCACCACGCTCAACGGATCATCTTCATGCGCCAGTTGCGCAATCTCATGTCCCACCGCGCTGCGCGAAATGTGCTCGATGTATTTGTTCTCTTTGGCCACGTTGTAGCGCTCCTGCGTGCGCTCTTCGAGAGGCCAGTGAAAGCGCACCGCAAAGCGCGTGGCGCGAATCAACCGCGAGGGATCTTCCAGGAACGAATAATTGTGCAGGATGCGAAGCAGCTTCGCTTCAATATCCGCCACGCCGTTGAAGGGATCAAGGAGCAGCCCGCGCGACCCTTCGTTCAGCGACAGCGCCATGGCGTTCACCGTGAAATCGCGCCGGCGCAAGTCTTCCTGTATACTGGCCGGCGTAATCACTGGCGCCCTGCCCACCTTCTCATAGACCTCGGTACGCGCCATGCCGATCTCTGCGCGCACATTGCCCGGCAGCACCAGAAACAGCGTGCGGACGTCTTCGTCATGGCCGGCTATTTGTGCGCCCGCTCGTTCGAAGTCTTTTTGGAGTTTGAGGGGGTTGCCTTGGACCGTAAAATCCAGGTCGCGGATCGTGAACCCGCTGATGATATCGCGAATCGCGCCCCCGGTCAGGTAAAGAGTGATTCCGGTGGTGCGCGCTATGTCTTGCACNNACGCAACCACGGAACTGTCGTCCGGGATTGTGATCCCGAGCAAGACGCTTTCTTGTCTCGCGAAGGACCCCGGCGAACCGCGCGCAGGAGCCTGCCCTGGGCAAGCGAAGCACGCCGAAGGGTCGCCTTTTTTTCGACCCAACAATCGCGCGCTTGGCTCGCTTCCTTACCTGCGCAGCGCAGGCGCAATCCAGCCTGCCACCAGCGTTTTCCACAAGATTTGCACAGGATAACTCGGCCCAACCCCGGCAACTCCACATCCAACCCTACACAACTCATTCAAGACAAATCACTTATCGAAACTTGCGCGGAGCCAAGACAACTTAAAGGAATAGCACAACGTTAACAATTTGGCTACTGCCAACGTGGATTCGTGAGATTTCTTCCGAATTAGTGCGAGAATGAGTCGGGCTTCGAGCTTCAGCCCTCGGGCTTCGGCTGAACCAACCTGTCTTGGCGCGGCCCGAAAGCCGAAGCCCGAAGTCCGACCCATGCCCTCGACCCACAAGAAAGTCATCGTCCGGAAAATGGACCGGGATTCCGTTTCCGGCTACGTCTCGCCGACGCAATTCCTCAATGAAGGCAAACTGGAATTGCTCAATACCTCCGGCAACGTCGTCGCCATGGACCTGCGCGAGATCAAGGGCGTCTACTTCGTGCGCGAGTTCGGCGACTCCGAATCGCTGACCCGCAAGACCTTCACTTCCCGTCCCCGCTCCGAGGGCCTGTGGGTGCGCCTGCGCTTCAAGGACAACGAAATCCTCGAAGGCCTGATGCCCTCCGATCTAACCCAAAACATGCCGGAAGGCTATCTCGTCAACCCTCCCGACCAGCGCTCGAACACCCAGCGCATCTTCGTCCCCCGCACCGCCCTGGAATCCCTGTCGGTCCTGGCCGTAATCGGCGCCACCCGCCGCCCCCGCCGCGGCCCCACCGACGACCAGCGCCAAGTCCCGATGTTCGAGGAGTAGGTTCGAAGAGTCTCGATCTCCACGGGCGGGGGCAGTCCTTCATCTCCACGTTCTTTCGTTCTTTGCAGAGACAGGGCTGCGGGGATTTCGATCCTGAACCTGAAATTGCGGGTTGTTCTCATCCTCGCGTTTCCCACAAGTCTTGGCACGCTGTCCGCCGCCAACTTAAAAGATGCCCCCCAGTCGGGGATTTACAAGGGCGCGAGCGGTAACGGGTAGATCTGAGCGGAGGGATGGTTGAGCGTTTGGTGGGAATTGTTGGAGAATTGCGCGAAGAGTTGCCACATGCCAGCGCTGCGAACGCCGATCAGCGTGGCATGCTCCGGATAGTTTTGTCGGCCAAAGGTGGTGAGCGCCCCCGGATAGTGTGCGAAGTGACCGTTCGCCGTCAGATCCGCTTGCAGCGCTGCGGCGGCGGCAGCGCCCCCTGGATAACCACGCGGGTGCACGTGAGCACAGGCCAGCCCCCCGGCGTAGGGTCTGATACAAAAGCAGCAGCCCGACAGTTGACCCGTAATCATAATGTCGTCGGCGCCGGCATTGTCCAACAGGTACGCCTGCATGGCATTGATGTTTAAGGGAGGGGTACTGATCGTGTCGTAATAGTCCATCGGCACACTGAGTGCCTGGAAGTGATGATTTGCAGTGCCATGCTCAAATTGAACGCGGCCGATCCGGAACGATGAGATGTCCAAGGACACTTTTGGAAACAATTTTGTCAATCCATGGACTGGCCGCGACGCCCCAACGTGACTTTGCTTTCCTCGTGCGTCGACCCCGGCGCGCTTATACCAAATGAAGTCAAACGGATTCCTGGCGTTGGGAACATGGTGGTCTGTGGCGCCGGCGGTGGAGAGAGGATAATATTTTAGAAAGTAACGAGGGTTGTCTCGAAGACTTTCCAGCGCTTGCTCGGGCGTCATGCGGCGGTCCTTTGCGATCTGCCCAGGATGGGTTCCTGTAGCGGTGAACACCGAGTTCCATTTCGGTAACGGCGCGAGTATACCTTAGTTCTCACGTTTTCATGGTTGGCCTTCTATTTCGTGAGAAACTGCCGTGTCTGTTCTGCAGGTAAACGGATGAGCTAGCGCAGACCGTGAGCGGCTGCCGTGATGTCCCGCGTCAAACGCTGATCGCCGCTTTTACCGCGAAGCTCCATGCCCGCTCCAGAACTGGTGTACGATTTACCGGCGTCTATCCCTATACCATGAAACTCTCTCAGATCGCCTCCGCCCTCAACGCGCGCCTCGAAAACGGCTCTCCCGACACCGAGATCTCCGGGCTCAACGGCATCGAGCAAGCTGGGCCGGAAGAAATCTCCTTCGTCGCCAACCCCAAATATGCCGCCGCGGCCCGGCTCACCAAGGCCGCAGCCGTGATCGTAGCCGAGAACTTTCCCGTCCTCCCGACAGCCATGCTGCGCGTAGAGGACCCGTATCTAAGTTTCGCCCGCGCCCTCGAACTCTTCCACCAAGCGCTGCGCTATGAGCCTGGAATTCATCCCACAGCGATCGTCGACCCCACATCAAAGATTGGGAAGAAGGCCCACATCGCCCCCTACGTTGTCGTCGACGAGAACGTTGAGATCGGCGACCACGCCGTGCTGCTCGCGCATGTCGTCATTTATCGCGGAGCAAAGATCGGCAAGAACTTCTTCGCCCATGCGCACGCCGTGGTTCGCGAAAACTGCCGCATCGGCAACAACGTATTGCTGCACAACGGCGTCGTGATCGGCTCCGACGGCTTTGGCTTCGCCAAGACGCAGGAGGGACACTGGCACAAGATTCCGCAGCCTGGCCCAGTCGTCATCGAAGACGGCGTGGAAATCCAGGCGAATTCCTGTATCGACCGGGCCAGCGTCGGCGAAACCCGCATCCGGCGCGGCGTTAAGATCGACAATTTGGTGCAGGTAGGCCACGGATCGCAGGTTGGCGAAGATGCTTTGCTCTGCTCCCAGGTAGGCCTTGCCGGTTCCACCGAAATCGGCAATCGAGTGATTTTGACCGGCCAAGTCGGAGTGGTCGGCCACTGCAAGGTCGGCGACGACGCCATCGTTACTCCGCAAAGCGGTGTGGCGAACGACGTTCCCGCAAAAGCTCTGGTCAGCGGCGCTCCCGCCGTCGATCACAAACTGTGGTTGAAGTATTCGGCAATCCTTCCCCGATTGCCGGAGATTGCGCGCGCGGTTCGGGCGATGGTTCCAAAAAAGTGAGGCGGAACGATTGCTGCTGCGCATTCAACCTTCCGCATTCTCTCGGTGCGACCCCCTGACCTCCGGGGCGGCAGAGCTCTGCCGGTACTCTTCCGGCAGTCCGCTGTCGATCACCGCTCGCACCTTTTCCATCAGACCCTCCCGGCTGCCGAAATCCTTTGGCTCGATCGGCGAATGAAAAATCACCGTAGCCGTTCCCGGCGTGATCGCGAACCTCCCCTTCGGCATCAGAGAGCGCGTGCCCGTGATTGTGATCGGGACCACCGGAACTCCGCACTCCATGGCCAAATAAAACGGCCCTTTCTTAAACGGCAGCAGCCGGCCATCGAACGAGCGATGACCTTCCACGTAAATCGTCATGTTAATGCCCTGCTGCACGACCTGCTTGGCAAACCGCACCGACTCGATGCCCGCGTCGCGATGGCCGCGATCCACTGGCACCAGCGAGCCCATCCGCATCGCCCGGCCCAGGATCGGATAGCTGAACAACTCCTTCTTCACCATCACGGAAGAGCGCCGCGGAATCAACGGAATCGTAATCGGCGGATCCAGGTTCGACAAGTGATTCGACATGAAGATATAGGTGCGCGCTGGGTCCAGCTGGTCGAGCCCCGCCGATTGCACCCGCACTCCGGTCAGCCGCACGCCATTCCACGCGCCAAACATGAACAGGCGATATAGCAGGCGAATATCACCTGTGATGAACGTCCAGGGAAATCCGATGAGCGCCGCCAGGGGCGCGGCCAGTCCCCAGAAAGTCAGCATCACGATGGTGCGGATCATTTTGAGTGTGCCCCTGGGGCAAGTGTGCCTCTAGCGTGGCTGTGTCGCTTGCGGAACTTCCGCCTCGCCCTTCAGCCACGCTGCCCGGCGGGTCCGCTGCTCGGGGGTAATGTTTTCCATGTCTCTAAGTTCGTATGAGATTTCGTCGCGGCTTCCCACTTTCCACTTCAACTCGCGCTCTCCACCGCGCCGGGCGCGGATCTTCACCGTAATCGTGTCGCCCGGATTCAACCGCTCCATCTCCTGCGAGGATTCCTGTCCCGCCGACTTCCCGTTGATTTCGAGCACCGTGTCACCCACCTGCAGGCCCGCTCCCTCAGCCTCGCTGCTTGTCGTCACCGCCGTCACGGCCATGGGACCGTCAAAGTTTCGCGAGGCGGCAAACCCAGCATCCGCTACCCTAGTCGTGCCCTCGATCAGACGCAGTCCCACGCTGCGGAAGAAGTCATTCCAGGGAATCTCCTCCGTACCCGAAACATACTTCGCGAAAAACCATCCCAGATCGGCATGGCTCACCGCCTCGGCAGCCTCACGCACGCCGTCCGAATCGGGGAAAAACCGGCCCTTCTTTGCATAATTCTGATTCATCCATTGAAAGACCTCGCGCAGGGACGCTTGCCCATGGCTGGCCTCGCGCACCGCCAAATCGAGCGTGATGCCCAACAATTCTCCTTTGTTATAGTAGGAAATGCTGCGCTCCGGGCGCCGGTAATAGGCCTCGCCCTCCAGCCACGCATCCAGACTCGACTCCTCCGCCGACTGCGTCAGGTGCGCTGGACGGTGTTCCAGTTCGGCGATCCCGGATGCCAGCTCGTGCTCGAAGGGGCGCTCCTCGAGCAGCCCGCCGCGCAACCGGATGATATCGGCCGCCGTGCTGGTGCATCCTTCGCTAAACCAAAGCGCTCGCGTGTAATTCTCGCGGCTGTAATCCACCGGCTCGAGCGTCTGAGGACGAATGCGCTTCACATTCCATAAGTGAAAAAACTCGTGCGCCGTCACCGAAGCCAGTACGTCGGGAGCCCCAGCCAGCACATCGGCGTTCACCGAGATGGCGGTCGAGTAGGAGTGCTCCATGCCTCCGCCCGCCGGTCCNNAATCTTTTCCATGTCGTAGTCGCCGGATTCGGCGTCAACGATCACGCGATAGTGTCCGCCGCCTTCGTCGAAGTCGGATTCCTGAAACCCTCCGATCTCAACCGGAGAGTCCACCAGCCGGTCGTAGCTTTCCGCGCTAAACCTGCCCTCGGGCATTGAGGTCAGCGGCGTGGCGACCTGCCAGCCCCCGGGCACCTGGCTGAAGCGCACGACCATCGGCCCGTTGCGTGCGTCCACCGGATACATGAGAACCTCAGCCAGATTAAGAAATGCATGATGCGAGTTGAACTGGGTGCCGAAGGGTGCGGGCGAATCTGCAAAGATCTGATACTCAACCACGGCGCCGCCTTGCGCATCCGCGATCTGCCACCGGCTGGTGTCCAACGCGCGCACAGCAAGCGGGTGGCCCGAACGGTCTTTCGCTCGCACCCAGTTCACGTATTGCGCGAAGTCGCGCACCTGATACAGCGCATTCCACACCGGAAGCTGTAACTGCCGCTGCGCCGCGCCTTCCGGCAGTAGAATCTGCACTTCGAGGAGATGCTGCTGCGGATTTGCCAGAGAGATTGTGTAGTTGGTGGCAGCGCTCGAACGCGCCAGAGCCATCCCCATCAGCAGAACGAAGCGAAGAATCCGGCGCGCGGGGCCTGCCGTCAGGGTCGAATGTCTCATCGTTTTCCTGCCGCATTCGCTGCATTGACACCGGCGGCTTCGCCCGCCAATCCCCGCAGCCGCGCCGGCAGCTTCTCGTAAATCCCGCCAAAGCCGCCGTTTGAAAGAATGGCCACGACATCGCCGCTGCGCATCTCCGGAGCGATGATCTTCACGATTTCTTCGGCATCCTCAAACAACCGCGCACGGCTGCCCTGCTTCTGAATATCCGCCGCCAGTTCTGGCAATTCCAGCCGCTCATGCAGCGGCACGGCCTCGGAACGGAATACGCCTGCCACCACAACTTCGTCCGCCAACGCGAGACTCCGCGCCAGATCGCCCTGCAGCACGCGCCGCCGCAGCGTGTTCGACCGCGGCTCCAGAATCGCCCACAACCGCGCCCCCGCATATCGCGCTCGCAATGCCTTCAGTGTGCCGGCAATGGCCGTGGGATGATGCGCGAAGTCATCAATGATGGTGATGCCGTTCACCTGCGCCTTAACTTCCAAGCGCCGCTTCACGCTCTTGAACGTCTTCAGCGCCGCCACAATCTCCTCTTTCGCGACGCCGTACCCGGCAGCCAGCGCCGCTGCCGCGGTTGCATTCCACACGTTGTATTCGCCCGCCAGCGGGAACTCAAGATCCATCCAGGGTCGACCGTCGTGCAACACGGACCACGAAGTGCCTCCCGGCTCCAATTTCAGGTTAGTGACTCGCCAGTCCGCGTGCGTCCCTGTGCCATAGCGCTCCACGGGGCAAAACGCCTTGCTCAAGCAGCGCTCGAGGCTGACGCTTTCACTGGCGCTATCCGTCATTCCATCGAAAGCCACAATCCGTCCCCGACGCGGAATCAGATTTACCAGACGCTTGAACGCGGTCTCGACAGCATCGAGATCCTTGTAAATATCGGCGTGATCGAACTCCACAGAAGTCAGGATCACTGCCTCCGGAAAGTAATGCAGAAACTTTGGTCCCTTGTCGAAAAACGCCGTATCGTACTCGTCACCCTCCAAAATGAAATGCTTTCCCTGGCCCAGATGGAAACTCGATCCAAAGTTTTCCGCAATCCCTCCGATGAGAAACGACGGTTGCATCCCCGCCGTGTGAAAAATCCACGCCAGCATCGAGGTCGTCGTGGTCTTTCCGTGCGTTCCCGCCACCACCAACACTTCCTTGTCCAGCAAGAATTCCTCATGCAGCAATTGCGGCAGCGAGCAGAAGGGAATGCGCTGGTCGAGCGCTTGCTCCACTTCGACATTCCCCCGCGAAATCGCATTGCCTACCACAATCAAATCCGGACGAGGCTCGAGATTCCGCGCATCGAAGGGCTGAGCCACCGGAATCCCGAGTTGCGCCAGGAAATCCGACATGGGAGGATACGCCGCGGCATCCGAGCCGGTCACGCGAAACCCCCGTTGCGACAGCATGCCAGCCAGCGCCGCCATCGCCGTCCCGCAAATACCGATCAAATGAATGTGCTTGTTTCTGTCCATGCTTTTCTGCGCGAACTTCGCCTGCACTTCGCGTCCTTTGCGCTTAGCTCTTTTCCCCCGCCGTCACCGCCCCCTCGAGAATCTTCAAGCTCACCTGGCCGCCGCTCACCGTCAACCCGGTCCGCACGCCGATCGGCAGTGTGATGTTCCCTGCCGTCACATGGCCCGATGGGACCCCATATGCTACGGGCACTCCCAACTCGCCCACAATGCGCAACACTACTTCCTCGAGCGTGTATCCTTGATTTGCCGTCTGCAGGCAATCCCGCATTTCGCCAAACACCATTCCTTGCACTCCATCCAGCTTGCCCGCCAGCATTAACTGCATCAGCATACGGTCAATCTGGTAAGGTTTCGCCGCCACGTCCTCGAGAAACAAAATCGTTCCTTCCGTGCGAATCTCATAGGGCGTCCCCAGCGAAGCCACCAGGATGGAGAGGCAGCCGCCGTAGAGAATTCCTTCGGCGGTTCCCTCCACCCATCCACTCACTCCAGAACCCGCGTCCAGATTGATTTCCCAGGCCACCGCACTGGCCAGCGCAGCCTGCCAGGAAGCCATCTCCACGCCATCTTCATGCGCCCAATCCTTCGCTACCATGGGCCCATGAAAGGTCACCAAGCCTGCGGCATCTACAAAATAAGTGAGCAGCGCGGTGATATCGCTGTAGCCCACAAAAACTTTCGGATGGGCCTTGATCTTCTCCAAGTGCAGGGCTTCGAGCAGATAGTTCGCACCGTAGCCGCCGCGCGCACAAACAATCGCCCGCACGTCCTCGCGCGAAAACATTTCTTCCAATTCACGCGCCCGGCGCTCCACCGAGCCCGCAAAGTAAAGATCCTGCTCAAAAATGGAATCGAAATAAAACGGCCGATAGCCCGCGCGCCGCAACCCTTGACAGCCAGCTTCCAGATCGGCGCGCTTGACGTTGCTGGCCGGCGCCACGATACCAACCGTATCTCCCGGCCGAAGGGCAGGCGGCCTGATACCGGGAGTAGTGGAAGAAGCCATGCGGCAAGACGCCTGTTTTGAAAGAGTGCGATCAACACATATCGGATTGCTGATGACAAAGCTGCATCCGGCGCAGCGATCGGCCTAACTCAGAAAAAACTCTCCCCGGCACACCAGCCGCGCCATTCCACGCAAGAACACCAGGTTTCCTTCCTGGCGCACGGTCTGGATTCCACCCGGAGTATGTACCCGTACCGGCGATTTCGCCCTGCCCATCGCCATCGCAGCCATCGCCGATGCGCAAGAACCTGTCCCCGACGATTGCGTCTCTCCCACTCCACGTTCGAAGAAACGAGCCCTCACATCATGCGTTCCATCGACCACTACGATCTCAACGTTCACGCCCTGCTTAAACTGAGGATCGCGCTGAATTTCCGCAGCTTGCGTCCGCCAGTTCTCGGCAAACTCCGGC
>PMHI01000154.1:589-8773 GCA_003156615.1 Acidobacteriaceae bacterium | reverse complement strand
CTTCGGCGCGCAGGGTTTCGCGGCGGCTGGCTCGACCGTTAAACACTCTCCCTCCCAAGCCTCTGTCAGCGGAACATCAAACCCCTGTACGGTCGCCAGCGATTCGCCCAACTCGGTGCGCAGTTTTGATGCCGTTTCGCCCACCATGTGAAAGTTGCAAGGTGCTTTGTAGTTAGAGAGTTACGGAGAACGCTCGGGAGCGAGAGCATATTTTTCAAGAACTTACGAACCCGGGCCCGAAAGCCGGACCCATAAATGGACCCACGTCAAACCGGGTTGGCACCCAGTTTTCCTTCGACTCGCTTCGCATTTTGGCGGTGGCAAGGTGGGGCTGTGACACCGCTGCGCCGGAACTCTCATTCAACAAAAAATGGCGGGGTGCGAAAAAAACACGCAGTCACTGTGAACGCGGTATCCTTTTACAAATTCCGCTTGATGCGTAGCATCACCGGATCATTTGGGACCGTAGTGGGCCGCCTCCCGGGCTATCGCGGAGCTGGCCCACGAACGACTTGAACAAAATAGTCGGGACGCAGGTACTTTGCGAATGCGGCCTTCACTTGCTCTGCGTTCAGTTCTGCGTATCGCTTTGCTGCCTGTATCGGCTCGTCAAGCGGCAGGCCGATTAGTGCCCTCCCGAGAATTCCTCCCGCAACCGACTCCTCGCTCGACTCTTCCAAGGGAATCTGCCGCAGAAGCAGAGCCTTAGCCTGTTGCAGCTCGCCGGCAGAGACGTCCTGAGTCCGCATCTGTTCCAGATCGCGCTGAATCAGCGCTCTCGCCTTGGAGACATTTTCCGGGTTACAACCGTAGAGGACGGAATACGTAGCCCTGCTCTCCGATGCTCTGAGACTTACGTCCACCGTATAGACATAGCCCGCCACCTGCCGCAAGTCGTGATATAAGCGCGTGGCGTAAAAGCCTCCGCCGAGGACGTGATTGCCCAGTTGCAGCGGATAGTAGTCCGGATCGAAACGATTGAGATTCAGTTGCTCTGAAAGAGTGACTGAATCCTGCACGGCTTGCGTGTCGGCCACATTTGCGGCGGAGGGTTTGTTGAGAGGGACGGGTGGCAACTCGACGTTCGGTTTGGGTCCTGCGGCCTTCCAATCGCCGAACCATTTCCCGATCACTGACTGGGCTTCCTCCGGCGTCACGTCTCCAATCACAACGATGTTGGTCAGATCCGGTCGAAAGGCGGCGGCATAAAATTTTTTCACATCGTCAAGAGTGATTTTGCCAACAGTAGCCGGAGTCACCTCCCTTAAGGTGGGATCGCCGGCCGGCAGCAACGCCACATCGAGGGCGCGCGAGGTTCGGTACCCTGGGCTCCGGAGCTGTCCTGCGACAAATTGCGCCGTTTGCTGCTGGACGACGGTGAAGGCCTGAGCCGGCAGCGCGGGATGGAGCTCGTTATCCGCAAGGAGTTCGATACCACGAGAGAAATGCTCTTTCAACACATCCAAAGAAAAATGGAAACCCGCGCTCTCGTTTGCGGCGACGTCGTCTAGCGCCTTCTGGAATGCCAGCCGATCCAGCGTCTGCGTTCCGTAGGAAAACAGGCCGTCGAGGATGTCAGAGACGCCTTCCTCCCCGGGCGGCGTTTCCAGATCGGAGTCGTGCTTTACCGCGCCTGCGACCGACACGGTTGGGCTGGTCCGATCCGTTTTAACGATCAAACGAATCCCGTTGGGCAGCTTTGTGTCGGAAAACTCGATGAAATTTGCAGGAACTTTGAACTGAGCCAGTGCGCTCGCCGCCCATGCGGGAAGCTCCACAGGCTTGCTCGGCGCTGAGGTTACTTCCTCGGCGCCGCCGTAACCCTTGCCTGCGACTGGCTCTCCGGTTGGAACCGGCTTCAAGATCGCCGTGATCGAGTTTTGGTCAGCGAGGTAGAGTTTGGCAACGCGGTTTACACTGGCAAGAGTGACGCGTTTGATGGCTTCAATGTCCTCTTCGGGAGACGTACGCCCTTCGGCTGCCAGCGCATTCGACCAGACGTTGGCCAGGCCGGGGATGGAGTCCCGCTGAAACTCGGCCTGAGCAATCTCACTCCGAATGGCCGCGGCGACCAGATCCTCAGGCACGCCCTTCTGGGCATAGTTCGCAAGAATGCCACGCATCTCGTTAATCGCACCGTCGGCGTTCGCTTCAGAGGGCAGAACCACTACTCCGTAGCCCACACTGGCCTTCGGGTAGGTTTCCGCCATTCCGAACTCCGTCGCCAGGGCCTTCCCCGCCGGTACCATTCCATAAAGGTCGGCACGTTGGCTGGCCAGCACGTCGGCGAGAATCTGGCTGGCCGCATAATCCGGTGAGTCGGTTCCGGGGAGCCGGTAAGCAATAAAGCCAAGCATATATGGGAGATTACTGTCGAGCGTAAACTTCTCCGACTTAATGGGCTTGAGATCGACAGTCGGCCTCACTGGGAGTAGATGATCAGGAATATTGCCGAACCATTNNCGAACGAACTTTTCGTACCCAACGGGTCGTGTGCGTATGGAGTGCCGGCAAACATGTCCTCGTTGAGGCGGCTGATGAACTTGTAGGTGGGATTGGAGAGATCGCGAGCGACCTCCTGCTCGATCGCGCCGCGCTCCTCGGCCCATTGCTGCTGAGAATCGTCGATACCGCGCAGGCACGCCGCCTGGGCCTGAAGAGCAACGTCGAGATCCGCCGCTGGAACGGTGGCGAAGAACTGCGTGATGGTCTGCTGCGTGTCTGCATTGTTTCTACCGCCCAGCTGCGCGTAGATGGCTGCCGTCTGGTCGGCCGTCATACCCGAGCATCCGCGAAACGCCATGTGCTCCTGAGCATGAGCCATCCCCGGAAAACCAACTGGAGTTTCGTCACCTCCAACCATGAAGTTCATCTCGACGGTCGCTACGGGAGCGAGCGCGTTGTGGATCACTACCACGCGAAGGCCGGTGTCCAGTCTCGCCCGAAGCACAGACTCCTGTTTGGTCGCAGCTTGAGCGCCCATCACAACGAGGAAAAGGCAAAGCACCGGAGACAGAGAACGATTTCTATTCACTTTGATATTCTCCCGATCTCTATCCGATTTTCGGTTAGAGAAGCACCAATGCAACGTTAAGTCTTTATTTTTAGTTTGGCATATGAATCCATTGTCCGCCACCTCGCGGTCAAGACGGGCCACAGATTCAAGAACAGCGCAGATGGCCCTTGTCCGCTCAGAGGGCGTTTTGGGGAGTTGCGATCATCGATCGTGCGCTGGAGATTATGGACAATGCTGCCAACAGGAGGGGCTGAGTTTAGAGCGCCGCACAGACCCAGGGGTTGGCGCCGTTGGTACTGCCGAGGCACTGCGCTTCAGTAAAACCTAGTCAGCTGTTAGGTCCAAGGGTTGATAGTCACTTTCAGGGTGGGCTCGAAATCCGACGTGTTGCGCGTGACGAGAGTGAGTCCATGAACTTCGGCAGTAGCCGCGATAAAAGCATCGCGAGCCTCAATCGGCCGACCCGTGGATTCGCTCCGGGCCATCAACCGGCCGTTCGCGTCGCTCGTTCAATAGCTCAAATGTCCCCACCGCAAAAGTATAGCGCGGCCTCCGAGCCATTGCCGCTGGAAAGCGATAGCTGATCGTTTCTCTACGCGATTTTGCTGGGTCGCGGTGAGCTGAATGCCCAACAGTCTGTGCCTTTTTGTGCCTACGAAAAAACCGACAAGTCTTGGGAAATGCTGTTGTGTAACGGCAGGACGGACAGATCTAGGGTGCACGGGCGTTTCTCAAGACCAATCAGAGAGTACCTAACCAAATCGTGCCCGACGATTGGGAGGCTGTATCGCTCGCGGCTTCAACCAATTGCGCAGAGGTGAGGCCGTTGCGATTCACGGGCTCGGTCGCTATCAGCGGGAAGACGGCGACGGGACGTGCCTATCTGGGTGAATTCCTAACTGCCTGGCGAACCCCCGCCCGAGATGCATCCCCCGCCAACTGAGCCTACGCTGATTTGTTCAAACTGATCAGCTCATCGCGAGTCCGTTGGAGAATCTCTCGTCAAAGGTTCGGGTCTGACACGGCACGAGAAAGATTGATCGCTCCTAGCAATCGTGAGGATCGCAGGGGCGCGCCGATCAGAGGTGCCATTTGGAGGAACAAGGCCCGTCGAGTAAGCCAAGGTGCGTTTGAGTCGTGCGGTATGTACAGCTTTCGCCGATCGACTCGCCCGAGACATATCACCCAGCAATGCGCCCAACGCGCAGCCTGCCCCCGGCGCATCCCGGTGCTCTTCGGACAAATAGTTCTCCAAAGCCTTGGTTAGCGTGTCAGTATGTTCCTCCCAGCCGTCGAGGTCCTGGAATGCGGTGGCTAGAGCCTCGACCACCAGTTCATCGCGTGAATCGAAATGTTTGTAGAAACCCCCGACAGTAACGCCCGCTTCCTTCATCACATCGGCAACGCCGATGCCGTCGAGACCGCGCTCGCGAAATCGCTTGGCGGCCACTCTGACGATCCGAGTGTGTGTCTCCGCCTTATCACTCTTTGAATAACCCATCTGCCATCACCATTTCTTCCCGAATCCGCATGGATCGCTCCAGACAGAAAGAACCGCAAGAGTATCTTCATACTCTACATTATATGGATGGAAGCCGGCTAGCCTGAGTGCAACAAAACGCACTGCATCAATGATAAATATCAATTATTATAGGTAGCAGGAGAATGAAGACCGGACAATATGCGAACTGGGTTTCATGAAAATACTTGCAACTTCTGGATCACGCGCATACTCTCATGCTGTGAGGGCGCCGATTTACCCTTCACAAGCACAGGAGAAGAAATGAGCAACTCGTCCCCAGGGCGGAATAAGGCAATCGTGCTCGAAGCATTCGAGACACTGTTCAACAAGCGTGACTATGCGGCGGCGGAACGCTTCTGGTCACCGAACTACATACAGCACAGCGCACACATAGCACCAGGCCGCGAAGGACTTTTCAATCTCGTCCGCTCAGTGCCGGAGACGTTGCACTATGAGAACCAGCTCATCATCGCAGAGGGCGATTACGTCATAGCGCATGGCCGCTTCACTGGGATGGGCAGGCCCGCCGCCTGGATCGCCGCCGATGTTGTCCGGTTCGAAGACGGTCTTCTCAAAGAGCATTGGGACGTTTTGCAGGAAGAGGCGACCAAGGCCGAATCTGTCAGCGGTCTTCCTATGTTCGGCGATACATTCCCGAGGTGAGGGCCGAAGACAACGCATCGCCATGAAGGCTTCGACACCCTTTTTACAAGACCAAGGAGGTAGTAACTATGACGTCATCCGTTGTTTCGAATGAAATGTATGTGATTTTAGAAGCGAGCGGGAACACCGGCTCGATCATCGCCAATTCTCTCATTACATAGCGGCGGCGTCAGAGACGTTTCCCAAGTGAGCCATCCTTAGCAGGTCCGGAAAGCGCGGGGTCGCTCGGATGGCATCGAGGAGAGGATCGACGGGAAGCGAATCGGCCCAAAAGCAGCCCGCCTCAATTCCGCGGCCGAGCCAGAAAAATGCCCGATCCGGGTTACCCAGCCGAATGTCTCCCGTCGCTCACTCTCTGGGTCGTCAAGGCCTCGGCTAAACCTGCGTAAGCGGGCTGCCCCATTTCTCGCCTGCTTTGCGAGAAGCGGGGATTCGGACCAGGCAAGCAGAGTTGCACCCTAAAACATTCCTTTCGCTAGTGTCCTGCGCCGACCGCGCCCTTTTTTCCGACCGCTTTCTTCAGCGCGAAAACGATGGGCACACCACCAAAACAGACTAATGCGATGTAGCGGAAATCATCCACGTACGACCACAGACGCGCCTGCCCGTCGAGAGCCAGATTCAGTAATCCGTAGGACTGCCGCAGTGCCGTAGTGGAAGAAGCTCCCTGCGCGCTCAGGTACTGTTGCATTCCTCCCAGGGACTCCTTGAACCGTGGCGCGACCCGGAGCCAGCGACGCCTCAGTTCGTTGCGATGCAATTGTTCGTGGCGTGCAACGATGGTGTTGACCACCGAAATTCCGATGCTGCCTCCGATGTTGCGCAGCAGATTGTAGAGGTCGCTGGCATTGCCGATTTCTTGGTTCTTCAGAAACGCCATGGTGGTCGTCGGCAGCGGAACGAAGACACATCCCGAGCCGAAGCCGCTGATCAGAATCGCCCACAAAAATGTCCATTGTCCGATGGAAAGATTGAGTGTGCCGAACCACAATCTGGCAACTCCGAAAAGAGAGAATCCAAATGCGATCAAATAGCGGTTATCCACCTTCGCCGTCAGGTAGCCAATGAGCGGCATGGCGAGAATCGCTCCAATACCGCGCGGAAAAGGCTTGGCGTCCCCGACGGGATTTGAACCCGTGTTACCGCGGTGAAAGCGGGATGGCTAAGCGTAACTCTAACAAACAACAGGAACACGAACGCACTGGATGGCGTTCTAGGAACAGCAAGAAACACCTTATTGTGTCCCCGATGTGTCCCCATTAAACCGGGGTCTCCGGCCCATCGTCACCATGCAGGCGAGTGGATTTCAAATTGATCGCCCGCTTCCCCTGTGGATCGGGGAGTTCTTCAGAGGTTCCTTAGATATGCCGAAGGCTCACCGGCCGCGCCGAAGATTCGCAGGCAGAGAGTTCACAGTAACGTCCCCGCACGAGCTGCGAAATATCCCCTTGCCGCACTGATCAAGAGTTTCGCAACGGCAGTTTTGCATCATTTTCTTCAACAGGCGCCGGACTGCCTTTATCCCATCCATCAAGTTGTCGAGTTCCGCGAGCTTCCGTTGGGACAGCTTCTGCCAGCGCTCCGAAGCCCGCGCGACATCGCCGAAGCCGAAGAATAGCAATCGGATTTCGTCGAGCGTAAAACCGAGTTGTCGCGCTCGCTGAATGATTGCCAGTCGATAGAGCGCAGTCGTGTCGTAACGTCTCTGCTTTCCCACGCGTCGCGGCGGTGGGAGCAGCCCGATCCGTTCGTAATAGCGAATTGCGGACGACCGAAACCCAACCTGGCGCGCGACTTCAGAAATGGAGAGCTCAGACATACTGGCATTTTAGAGCGCGCTGTTGGTCACAGCCAGGTTGAAGTTCGCTTGGCGCGACGTCGAATTGCAAAATACCGCTTGACTTAAAGTCAGCTTTAAGTTGTACGGTCTTAGTAGAGGCTGGCACGACATGTATCTGCCTCTACGGAGGTATTTATGAGCTCATCGCACTGGCTGTTGGTTCTTTCGCTCCTCCTTGGCAGCAGCAGCGGCTTGGCTCGCGCGCAGAACAGCNNCCGCCGCCGATGCCATGCCGGGGGAGAAATACTCCTTCGCGCCAGCCGTTGGCGAGTTTACGGGTGTCCGCACCTTCGCCCAGCAGGTCAAGCACCTCGCCGCCAACAACTATCGTATGGCCGCGTACATCCTCAACCAGACTCCAACCGCCGATCAGGAGTCTGAGACAGGACCCGACACCGTCCAATCCAAGGCCCAGATCATTGAATACCTCAAGGGCTCGTTCGCGGTGCTCCATCGGGCTATGGCTGCGATCGATGAAGGAAACATGCTGAAGCCCATGGCCGCTGCGCCGAGTCTTAGTCAGAGAACTCGCCTTCAACTCGCCGAGGACGTGGTAGCCCACTCCTATGACCACTACGGACAGATGGTGGAATATCTGCGCATGAACAGAATCGTTCCCCCGGCGAGTCGTTGAGGCAAAAAGGCTTGGCTGGACGCCCGCTTAACAATGACGCCGAACACATGACAAACAGGAATTTGAATCGAGGAGACTCAAATCATGAAAACGAGCAAGTATGGTGTAGTGATATCCATCGCGCTTGCACTCGTGCTACCGGCAACATTGGTTATGGCAAGAACAGCCGCGGGGAAGTCCGCCGAGAGTTCCATCAATGATAAGCAGGCGACCGGCGGTTCAACTGGAGCCCACGAAAGCCCTTTTGCATGCGATCGCCTGGGGCTCAGCCCGGAAGCACGGAAGCGGCACTTTGACGAACTCGGACCGGCACTGCGCAGTTTGAAAAAAAGCGTGCGAGAGTTGCCGAATGGATATGAATTTCAGTTTCCATCGGACCCCAAGACGATTGCTATGGTCGCAGAGTGGGCTGCGGGTGAACGATTGTGTTGTCCATTCTTCGAAATCCAACTTCGCATGGAACGCGAACGTGGACCGTTCTGGCTGAGGCTTAGCGGACGGCAGGGGAC
>PMHI01000154.1:0-578 GCA_003156615.1 Acidobacteriaceae bacterium | reverse complement strand
TGCTCGACATCGAGAACCACATTCCCTTCCATGGTGTGTTGGATTTCGGCGCGCTTGTCAACCGAGATCTCCGGATCGAGCACACGCATCTTGCGCGAGTCCTCGCGCAGCTGAACGCTTGGACTCGCGGAAGAATCGATCTTACCTTCGTCAATTGGAGCTCGTATTTCGTGATCGTGTGCAAACGCGGAGAACGCGCCGGACTTAAAGACTCGGATCGTTAAACTGGATTTGTTCACATCGATCGCTTGGCGTTGGGCGTAGAGCGTGTTTGGTCCGAGGCAGACAACTATTGCCAGAATTCCCAACGCCAGCTCGTCTCCGATAGCCTATGGCACCCGGAACGACACATTGCTCGAAAGCGTGCTGCTGGGCGTTTCCACCTTGACTTCACCGGTGGTAGCGCCCGTGGGTACGGTGGTCGTGATTTCGGAACTGGAGACCACTTTGAAAACAGCCGCCGTGCCGTTAAAGGTGACACTGGTTGCACCGGTTAGGTCCGTCCCCAGAATCATCACGGCCGCTCCCACCTTGCCCGAAGTGGGCAGCGTTTCCGCGAACGGGCCCAAGCCCAAAGA
>PMHI01000143.1 GCA_003156615.1 Acidobacteriaceae bacterium | reverse complement strand
AGAGAAATTCGACCGGAGGTAGCCCAGCCTGGACCTACGCCCTCATCCTGCCCAAATAAGAAGGCAGTGCCAAAAGCGAGGAGCAAGCTAACAGCTACGGCTAAGAACCTGAAAGCTGAATTCCTGGAGTTCACGGTGTACTCCTCTACGTTGGAGTTCTTAAATTCGGGTGCGAAGATCAGAGCGTTTTCGCCAAGATCTGAGAGACAGGCGGGGGAAAGGCCCACTGTTATTGCAGAACGCGTGCCATATCCTGAGGGCTAACCGGGATTAGGGGCTTCCCACCAGTATCGCTCACGGAGAAGGCCGCGCCGTAACCTAACTAGCTGACTTACGATAGGTATAGAAGGCTTCTGTCTTCCCTTTACCGAGGGGAATCTGTCTCAACCAGCGTTTTGGCGTCTACGTTGTTGCCAGGGCTGGGTGGCAGCGGGTGAGATTGTGTTGCCGAATCGGCCAGACTAACCCGCCAAAGTGATACCGAATGTATACGGCCGCGACGCAGACGGCCGCCGAGTGGAACCCTCTGCGGAGCGGACTGCCACGACGGTTAGGCCCTTCGGGGTGCCGGTTCATCGGTAGTTGCTATCCCGGCGAGGACTGCAAACCATGCCGCGTTGGCTGGGATGTGCAGATTGAAATCGAAAAAGCTGTGGACCAGCAGGCCGCAACATCCCACTGCAGCGCCCATCGCGATCCAATCGTCACCGGAACTTAGACGCCGGCCCCAATCTCGAAAGGCGAGTCGAAAGAAAAGAGCCAATGCCGCAAAGATGAGGACGGCGCCAGCCAGTCCCGTTTCGGCGATGGCTTCGGCGTAATCGTTGTGCGCGTAGTCCACCGTCAGGTCCGTCGGGAAACTCTGATATTGCGGATAAGCGGTTTCAAAATTTCCCAGGCCGATTCCGATGACGCTATGGTCGCGCAACATGCGCAGCGAATCGAGGGCTACGCTTCGGCGGAAACTGGACCACTCGGCCCAAGTGTCGCTGGGACTGGCGACCGCTCCCAGACGTTTCGCCACCTCGCCCGTATCCACCCACGCGAATAGCAGACAGGAGAACAGCAGCACTGCGGTCAAGGTGATGAAGCTCGCGGCGACGCGAGACCGGTGCGCCACCGGGGCGTGCCTTTCACTCCTGTGCGTGGTTCGTGCATGCCACGCGCCCAGCGCAACTGCAATGATGACCTCCACTGCCAGGGCGAGCACTCCGCTGCGGGAGCCAGAAAGCAGCAGCGACGAGACGGCGATGGTGACCGCAAGCCCGGGCAGCGCCATGGCTGCGACCGACCTCCGTCGCTCAGCGAGAGAAAAGGCGGCCACCGGGATTAGCATTTCCATGAGCCCGGCGTAGTGGTCAGGATTGCCGTAGGGTCCTAAGAAGGTGCCGCTGGTATCAAAACTCCAATAAATCTTCTGTGCTCCGGAAGCGAATTGCAGAATGGAGAACAGCCCCATCACTCCCGCAAAAAGTAAGACTGCGAGCCCGAACCGGTGCCGGTTTTTAGCGCGGGCCCCCCTGAAGAGCTGCACGCTAACGAAAAAGAACGTCAGATTCGCAGCGAACAATACCAAGGCGGTGCGAGTCTCCCACCGGTCGAGAGCGAGGCGGGCGCCGTACTGCACGAAACCCAGCAGCAGGAACAGCGCCAGCGGAATGTACAACGGCGACCAAACGAACTTCAGGACCCCCTGCTGAACGCTTCCTACGGCCCATAAAAGCAAGACCACACTCGCGACCAGGCCTAGCGACATCCAGGCCCATGAATCCACGGCGCCGAAGGCCAAGGGGGCGCCGATCAAGGCCGCGACCAGCAGAATGCGGGCGGCGGAGAAGGCCAGTGGATCGGCGCCATTCCTCGCTTCAATACTCCTCGCTTCGCGATTCGGGGCTTCGGTGTCCCGGTGCAGAGGCGCCACGACTGCGTTTGAAAAATGCAATTTTCAGCGCTGTCCTTCTGCAGCAACTGGCTCGACTGCTCGGCCCATGTCGTGGAGAGAAACCGAGTCCACCCAAAAGCTCCCTGAGATTCCCATGGGAAAGGTCCGCCCTCGAGGACGCCAAATTGACAGNNGTCCCTACGGTGGTTTCGCTCACGGCGTCGGCAAAGCTCAAATGCTGAGGATCGCTCACGCGCAAGTAGGGGCCGGTGTCGGAAGTAATGTCTTCCGACCGGACGTATGCCTCCAGTCTGTAGGTGTGATTCGGGAGAATCGGAACGATCTGATAAGCGGGCTCATACGCTTCGTTGCGGTTGACCGTGAAGTCCACTCGGAGGCAGCGGGCGCCATGGTGAGCGCCAGGCGCGGCGAAATCGATAGCGAGATAAGTGGTCTGGTCAGGCTTCCGCCAATCAAACCCGGCGTTCAAAGGAGTTTGCTCAAAATCTCCGTTGAAAATCAAATTTTCATCCTCCGTTACCCCGGCCGCAGTTACCGTTCCCATCCGTTGCAGATCCCGCCAGACCGACTCGGCTTCGTCAATGCGATCGCCAGAGATGAGGCGCTCGAGGTAAGGCTGGACTGCCGGGAAGGGAACCGAGTAAAGATGGGGTTCAACCGTCCTCCAGATCCGGTAAGCGGTATTATCGTCCCCCTGCCTGCTCAGGAAATCGATGTAGGCAACTTTGAGTCCTGCATCCCGATGATTCGCCACCGTCTTTTGAAAGATGACGTCCGGGCCCAACACACTGCGCAGAGCGAACCAGGCCATCGGCCCATATTTCGGATCAAGATCCAGCAGGCGAGAAAACTGCGCCAGAGAGTCATCCAGCCGGTTGGTTCGCAGATAGGACTCACCCGCGTGCCAATGATAAAGAGGGACTCCGGGAGAGAGTTCAGCCAAAACTACCCAAGCCTGGTCGGCGCAAGCAATGTCCCCACGTGATTCACAAGCGACCGCCAGGTGGTAACGGTAGCGCTGGTTGCGAGGACTCAACTCCGCCGCGTACCTGAGGTGCCTGAGGCCTTCACCAGGATCAACATCTTCATAAATTCGTCCCAGCCTGTATTCGAGGCCAGGGTTGCCTGGATCGTAAGCTAACATCCAGCGAACTTTCTGTGGCGCCGTCAAGAATCCCGCTGAACCCGCCAGCAAAGTCTCTACGCCCAAGAACAGGCCGAGGCACGCAACCGTGAGGACAAACA
>PMHI01000178.1 GCA_003156615.1 Acidobacteriaceae bacterium | reverse complement strand
GTTGTTGTCCAGAGGTGCTCCCGCCTGACGCAGGAACAACGTCAGCTCCCTCCAATGATTTAATAAATAGGAGATCGCCTGGCCCAGACCCGAGTTGGGTTCCGCCTTTTTCTCTTGGAATTGTGCCGTAAGCCAGGCATGCAGTTTCTCCATGACCGGGCCGCTGCGCGCCTGATGGAATCCGAGCCGTTGCTCGGGTGACATGGCCTGTTCCCGAGTCAGCTCGTCGTTATGATAAATCTCAGCCAGGGTTTCCAGCACGAACTGGCATTGTTCGGGAAAGTTCTGTGCTACCTTCACAAACCGGCGTCGACCATGCGCGAGACAGTTTCCCAGTATGACCTCCAGGGTCTTGGGTAGGTTGCGCGACAGGGCATCGCACATTTGAATCGGAGGAGCCAGATCGGCAGCCCGACGGGCCAGCACCGCGGACAGATTTTCTCCTGCGTGCCGTCGGCCGGTGAAGAAAAGCGCCATCCGTTGTCCTTCGCGGGTGGAGATAATCCCCGAACTAAACACTCCCGTACGCTCCGGCGGGTCGGGCGCATCCAGGGCTAAGACCTTCATACCAGTATCATCGTTATAAACCACTTCACCCTGCGCCGCCTGCCGGATCAGCTCTTCCAGCGCGGGCGCGAGCTCCTCCGCCGTTTCTTTCACGATGCCCCATTGCGTCGAAGCCGGCAGGGGAATCTCCAGTTTCTCTTGCAACCCTTCCAATCGGTAAAAGGGCATCCCGCTTCCGTACTTCAGCAGCGCTATCATGCTGGCCGAGGTCGCATCGTACTTTTCCTCACCGACTTCTGCAGGTGCTTCCGCGGTGAACACTTCCAGGCAAAGATTGCAGCGCAGCTTCTCCAGTTCATAGACCGTTCCGGTGATGGGTGCTTGTCCCAGCAATCGCACCAACACTCCCGGCGCCTCCAGAACATAGACCTTGCCCTTGCCACAGCATGGACAGTGGTCGCCGGAGTGTAAGCTGGGATGCGGAACTTGGACCTTCTTCGCTCCGCCATAGGCGTCAACTCCGTGGCGGCCATGCCCGGGCCGCGGTGGCTTCTCACTGGCCTGCGCGTTCGCCGGCTCCAGGTTTTTCTTCTGTGTTTCGATGCCCACCTGCTTCAGCACGTGACGGGTCTTTTCCGTGCTCGCCTCGGCTCCGGATAGCAAGAGTTCGCGCAGCCCCTCCAGGGTGATCTTTCGTTCGCGCAACAACTCGGTCAAGTAGCCCAAGGTTCGGATCGCGGCTTTCAGTTTCTGATATCCGGCCTCGCCCAGCCCTTCCCGCACACTCTCCAGCAATGCCTCCAACTCTTCGGCGGTCACTTCGAGGGGCACGGTTTCCGGTTGCATTTAGCTANNTAGCTAGACCTCCTGCAGTAACTCACGAAAGCGCTGCGTCAGTGGGTAGCCCAAGACCTCTTTGATCGATCGGTTGGGGCGGTTGGTGTGATCATCCTTGCCGCGGCCGGTGGTTTCTCCCAACCGAATCCAGTTGGCGGCGCGATAACATGTCCCACGAAAGCGCGTGGGATCCACAAAGGTTTCCACAAAATAGATGGGGTGTTGGTAGAGGCTTTCCCAGTCCTCGGACAACCGTTTCATCATGCGAGCCAGGATATGCGACGCCAGATGTTCGACCGTTACCCAAGGCAGAATCAGAAAGCGGGTATTGTAGGCCAGGAAGCGGATGTTCCGCCGCCGCGCTTCCGCGCTCCAACCGATATACCGATCGCGGCTGCCCAAGTGACGCGGTGCCGAACTCCACGCCAAGCAGGCGATCGGACGCCCCCGCGCCCAGACCAGATACTTGAGTTGCTCCCCTACCGGCTGCTCATACCCCAAGTAATGATGCTGTTCCATCAGGCTATTGAACAGCGCTTCGTCCCCCGTGCGCCGCACCTGCTGAAACTCGATCGGCTGCAGCTGACTTAGTCGCCCCTGGATCGGGGTAGTGTCGATCAGCATGGCCACCGGCGGCCGGCGTTGTGCCAGCGGGTTCGGTGGGGTATAGCGTACCGGCGGCAACTCGATCGCGCCTGCCCGATGCAGCATTAATAAAAGACCGCGACACACCATGTCGCGCGGGGTGCCATTGCTCTGTTTCCACTGCCACGCTTCACACAGTTTCGCTGACAGCGCGCGGCGGCTGGCGCCCGGGTGTTCCCGAATCAATTGCTGCAGGAAAACGATATCCTCGGCGCTGATAACTCGGCCTCGGTATTGCCAAGGGCCGGACATGCCTCAGTGTGGCAGAGCCGAACATGGAACGCAAGTGCAAATCCTGGTGATCTCTTCTTTTTTCTTACGGGGACGGTTCCACGCTCACCCGCCGCCACACCGGCGCGGCCTTCGCATCCGGGTTGCCGGCTACCAACAGCATCTGTGCCTGATGCGCCTCCAACACCCGCGTGGGCTCCTGGCCGCTCGGCCACCACACAAATCTTCCCTTCGAGAGCCGCTTCTGCGCCAGCCAAAACCCCTGGCCATCGAAGACTAAGATCCGGATCGACGTGCCGCGCCGGCTGCGAAAGAAAACCAAGCATCCCGAGAACGGATCCGCCTTCAGTTTCTCCTGACACCATCGACTGAGCCCGTCAATCCCCTTCCTTCCATCGACGGCGTCGATCGCCACCAGGATGCGCATCTGGGGCGTGATCTGAATCATGACTTGTCCGACCACACCATCCGGCTCAGTCCCACCAACTCCGCCACCCCCATACCCTTCAGCTGGATTCGCATCCTTCTCCCGGCTCCCTCCAACTCCACCACGCACTCCGCGATGCCGGCCACCGTCGGCGCCACGAGTTCGATAAACCTCGGCAACCCCGTACTCTTTCGTTCTGGGCTCGTCGGTTGTACCCGCTTCTTCAAACGCATGTAGTCCACGCGCAGGGTACGTGATGTCAGATAAAGACCATGCTGACTCGCCAACTCCGCCGCCCTCTTCCACAAACTATCCGGGATGTGGCAACGGGGAGGATGCGTGCTTCGCCACGCTTCCAGTTCTTGCCGTGCTTGTTCCATGTCCAGGGGTATCGCCGATGGGTTAGCGGGTTTCATCAATCGGTCCTCCTTGCCCTCCTCGGGCAGACCGAGTGACATTAGCAGGACAGCTCAGGTTAAGTTAAGCAGCCTTGCCGCAAACTCACGGTACTTCGGGATGAAGGCCCACGTGGGAGTGGATAGCAAGACCAAGATCATCCGGCCTTCGTCCGTGCCGCTGGCTGGGAATATACCAAGACGAGTCTGCACATGCAGACCGCTGATGATTTGTTCGGAGGGCCACAGGGAAGCCCACGGACGGACAAGCTGATCACCGCTTCAGTTCAATCGGCAGAGAAGATCATGGAAAAGATTTATAGCGTGTTTGGGAGCAAGTAAACTCCGTGATGTTGTAGTCGTTGAAGGTGAATCTTCAGTTTCTCTTTGATTTGAGCCATCGCCGCCAAGACGTTACGTAGTGGCGATCTCGCAATACACTGCTAATCGCAAACAGATCCCATCCCCTTCCAATGCAATCCAAATAAAGATTCTCGGGCGCTCTATTGTGATGGGGCGCAACCTTCCATCCATCGTCGGGCTCCCATTTATCTTTGTATGGCATATTAACTTCGCAGCGAAGGTCTAGAGCCGTGCCCGTACACTGGCTGGGAGAATCGGGAGCTTCAATCACTATGGGGAAGGCTCCAACAGCTAGAAATTCATTCCGAGCGAGTTCATATAGTTCTGACATCTCCATAGTCGCAGTGAGGTCGAGTACCACCGTGGCGATGTACGACTCCATGCGTTTTGTGAGGGCCACATGCTCGAAAGGACTACCGAGAAGATGCTCAACCTCTTCCATCGGAGTCGCAGGAACGTCCGCAAGACCAAAACTACCGGATTCATATCGGTCTCCCACCCATTTGATGACCCCTTTCAATAATTCAGTTAGGGTCCTCTCGTGCCCCGTTTTTCGTAGCAAAAGCGATGCTGGGATTAGAGAAGAGGCCCAGCGATCCGAAATCGGATGAGTGGTTCCAGGATTTTTGTCACAAAACTTGGCCAGGAGAGATGCAACCTTTGAAGCATCGGACTGCATGTCGGATTCGAGCAATCCGAAGAGCCCAAGGATCTCAATTGTCTTTGAGCATCGGACTGGATACGTCACAGTTGCGGACGGTTCATTGTGACCGAAGATAAAGCGCTGAGGCTCTATCACCTCGTCAGTTAAACGCGCTACCAAATCCCCTGCATACTGCCGAAACAACTGTCTACCCACATCACTAAACACGAGACTGGCATCGCTCGGAGGTTCAACTCGGGATGGGTTGGCCCACGCTCCGCGCACTAAGCACAACACGACGAATGCGGCCAAGTCGAGTCGCTCTTTGTTGCGGAGTTTGCTTGCGATGATCGCAGCCTCCAATGGAGCCAGCCGAAGTCTCTTTTCGTCCTCAGAATCGAACCATCGCCTTGAGTATGTTTCGATGTCTGCATCCAAAACCATCCCCTCGTCGATTTTTCCAAGTAGCGCAAGAAGTGCTCCAGACGCAGCGCCAGCCAATCCAGAGTCC
Source organism: Acidobacteriaceae bacterium (assembly GCA_003156615.1). The sequence goes on along the minus strand of PMHI01000178.1, from coordinate 18,126 downwards.
GGCGCATTCGTCATTAGCTCAATCAGAGTGTCCATATCCCACGTCCCGAATCCGCTCTCGCCGAGTTGTGCAAGATGCTCGGCGTACTGTTGCGCCGCGAGGGGAGCCCCGCCGACGAGTCTGCCCGTCGTCACAAAAGCAGCACGTCTTGGGAGTTTTGAGTCAAACGACGGATGAGCCAAAGAATTCGTTCTCAGCAAGTCGATCTGCCCACGAGAAAGATTCCAGTCGGCTAGGTTTATGTCCCCGGCCTTCGTCTGAAAGGCGTACTGTGAAGTTCCACTCTTCTCGTTCCGCTTGGCTATAAAATCCTTGCCGAACTCGAAGGGGCCATGTAAGAAGTGAAGATCATAAAATCCGTGAGCGCGAAGTAGCGCCATGAACGGCGCATCAAACTCTCTTTCTTCGATGTTGTCAAGATAATTGGCGATGGCGTCGGCGATCATTGAACTCACGCCTTTTCTTCTCGATCATCTCGTCCCAAGCCCTCTGCTGTTCTTCAGTCATGGGCTTTAGCTTTTGCAATGCTTCAGACATATCGGGCGAGACGACTAGGGTGGGTAGCACTGGATTATCGTGCTCATCGAACTCAATTTCGACATTTTCAAAGCTCTTTAGAATTAGTTCATGACTGAGCGGTTGCCCATTTGCATTGGTAGCTGTACCCGCAGCATCACAGACTTCACCAAAACGTTCAAACATCTGTGGCATCACTTGCTTCAGCGCGTCGTCAGCAGTCTTGTCAAGTATTGCTGCAATGCCAGTGACGTTACAGGACAGTACGTCATTGTGGTCGATCACGAATTTAAGAAGCATCTCGATGGGTTTGCCCTGTAGCACATATCCAGAGGGCATCGTATTTTGTATGATGTGCGTTCCCATTCCGCGAGATTTTTTGATACTGCCGAAAACCTGGTCCTTCGCGGACATCAACTCATGAACCGTTGTGTGGAAGAACTTCCTGAAAGCAAAGTCATATTCCGGCAGGACGAAAAGCAGAACACTCATAAGCTGTTAACTCCGACGCTGAAACTAAGGCACAAACATGATACCAAACTCATTTCTTCTCGCGGTTGTGTCCAAGTGCGATGCATCATTGTCATACCTTGGCGTCTCCTACGCGACGTTTCCTCGCTTTATCAAGAACATAGTAAGAGCAGCCTTCCTACGGTCTCATTGAGTTGAAGATGACCCGCAGGGAACCTTTTTCGCGATACATGTTCGACAAACGAGAGAGAACGGAGACTACATACCAATTCCCAAGCTTGGCCCTTGTTGCGGTCCGATCTTCCGCTGCGGCGCAATTGCTTGATCATGCTTCGCCTCCGGCACGTGCGCACTTCGATGAGAAACGTCATGCCCGAGGGTCGCACCAAGCTTCTCGCGGTCGTTGGTGAAGAGTTGCGCATCGTAGGCGCCGCGTGAGACAGCAACATAGGCCATGCGATTGTTGAGCAGGTCTTTTGCGCCCAGCCCAGTATCGACGTGGATCAACACGCGATCCGCTGTCTGCCCCTGGCTGGAATGACTGGTGACGGCATAGCCATGATCGAGATGCGGATGAAGTCGAGGATCGAGCTGCAGCTCGCGGCCTGCGTCCATCTTCAGACTGAGCCGCCCGTTCGGATCGATACCTTGCACTGTGCCTAGCTCGCGGTTCGCCGCTTTCAGCTCGCGCGCAGGCGCTGTGAACTGCACACGGTCTCCAACAGAGAACGACCTCTCTCCTTCCCGATAGACGGACACGCCCTGCTGACGGCGTGGATCGTAGGTTCTCTCTGTGCCGTCCTTCAGCTCGACGGTCAGCCGGTTATTGGGAGCATCGATGCTCTTCACGCGCGCGTATTCGCCTTTTCTAATGCCGGTCTCTTGAGAGCTGCGGCTGTAACGCAGCACATCCCCGATGTCGTAGCGTTCGGCCCAGGTACGGTCCGCTCCAGTGAGATCCTGACGAGGCACAAGTATATGGACGCGATGCTCATCGCTTGCGACCACACTCTTCGCCTGCAATTCAGTATGGATCGCCTGATTGATCTCCGCACGAGAGCGGTTGTCAGGTGAGACGACCAGCGTGCCTTCCGGCGACCTCGCATACTCCTTCGCGATTGCCGCAATGCGCTCGTCGTGGCCTTTGACCTCATGGATGCGGCCCTGCCGCTCCAGACCGATGATGGCATCTGTGACCTGGCCGCGCGCAAGCTGTTCAACTGTCTGTTTCAATTCCGGGTCTTTCTGGCGCACGATCTCGTCCAACTTCACCATCTTCATGCCCGCATCCTGCAGTTGCGCGAAGATGCGGCCAGCTTCGACTGATTCATGCTGCCGGGTGTCGCCCACGAGCAGTACCCGGTCGTTCGCATACAGGCGGTCCACGAACTCATACATCTGTTTGGTAGAAGCAAGCGAACTCTCGTCCAAGACATAGAGCCGGTGCTCTCCCGTATCCGCACGCTGGCCTCGGACAAGATGCGCCTGCAACGTCATGGTCTCGATCCCCGCGTCCCCAAGGGTTTGCGCCGCGCGGGACGTAGGCGCAAAGCCTTCCACCTTGTACCCGGCCCACTCCGCGCCCTCCCGCACCACGGCAAGAGTCGTAGTCTTGCCCGCCCCCGCGATTCCATCCAGACCAACAATCTTCTCGCGCGCGAGAAAAATATCTTCTACTGCGTGGCGCTGCCCGGCATTCAGCGCAGGGTGCCGGTCTGTGGTTTCGACACGAATGTGTGACGGAACCAGCATCGGATTGTCCTGGCCGCGCCCGTTGCCTTCCTGCATGTGGCCGATGATTTCGCGTTCCATGCGCAGCATCGTCGCGGTTGTGTACTGCTGGCCGGCCCCAACGTGCTCAACGGCAATGAACTCTCCCGTCTGCAATCTGCGCTCGAACTCCCGCCCCACTTGAGCGACCGTGGTCTGTCCCATGCCACGGTTGAGCGCCGCTTCCAGAATGTCGCGCCGGTCCTCGACCGCTGAACGCTCGAAAACATGATCGCGGGCATAGGTCACAGCCTGNNTCCATGCTGCGCCGCCAACTCGCGATGCCGCTGCAAGACTTCTTCCGGCGAGAGCAGCTCCTTGCGGTCTCGGGTGCGGTGCGCCGCCACTTGAGCGGCTCTCGCGCCGTCGATTCCCGTTTCCCGGAGATGGTCCTTGATCTGTTCGCGGCGCGGGCTTGAGGCCTCCAGATATTCCTTGGTATAGCCCTTGATCTCCCGCTGCCCATGCTTACCGCGCTCTAGCTCATAACCTAACTTCTCAAGGCGCACCGTCAGTTCGGAGCGATAGACACTGGTTGCGTAGCGCTGCGAAGCGAATAGCTCCTGCGGCTGCAAGGCCCGTGTCTGTTTCCCGTTTTCAGTTCCGTTCCGCGCAGCAACATCCCGCTCGGTGACATTAAAGATGATCGCGTGGGTATGGAGCTGCGGGGCGGCGTAGCCCTCGACCGGACGCGCCGTGTCGTGCTCGAAGGTAGCAGCGATTAACTTGCCCGTGGTCTCCGGCGCATGCACGTTGCCGATTCGCGCCTGCGTGTAACGCTCCAGCTCGCTCAGCGCAACCCGGACACTCTCGCGGTGCGCTTCTCTCACGCGATCATCCCCGCCCACCAGCGCAGTCAAGGATACCGACTTGGGCGCGGAAAACGTCGCATCCCATCCGGCACGATGCTCAACGCTTGTAACTTCCCGGCCGTACTTGCCCTCGTAGGTTTTGGAACTCTGATGGCGCACGAGTTGAACTCCGGTCTGAGGGTGTTGGCCTTCGCTCAGCCGCTCGAAGTGTTCGGAGCCAACTGCACCGTGCAATCCCCACTGCTCGGCCAGCCTGCCTTGCCATTCGCTGTGGCCCTTTTGATCACGGCTCCAGTAGTTCTGGCCCTGCGCGGCGAACTCCCGTTGGTGATACGTGCGTGCTTGGCCCGCCGATAATGGTTTCGAAATGGTCAGCATGACTGCTCTACAAAAGTGGCGGTCTGGAATTGAACTTCACAGCGAGTAATGCCGAGTCGATACCGCGTGGACTCCCGTTCGCGGTTTCTCTCCCGGATAGTATAGGAATTCCGCGCCCGACTGGAAAGTCAGAACTTCGACTCTTGACCCCTAAACGCGGTTTTTCGTTTCTACCGTCAAGTCGCTGAGATGTAGCTTGTAGCTTTTGCGCCCTAGTCGATGCCCTTGGACTTGTCCCAAAGGAAGCCTTCTTTGCCCTGACCGGCCCTGTGCTTATTGTTTTTGTCTTTATCATCTTCTTCGTTGTTTTTATTCCAATCCCTGCCCTTACGTTCGTCGTCATCTTCAGAGTTGGCGGCGGGCGCATCGAACGGAAGAGCAGCCTCGGGGGATGGCACTGATTCCGCCGTTTTTTTTGGTGGTGTCGTAGCTGCCGTCCAGGCCTCGACCGGCCTCGGCGCAATTGCCAGCATCTTGCGCTCGACAAACTCGGGCTGCTTGTTGCGCTTTGTCGTCAGCCGAAACCAGACCGGCACGACCCGGTTCTCTTGCTTGATGAAAGCCCGTAGCGGCCCCAGCCCTGAAATCTCGGAGGCCATCACGAGCGGCTTAACCGCGATCTCCATGGCATACGATTTACTGCTGCGCTGCAGGTCCATACTGCGCGATTCCTTGAGACGCTCAACTTCTACTTCCCCGATGGCCTCGGAAATCCATTTGGCCGCGCGCGGCTCGCTAGTCTTCAAAAAGATTTTAGTTGCGGGCTGCGAGAGCATGACTTCCGCGTCTTGGCCGTAGCGCTTTTCAAGCTGGCTGCGCCCTTGAAGGCCCAGCACAACGGGGTTCCCATACTTGCGGTTTTCGGTGACGGCGGTGTGGAGCTGGGGCAGCCTGTGCAACGATGCCAACTCGTCGAGCACGAACCACACCGGCTTCGCCATGCGATCTTCGCAATGGCCCATCATGCGCAGGATGAAAAGGTCGAGCCACACCGTGTGCAGCGGCAAAAGCTTTTCGCGGTAGTCGGCACTGGAGGTCATAAACACCCACCGCTTGCGTTCCGTGTACCACTCGGCTGTTGAAAAGCTTTTCCCCAGCGCATCGCTGTATTCCGGCAGCAATTCCAAGCTGTCGGCGACCATATTCATACTGGCGATAACGCCCGCTCGCTGCGGTGGCGCGGCGGGATCGAGCAAGGCCGCAAGCGGTGTTCCCTTCACCATCGCAGCCATCGTTTCCGGCGCTGCCATCCACTTCAAAATGTCCCTGGGCTGCGGCTTCCGCTTTAACAGATGGGCGAGGACGCGGCGCGGCCCATCGGTAAAAAAATCCCTCTCATACTCTCTCTCGGGAAGGAACGCGGCGGCGATGNNCGATTGTGATCGTAGAACTCGCCCACAAAATCCATGGCCGGGTCGTACACGATGGCGCTCTCGCCGAGCTCATGGATTTGGCGCAAGATCTGCCGGATCGCAGTGGATTTACCGCTGCCGGTGTCTCCCATGAGCAGGATGTGACTCGACTCCAGTTTGCGCGGAATGTGATAGCTGGGCCCAAAGGGAAGCCGGCCCAAAAGCGGGTTCTCGAAGCGGAGACGGAAGCGGATGCGATCGCCCTGGGTGCGGCGGTGCCATCGCCAAGACAAAAATAACTCAGGACCTTTGGTGCGCCGGCCGTGGCGCTTTTCGTGCCGAGATGTGCGTTGCAGAAGGCTCCGGCCGGCAAGCCAGAATATGAGGACTACCGCTGCACCCCAAAGCAGAGGCCGCAGCAACAAACTCCATGCACTTTCCCCATCGAAGAAATTCTCTCGCAGATACGGGTTGAGTTGGAATGCGGCGACGCGTTCGCTCGGTCCCTGAACCAACCCAGTCCAACCCGCGGCGCGGGCTGCCGGCGAGAGTTTCATGGGGAGATGGAGATCGCTATCGGCGGAGCTGGAGACCGCATCGGTGACCTTAGCCAGCTCTTGTTTCCTTCCCGGCGCAGTCTTGTACAGCCACTGAACCGGGACTGGCACGGTAGGGTGTTCGGCCATCAAAAATTGGCTCTCGAAATAAACTCCCAGGTAGTAGTACTGGACACGTGGATCCGCCACCCAATTCCAGAGTCCTACGGGAATGAACAATACTACGGGAAGGAAAAGGAATAGCAGCACGAGCGCAATCAGCCACGCAAACCTACGGGGGAACTGCATCGGCCTCACGTTCTCTTGCTCCCGATGTTTCCTTCCTGGGCAAAGAAATCTTGGAGAAGCTTGCGGGCTTTCTGGAGCTTCTGAGCGTCGGCCTGATCGCGGATTTTGATCACGGAATCGGCTANNCAGGGCTAGGTCACGCAGCCACTCGGCGAGGGGTTTTCCCTCGCGTTCGACCGCGGCTTCGACCTCCTGCAGTTCCTCGGGAGTAAGCCTAGTGGCGATGGTTTTGGCGCGCAGAGCCGGTCGCGCTGCTTCGTTCGGAGGCATCGGAGAATTCGGGGCCGGGATGCGGGTAACGGCCAAGGCGAGATCCAGCTGTCCAAAACATTCTACACTCGGACCGCTTCGATAATCAGGCCCCGTGTGCGACGGGAGCAACAACCACCGCAGAATCAATGTGTTTACAAGACTGCCGGCTGATAATGATATTTGTTTACGAATGTAAACGCGAGAATTCACGAAAAATCTAAATTGCTGATACGGAAGAGGTTGACTCAGGTAAGCGCGCGGGGTCGGTCGGTATCCCTCACAGCTCCCGTTTGGGGGTGACGTGTCATCCTTCCTCCCGACGCCGTAGGCGGCGCGCTCTTGACTTTGGCCAGCAGCTCACGCGGCGGGCAGGAAGGTGGTCATCATCGTCCGAATCGTTGGCTCTGGCAGGCAGGATTTCGGCCAGCCGGTCCCCGATGTCCAGCTTGAACTCGGCGGCGATCTTCGCCAGGTGGACCCCGAACGTACCCCGCATCTCTCCCAGGGCGCTGTAGAACGTCCAGCTCGCCCACTGGCCGTGATGGTTGGCATACAGGGTCACCTCCCGGCCATCGGTTCCGACCCGGTCCAGGAACTTCCGGCAGGCGGCTCTCATCGCCCGCAGGCTGGCGGCAAACTCGGATTTGGCATCCAGCTTGCCCAACTCGCCGCTAAGGAAGTGACGGATTTCCAGGACAGAACGGACGCAGTGCTCGGGCATCTCCATTTCTTCGGGAGCGTAGAGCACGCGGCGGTCTTCCAGGAACGCAATCACCCGGCGAGCCGCGCTCACTTCCAGGTCGGTCGGCTGCCATGACACCCCCACCAGCGGAGTCGAGATGCCCGTCAACCGGTTCGCGATTTCAGAGAACTTCATGCGGCATTCCCAGCGACAGATTGGGTGCTCAACAGGTTTGTCATCGGCCCGGATTTCAACCGGCGTGCCGACTGGAACGAGTTTGTAAATCTCCTCGATCTCCGGGTTGGTCACGGCCACGCATCCCGGCGTCCAATTGGTCTGCCGAGGCAGTGATCCGACCCAAGCGTATTTCGATTCTAAGCTGTGGATTTCTACATCGCCGCCGGGACTCACACCCAGCTTGCGCGCGCGTTTGCGGTCAGCAGCATTTGGGTACGAGATGTGAAGCGCCAGATGGAATCGGCTGTGCGGGTTCTTGCTGTCGATTACGTACTCGCCTTCGGGCGTTTTCTGATCGCCTGCTTTTGTCTTAGCACCGACAGGATCACCGCCCAACGCGACCTGGTAAGTTTTGAGAACCTGGCCGTGATTGAACAGCGTGAGCGTGCGCGTGCTCTTCACGATCACCAGGCGGTCGGCTTTCGCTGCCGTACTCTTGTCCTCTTGTCCGTTGCCCAGCTCGCCGCGCATAGCGCGAGGATCATCAGGACACAGACGTTATTTCTAAGCCGCTTCCGCTGTGCCATGCAGCAGTTCTCGATGGCTTCTAAGGGCTGGATGGCCCCTGACGAACGCTTTCCCGCTCGAGGATGATTTTGAACTCGCCGTCGCCGTCTAGCTTCTCATCCCTGCTGAAGCGATCCTTTTGGAACAAGAGCGTGCTGCCTCTAACCCGGACATCTTCGCTCTGAACTGGGCCGGGGAGCGTTTCGCCCTCCTTCGCAACCGTACGGCTTATCAATCGGTACTCCACATGAAGAGAGCTGCCGGTCAGCTTCCATGTTCCGAAGTAAACAACACGACCATCACCCCCACTGATCGCCTCAGATGTGGGGCCTTGAATAACCGTTCCAGCTAGCAGAATGAACCTTTGATCGGGACTGAAGTAGAGGATTCTCGCTTCTGCATAGCGCTGCTTCAACTCAAGCTCTGCGGGCGGCTTCTTCCACGTCACATTTGTTTGCCGCCAAGCCCCCGAGGGCGGCGCAACTTGCGCCCTCAGAGAATCGTTCCCCAGCAAGCACATCGCCAAGCAGAGATATCTCAGGATCATTGTGGTTTCTCCACCTGAGTATCGACACTGACCCCGGTCCATGTGTTTCCAAAATGGCTCGACATGTAATCGATCATTGTCGTGTCTCGGCCGTATGAAAGGCAGCCATGTGTCCAGCCTTCTGAGTGGAAGGCATCGCCGAACTGCCCATGGAAGTACGCGCCTTGTGAGCCGCTGGGGTCGAGAGGGTTTAGTCTCGCTCGCATCGGCCCATACGCTTGGTACACCGCGTTTGCGTAAGGGTTTATGCTTGGATCGATTTCCTGATACCCATAAACGGGAGGCGGGTTGTTGTCGGGGCTTGAGGGGTTCGGCGCAGTCGGCGGCGCATCGAACCTTCCAAGGATTTGATAGTTCCCATCCTTGATCGCTCCGGTATTCGCATAGTTGTTGTTGCCTGAGAAGCCCGTTCCAGTTGCCACGACTTTGTTCTGGTCGTAGAGCGTCAGTTTGTACGTTGTTGCTCCCTGCTTGTTGGTACCGGTTGCCTGCGCGACGAGGAGACCAGCGTATCCCTTGTCTTTGGTGGCATTGCCATGCGCATCGTGATACACACGTGGCCCTTCTGCCATTGCCACGTGCCATTGATGTCGAACCAGTTGTGCCCAAGCGGGTCAATCCGACTCAGAAAGTTATTTGTGACATAGCTGTACAAGTTCAAGGATTGGGGATTCGCGGGGTCAGCGAACGGAACGGCTGCTGGCTTCGAACTCCAGTCAGGCGTCATGAAGCGGCCCATCGTAGAAGCGTTGTATCTGGCTCCGAAGTTGTCTAGCCCAGATTCGGAGTCTCGTTCTTTGCCGGTGAACTTGTAGTGCGACCGAACATGTCCATCATAGCTATGCACACGCCGCATCGTAGATTCCTAGTGATCCCCGACGGACGATCGGCCTGAATGCCGTAGCGCAATCATCGTCCAAATCCAGCCTAAGAGTGCTGAGGCGAGGATCAAAATTACAACATCTGCAACTAGCCCTGGCCAAACGATGCCCGCGCCACCGCCCTCACCGCCTTCTTGATATAACGTAAACGGCAGTCCGTAGGGGAAAAAGCAGTCCCAGCACGTAACCCGCCGACGAAAATTGAGAGCGTTGGCAACAGCAAATATCGTAAGCACTACCACGGACGCTGTTGTATATCTGCGATAGCTACTCAAGCCAATGAGTTTCATTGCTCCTGTGCCCCCGCCTAGTAAGGCATTCCGTTCAACTGAACATCGCCTTGAACGTCGTGTCCAGTGCGGAGTGGCTCACCTTCCAATTGGCGTGTCTGGTTTTCCATCCGAACGGCGTCTCCACTACTATCCTGCCCACCGTGATACCAATCGCTGTCGACATGGCCCAATTCATGGCTAAGAATCTCACCGAAGCTCTGCGCAGCCGCCTGGCCATCGCTTAACAAATCGCCTGGCAGGGCACCGGGCGGCCCGGAACTGAGGTGGATCGTCGCGCCTGTACCGTAGGAGATGGTCGCTGCTGGGGTTCGGTGATCGTCAATTGATCCTAGGTACGAGCGCCCTATCTGCGTCCCTGGGGGATTGAACACGATCGTTGCACCTCGATTTGCGTCTCCGATGATCCCTCCGATTTTGTTCGCAGCAGCGTTCAGCCTTCCGAAAGATGGCCCTTTCCCATCTGGGCCGTTTGTGTACACTCCGACGTAGTGTGTTGTTAATTGATTGCCGCCCTTGTCTTTCGTCGTCACGGCATTGTCATAGAGATAGCTCCCAGCCTGTTTGCCTACTGCCGACTGCAAAGCTTGCAACTGCTTCTTGCGCTCTTCGTCGGTTCCCGTTAATTCGATCGATTTGCCCTTCGGATCCGTGAACCGTAGAGGGTTATTGCGGACGTATGCGTACATGTTCCACTGCTGCGGATCAACGAGCTTCTGTTTCAGGATGTGGACGGGATCAGGCGTCATGAAGCGGCCCAGGAACGATTCGTAATAGCGTGCTCCGAAATTGTCGAGGGTGCTCTCAGAGTCTCGCTCTTTCCCCGTGAATCGATAGTTATTCAGGTCTGTATCGCAATAGTCGTTCTGCACGTAGCCATAGGGGTAATAATCGATGTCCTGCTCGCAGGTGGTTCCAGTTGCATTCTCCATCACGCCGTGCGAACCCAGATGGTCGGAAAAGTAGTAATACACCGCCGTCGTCGTTCCGCTGGAGGTTGTATCGCGGCGAGCGATTCTCTGGCCGTTGAAGAAGAGGTACTCATGCTGGTCATTGCCTCCAAGATCGGTTTCGGCCAGGGTGTCACTTCCAGTACCACGCCAGTAAAGCGTTCCTGACGTCCCACTGGTGGGGCATGCCGTGGTCGGGCTTGCCCCCAGGCACTTTTCCACGCGCTCTCCGCGGCCATCATAGATGTAGCGATAATCGGAGCCATAAAACCCATACCATACTAAGCGGTTCTCCGCATCGTAGACATATGACGCCGGGCCGTTACAGGTAATGTTGCCGGCTGCATCATAGCAGTAGCCCGCAAGCTGATTGTTTGTGCCTGCGGAGGTACTGAGGCTCTCGCTCGGCAGGCCGTCGTAGGGGCTGATGGCGGTCAGGTTGGCCCAGGCATCAGTCGTATACTGTTCGGCCCAGGTACCAGATTCGGATGTAGCAATGCGGTTCAGGCTGTCGTAGGTGAAAGTCTGATTTCGGGAATTGTTTCGGTTGTTGACAACCTGGTAGACATTGCCATTATCGCCGGCACCGAGATGAACATTAAAGGAATCGCTAAACACAGTAGCCGAGGCGGTGGCGGCAGAGAGCGTTATCGGTTGCAGGCGGCCATTGTAGGCGTTGCTAATCGCGAATCCCGCGAAGCCCGAGGCGGAGCCGAGTGTTGCTCCGGTCAATTCACCAGGCGGTGCGTAGGTTCCGCTGAGTGCAAAATTGATATTGTCGGTCGAATCCACTAAGCTCACCGCTTCTCCGGCACCGTTGTAAGTATAATTGAGCTGTTTCATGGGTGGCGTTTGCAAGACGGCAAGCGAACTATCCAGATTGTACGTGTAATCGATGTAGTGAGTGACCGAGGCTGCCTCGATTGCGCGGAATTCCTGAGTCACCCGGCCCATCTTGTCGTGAATCCAAGAGGTTCCACCGGAACCGTCGCACATCGAAGTGCTTCTGCCGATTGGATAGCTATCCGTATCGCCTGGTGGGGAGATCGTGCAGCCGGTGAGCGCTACTCCGTCATACCCATACTGGACGGTAGGGGTGTACGGGTCAGGGTTGCTGCCGTCTTGGTAGCTCTTGGTGGTCGGACGATTGAGTTTGTCGTACTTGTCGGTTGTTGTAACCGTCGCGGTACCCGTTTGGTTGGGCAGGGGCGCGGTCTTCGTGATGAGATTGCTGTCGGCGTCGTAGGCGTAGCTAATCGTGCCGGACTCGGGGTTGGAAGCGGTGGTGACCCGTGAAAGCGAATCGTAAACGAAAGTTCGCGTTCGAGCGTAGGCGCTGTTGCTGCCATTTTGCACTACGTTCGTCAAGTCACTAAGGGCGTCGTAAGTGTAGGTAGTTTGATAATTTAAATGAGGCGACGAGCCGGGGTCTTCGATAACGCTGGTCATTCGGCCCAGACCATCTACGCAAGACTGGCGTGACTTACCCGTTTCGTCGGTCACAGTGGTGCAAGGAAAGGCGCTGTAATTTGTGCTGACGGTAGAGCTATCCTGTTCGACTACGGAGGTAACGCGGTTCAACGGATCGTAGTTGGTGGTGGTGACTCCCCAGGTCGTTTCGTTGTTGCAGTTCGTAGTGATCGAGGAGCAGCGAGTTGGATTGTAAACCTGATATTTTCTGCCGTTGGCATCGTAGGTGGTGAGTGCGTACGTAATGCCGCTGGGGTCGGAATTGAGTTGCGTGTGCGAAGTTCTGCCTAAGCCGTCAAAGATGACGGTCGACGTTTCGTTCAGCACAGGCGACGAAGTGATGGCGGTTGTTTTCACCACCGCATAAGGTGCAGACCCTTGCGTGCACGTCGAGCCTCCCAGATCGGTATAGCAATAGCTGGTTGAGCCGCCGTCGGGATAGTTAACCTTTGTCAGGCGGGTCAAGATGTCGTACGCCTTAGTCGTCATCTGCGAGTTCGGGTCGGTGATTGAGGTCACCGCCCCGGTGTGGACATCGTAACCATAGGTTGTGCTTTGGCTCAGAGCGTTGGTCACCTTTGTGACGAATGCGCCGTAGTACGTGCTCGAATATTGATAGGTGGTCAAATAGCCGCAAGGATCAGTGACGGTGGGCACCTCGCCAGTGTCGTAGTAGGCCTTCGTCGTAACAAGATAACCGCCGGTGACCGCGTTGCAGTTCGTCGTACCTGTGGTGCTGCCGTTTAGCCAACGGTGCACGGAAGTTTGGTTGCCGGGATAGGATTCTCCCGTCGTTTTCTGCTCTGTGATCCCGGACGATTGCAGAGCCGTCTCGTCATAGCCGTAATACGTGTAAGCCTGCTGCGTGCCACTGCGGTTCTCTACCTGCACGGAATACGGCAAAGAGAGCAGATTGTTGGCCAGGTAGGATGCGGCATTCGGCCCACTGAGCGCTTGCCAATTCGTATTGGTCGTTCTAAGAATCGGACCTGCGCCGCCACTCCCGTAGTCGGATTCAGTTTCCGTCACGACCTTGCCATAAATTCCATTTGCTGTAACGCTCCCTTCGTAATTGACAAAATCAAATCCCGAGTCATAAGACTTTGTAACCGTAGATATCTGCCCATTCGGCCAAACTGTTGAAACGCTGACGGGCACGACATTTATACCAAGGTACGGAGCCGTATTACTGCTTTCCATGGATCCGCTGTAACCTGTGTTCACAGTCTTCAGCAGTGTTCCACTGGTATGGCTGCCCTGGTAATACTGCGTCTGCGTCTCATATGCGACACAGCCGACGTTATAGCCGAACGCATGGACAACGTCATTGCCTAAAGGATCAGTGACTACTGCCGAGGAAGACGAGAGATTATAGGTATAACTCCACGTGTGAGCACCGGTGCCGTCGTTAGCGTTTACAGTGCGCGAGGCGACCCAACGCCCTGACAGGCTCGGTTGAATCGAACATGAGGTAGGGTTTTCGGTTGTGTATGTGTACGAGATTGTGCCGCCCGTCGGCAGGGTGATCTGAGTAAGTCCAGCGACAACATCGTTGTACTGAAACTGCCAGCTTTGTCCATTGGGCAAAACGATGCTTTGCAGCTTAGTTGCAGTTCCCTCTCCACCGGGGGTCGAGCCTCCAGGGCCTGCGATGCTCGGGTAAGTGTAAGCGATGCTCGCATAGCAAAACGTGTACGTTGCATTCTGCCCATTGTAGGCGGGAACACTCCACGAAACTGCATGCGCAGCCGAGACACCGCCGACGACGGGACAATCGCTGGTGCTCGTGTTGGAGGCTGAATTGATGTTTGGAGGGAGGGTTATTTGCCTCCCAACAGAGTCTGTCATCGTTGACGATGCCAGGGTAATGTCATTCCCGTTGGGGTCTTCGTCCCCGATACTAGGAAGTAGGTCCTTCCCCAAGAGGTGACGAACTCCCGCTGGGTCTGTGACCGTCGTGGGATAGCTACCAGTGCAATAATTAACGGCTCCGCCATTCAAGCTCCAGCCAGTCGCGTCGAGCGATTCCCACGGGCCTGTCTGATTCAAGGAGTCGAAGCCGTTCTGAACACAGTTTGAGTCCGAACCGAGGTTACCAAGCACATGCTCTGTGCCATCGGCTGTGATGATATTGAAAAGTGGATACTGATATGTATTCGTTCCGACTGTCTTCGAAATTGTTTGGAGAACTACTCCAAGTTGTTCTGCCCAACCCACGAAGACGTCACCGTTTTCTAATGGAAGCGTACTAACGAGGGGTCCACCACCCCAAAAATACAGCACTGGAAGTTTAGGCTCCACCTGTGCCCAGTAATGCTGCGGCTCATTGTTGTACATCAGATTGAAACTGAGATGCAGGCTACCGCGCTGGGGATACGAGAGAAGAGGAAAATTGAGAGCCAACCTGCCATTCGACAGGTTGATCGAGTCTATATCTCCTCCGTGATAGGACTGGTACGGCTGCTCGCCGGTGAAGGCTGACGATGTCGGTGCAGGCAAGGACTGCCCTTGAGCGACCAGCAGCAGAAGGCTCGCTGAAAAGAACGCTAGAACAAGAAAACGGCAGTGACTTATTAGAGTTTGGAATGGGGTCGGAGCGATTCCTAGACAACTAGAGGGCGATACAACGTCGAGGTCAGGCACACTTCCTCCTTTAGCGACAAACGGTTGCCCTGGGCAGTCTTCTGCTTGCGCCGGACTACCCATGCGACAAGTTGCCCGCACTATTGCGCCGTCAACTACCCGGCGACGCAAGCCATTCTTACTTCAGGGGAAGCAGCGATCAGGATCATTGACGGAATTTGAGAATCCGCCGCCCCCCGGCGATCCCGTTCGCTGATTGCTGCGCACGATATACCCAAGAAGCTGTGGATTTCGCGAGCTGAATCTTTTTGTTACGAAATCCGAACACAGAGCCCATTCTCGGGTCGCTGGAGAATGCGTTGGAAAGCCTGCCGGAACAGAAAAAAGATGCTCTACTCGCTGTTGCTTTGAAATTTCTTGACTTGCGCAAAGATCCGATCGTTGACGACGTTCACAACGTCTTGCCGACGGAACTTCAGAGAACACGTACGATGTAGACACGCACGCCGTAGGAGCCTCAACGTTGGCAGCGGGAGCTCCAAGGACGGTCACAACGAATCGAATCGGGTTCGAAAGGAGGATCCCATGGGTGATTATAAGTTTGAATTTACTGTTTCCGTTGTGAAGTTGTCCGACGATCAGAAGCAGCGCATTTCCAACGGGATTGCGGCGGCGGTAACGCAGGCCATGGTTGGCGGTTCGCCTGATCTTTTGAGCGCCCAGTTTTTTAGTGTCTGCCGCATCAATGGCGGCAAGAACATGATTGGTGCGGATGTGCGTGAAGCGGTGAGCGCGCTCGAGAAGTCGCCTAGTCCCACGGTTACGGCGGGCCTAAATCCCCAGGGATGACTCTATGGGCATACTTAGTGTCAACCGCGAAGCCACTTGTCCGAGCGCTCCTGCCGATGAAGGAGCTGTCTTTTTTGGCGTGATCGTCAGAACCGGCGAGGTTGCCTATGTCAGTCCAAATCTTCCCGTGACGCCTGCGCTCGTGGACACATTCTTCACGAGCGGCATCTAGGCGGAGAACCGGCTTCGTTTCGCCAGCCGTTGTATGGAGCACAATTGCGTTGGCAGCTGACCGATGCGGTCTCATCGATAGGGCTGTTCCGCTTCTCGGAAAACCCGACCTCACCGAGGGGCTCTCGGACTGCGGAATCCGTGGAACCTGCCGATGGTTTGCTCAACATGGCCGCAAGGCCTGTGCGGCATGTCCGGAGGTAGTCCGAAAGCCTGCCAGCGGTCAATGACTTGCGCCTGTTAGGGAAAGATGGGGAACACGGGCTGTGGGCATAGGTCGCATAGGTTCCTTCGCGGGTAAGGTGGAAAGCACCAAGAGCCAGGTCGAGGCTGAGGCCATAGACCCCAATCTGAAACCGTTTTTGCGTCCTCGCCATCCCAGAAAAGGATGGAGTTGGTAAGCAATATGGTTGCCCATCGACCAACTCTCGCTCACTAATTACACGCTTCTTCGCAGCGCGAGGGCTCTGTCAAGTAAAGTGACGATCTTCTGTTTCAGCTTTCAATTGCCACCACTCGCCAAGCAGGGCTTTGGGCTCAGGTGCGCCGCTCGGACCGCCAACGAGCAATTGCGCCCTGAAGAGCTCTCTCAATGCGCGCTCCTCTACGACTGAAGCCAAGTTCCGCTATCATCTCGTCGATGATCTGATCGTCGGTTCTCAAGTGGCCATCCAGAGCAATCCATTCCAGCAGCCTAATCAGCTCGGGCGTGGTGTATTGGCTGATTGAGGGACGCGTGGGAATGTATGGTCGGGGTCCCCTCCGAGGAGTCGCTGTTCCAGTGTCAGCATGTTCTCGGTGGTTTCCATTTCCGTGATTGTTGGGAACCGCCCCACGGTCCAGCTTGTCAGCATGGACCACCGCATCTTTAAAGGCTTTCAGCGCTCGACGGATTTCGTCTTCCTTCCGCAGGAACCAGTCGGTTGACCAAATGCGGTGGAACCTCCAGCCGAGTTTCTCCAACTGCTGTTGTCGGAGCCGATCTCGGTCCCGCGCAGTGTAGCTGGAGTGCCAAGTGGCTCCATCACACTCGATTGCCAGAACATAACGCCCCGGCTTTGTGGGATGCTGCACGACCAAATCAATGCGAGATGATCGCGAGGCGCCCATCTGTGGAATCAGCTTCAAACCCGCGGAACTCAAGCAGTCGAAAACCTCTGCCTCGAATGCATTTAGCGGCACTGAAGTGAGGTCTGCATCTCCTAATCGCTTGCCATTGCTGGCAGCATATTCGAGATAGTTGCGGAGAAATTCGATGCCACTGCCCGGTCGAACCCGCGACAGATCGATATCCGAATGGCTGAAACTCGAAACGACCGTGAGCTTTTGGCGCTGACGAGTGACCGCCACGTTCAGCCGCCTGCGTCCACCCTCGAGCACAAGCGGACCGAAGCGCAACGGAAGATTGCCCGCTCGATCTTTGCCGTAACCGATGCTGATGATGATTGCTTCGCGTTCGTCTCCCTGGACCCTTTCCAGATTCTTGATGAAGAAGCGCTCACTCTTGTTCGCATCGAAGAACGACGCTAGTTCAGGATGGTTCTCAAGCGCATGATCCAAGGCCGATTGAACTCGCATCATGTGACGAATGCCCATCGTAATGACACCCAGCGTAACCTCTGGAGTGTTCTTGGCATGTTCCAAGACGAGCGAGACGACAGCCTGAATCTCTGCGGAAGAGCTCTCTTCCTGACCGTCGACACTGAATTCTTGCTTTACGAGGACATGGGAAAGGGCAGGTGGACCGCCGGGGCCGGGAAACGTCACGAGTCGATTCTGATAAATGTGGTGGTTGGAGAAGTTGATCAGACTCTCGTCTCGGCTTCTGTAATGCCAGTCCAGATAAGAGCCGTTGAGGAAGGCATTCATCGTATCGAGTAAGCTCTCGAAACCTTCTGTTCCACTTGACTCCTCGTCGGCAGCGGATTCATCGTCATCGGACGCAGCGAAAAATGTGGTCGGGGGCAACTGGTTGCTGTCTCCTGCCACAACCAATTTGTGACCGCGCAGAATAGCGGGGATGGCATCCTCTGGAAGCACTTGGCTGGCCTCGTCGAAAATGACGAAGTCAAAATACTGGCGACCGCTGTCCAACAGTTGACTGACCGAGAGGGGACTTGCCATCCAGCAGGGACATACCGCCGTGAGCACGTCTGAGGCTTGAGAGAAGACTTTTCTGAGTGAAAGATGCTTTCTCACCTTCCCGGCTTCGGCACGAATCAAATGCTCGCCCGAGGGATTCGCATTCATTGCGGCGATCGCGCGTTCACCGTGCGCTCGCCGAACCCGGTCGACTGCCAGCGCGATTCGTTCTTCGTCCAACGTCATGAACTCATCCACGTAGCGGCTGTGCGTTGAGCCAATGAAGCCGCCAATCTCAGGGTCCGTCTGCCTGACATTGTCCAGAGCGGATGCGAGCCAGGCATATTCGAAAATTTCGGGCCAGAGGATCGCCTCCGGCTTCCGCGATCGAATCTCGGCTACCAGCTTCTCGACGCCCGAAGCTGCCAGTGATCTCTCGATCTGGTTGAGCTTAGGAATCTGATGCGGCGTTCGATGGTCC
>PMHI01000006.1 GCA_003156615.1 Acidobacteriaceae bacterium | reverse complement strand
AAATGATGCAGGAGGAACTCGCCTTCGCTCCGGCGTTGAAACCAGGTGTCGATCGATTGAATGTTTTCGAGGATTGGGGTGTCCGCAGACCCGGCATTCTCGAAATAGAGGGTCCACTCGACCACTGGAAAATCGTGATACTCGACTCCGATCCAGCGCACGGCCAGTCCCGTGGCCGGATCGTGGAACGTGGTGGTGTACTCAGTGCGCTCGGGGTCGAGTTCGCGCCTGCTCTGTTCGGGGTCCCAGTTCGCNNCGCCCAGCCACAGCGTGGTGCCATCGCTGAGCGTGACCCGGGCCTCTGCCCACACTGCTTCCCGGCACCACTCCTGTTGTGGGTCCTGGCCGTTCTCGAGAGTGAACTCAGTGGCGCCGTGGAGTTCCACTTTCAGCGGTATCCCCGCGGTGGCGACTTTCACCAGGGTGGCGGGAAAGATAATCTTGCCTCCCGATTTCACCTGAAATTCCTGGGTAGTGCTGGTGTAGGCGCAACTGGCAAAACTGCCGTCAAGCCCGGCGATCGCTTCAAAGGTTTTCGCTGGGGAACTGAGATGTACCGTGACGCCTTGCGCGCCGCCCAGATAAAGCCCGCGATTGTAGCTGGTGTTGAAGATGCGAAGCGGCCGCCCCTCGCGGCTGTTCCGTTGTACAGATCCCCGTTCTCCCTCGAGCGTCAAGTAATTGTCGGCGGGAACCGCTTCTATCTGACCAGAGAACTTGGCCGCCACCCAGCGCTTGGCTTCGGCTTGCTCCTGGCCGTCCACGGTCACGGCAAAACAGGAACCTGCCAGGCATAGCTCGACGACCGTCAGACACAGGCAAAGGTTCAGCTTAAAGTGTCGGTTCATTCCACACTCCCGTCAGTTCACGGTTTTCCCCACTTCAACGAGGGGCGCGTTTGTAGGTCAACAGGACGGAATCAGGCGCGTGCTGGAATTGCACTTCAATCCCTTGGTCCATTAATTCCTTGCCGAGGATCGCNNGATTGACCAAGGTGTACTCTGCGGCGGGATCGAGCCCCTGGAGCCTGATACGCGCTGTTTCATACGGGCTGTGCGAACGCCGGAATATCTCGACAAAACCCACGCCCGTCTCCGGCCGATCCCATTGCATGGCGGCCCAAACGTCGTTGGCAAGGCTGTAGGGGGTTAAAGGATAAAAATCACCGTAATAATTCGGCGCCACTTCCCGCCACTCGTGGACCAGGCTTCGCATGGCACCGGTATCGATGTCTTTACGGCGAAGGTCCCAGCTGGTGATGATTCCGGGCGTCATCTGACTGCGAAAGACGTATGGATCAATTCCGCTGGTGCCGGTTCCGAAATAAGGAATCCATTGAGCCATGCCCAGGGTTTGCATTTGTTGACTAATGGGTTCACCCGGCTCTAACAGGTAATCGCTGCGCGTGAGCGGCACCGCCCGGCGAAGGGTGTCGATGTCGTTGCGGCGGCCGCCGCTGGCGCAGGAATCGAGCAACATATTGGGATGCCGCCGGCGCAGCTCGTCCCAATAGGCGAGGTAACCGGTGACGTATCGGATCTCGGTTATACCCTGTCGATCGGGCGCATCGTTCGCCCGCCAGAAGTTCAAAGGATCCATGTTGAAATCCTGACGGTAGAGATCGATGCCTTCATCGGTAATCAGTTTATCGATGTGGTTGGTCATCCACTCGAGCGCTTGGGGATTGCCAAAGTTAAATAGCCTCCAGCGTTTGTCGTAAAGCTGGTCGCCGGGGTCGGACGGAGCCTGGAGCAGCCACTCGGGATGATTTTCATACAACCAGCTTTCCGGCGTAACGCGTTCCGGCTCGAACCACAAAATGATCTTTACTCCCTTGGCGTGCGCATGATCGCTCACTGCCCGCAATCCGTTGGGGAAACGTTTGCGGTCTGCTTCCCAGGTTCCGGTATTCACCCAGCTGCCATTATTTGGATACCAGCCAGCGTCCATCCAAAAATAATCGGGATTGAGATTCTCGGCAACATAGCGATCGATAAACATGTTCTCGTCGCGGTCGGTGGCTTCCGTCATTTCAATGTATTCGCGCGAGGTATTGCCTGCCATCTGCGGAGGAGGCAGCTTGCCGCCAGGTCGCGGCATGTTGTACGCCATCATCCATCGTCTCCACAGGTTCTGGGAGCGTCTCCATTCCCCTTTCCAAAACATCATGACAATTCGCGGCGTCCGCACTTCCTCGCCGGGCAGAAGTTTGAAATGAGTCAACTCCTGACCCATTCGAACATCGACTCCATTGTTTGCATCTCGAATGAGATGGCCAGACCATTGGCCCGGCCACCCCACGACGATGATTGCCCCCTCATGGGGCCATGCCAGATTGAAGTATGGCAAATCCTTGTTGGATGGACGGCCGCCCTTCCCGCTTAAGTCGTAAGTGGTGTTTTTCTCGAGAGGAGTCTCATAGGGCTCGTAGTCGTTGGCCGTAGCTGGCGCGCCTTTGTTGTGATGGAGAACAAACTCGCCGTCCCCGTTTCTTTCAAGCCTCGTGTCGAGGGCCTGGATATTGTCGAGAATCGGCGTGTCCTCTTTGCCCGTGTTCTTGAAATGGAGAGTCCACTCCACGGCTGGAAAATCGTGGTACTCGATCGCTACCATGCGAATTTCAAGCCCACTTTTCGCATCGTCGTACAGTTGAGTATGTTCGGTACGTTCGGCGTCGAGATCACGAGAGCTGCGCTCGGTCTTCCAGTTTTTCAAGAACTCCGATGAGGGTTTCCCGCCATACACGAAGGAGAACGGCGGGNNTTCCGCAGTGTAGTTGTGGGGCAGCGGCCCGACGGGAAGATCGTCCAGGAAGATCTCTCGCCCATCGTCGAAAGTCGCCTTCGCCTCTGCAAAGTCAGCTTGATCCCATTGCGTGTCGCCTTTTTGACCGGTGACGCGTAACACGAAATCGGTGGAACCAGACAGATCCACGCTCACGGGGATGGCCGCCTGTCCTTCCCGCAGGTTCTCAGAACGGAACAATTCTTTCCCGCCTGCATCGATCGATACCACGACATTCCCACGCCCCAGACTCGAGTAATACGTAATGTCATTGCTGTCGACACCAACCACAGTGCTAAAACGCTTCCCGGGAGCGGGCAGATGCACTTCGATGGTTCCGGGAGAAGGACAGTGAATGCCGCGTTCGAACGATTTCCCCGCGATCTGGAGCTCATGATTCTGTCGCGTTCTTTTCTGGAGTAATCCAGTTTTCAGTTTCGGCAGCAGATAGCCGCTGTCAGGCTGGGGCATTACTTTTCCCTCGAACTTGGCTGACACCCAACGCTTTGCCTCCGCCGTTTCTTCGGAGGTGACGTCGAGGGCTGCGCCCCATTGCCAGAAAATCAGCATGGCGACCGTGACCGAGAGCGCGAAACGTGATGTCATCTGTTTCAAAACCGGCGATTCCAGAACTGGACCGGTACCTTAAGCCAGCAGGCCTTCCGGTCGCCTACCCAACAAAATGTCGCGCGCGGCTTCGGCGGCCTTGGTCTGCAACTGCTCGACCGCCCGCACGGAAACGGAGGCAGCGTGACTGGTGAGCAGGACATTCGGAAGCGAACGTAAAGGGCTCTCCACCGGTAGCGGCTCCTTTTCAAACACGTCAAGCCCAGCACCCACCACCCTGCCCGATTGGAGCGCGGCGATCAGGTCCGTTTCTTTAATCAGCGGTCCGCGAGCGGTGTTGATTAAGATCACTCCGGGCTTCATTTTTGCGATCGATTCCGCATTAATCATGTGGCGGGTCGCCGGAAGCAACGGACAATGCAAGGAAATGATGTCGGCGCGACCGAGAAGCGCGTCCAGTTCCACTCTTTCGACTCCCCGGGCGGTGAAGCTTTCCTTCGGCGCCACGGGATCGTACGCGATTTGCTTGAATCGGAACGGCTTTGCTTTGTCGCTGACTTTTCCCGCGATGGAGCCGAAGCCGACCAATCCCAGGGTAAGATCCGAAAATGCGGGTAGGGGCAGGTATGGTCCAATTCCCCAGCCCCCATGAACAATCTGATTATGGTCCTGAGGGATGCGGCGTGCCAAACAAAGGATCATTGCCAGGGCATGGTCGGAAACTTCTTCCAGGCAATATTTGGGAACGTTCGAAACCATTCGCCCTAATTCGTTCGCTCCCTTTACGTCGATGTTATCGACCCCAATGCCGTAACGCACCACGCCACGCACGCGAGGTAAAGCTTCGAGCACCCGGTGGGTGATGGGCGCCCACTGTACGATGAGCGCGTCCGCTTCCGAACACCGCTGAATCACGTCGTCTTCCGTTTTGCAGGGCGGCTTCACCTCTTGTAACGTGAATCCCGCGGNNAGGACGTTCCGCAATTTGTCTCCCTGGGGGTCTCGTAGTTCACGCCTTGGCCCGAGTCCCCTCCGAGGCATGCATAGCCGCAGCCACTGCCAACCTAAACAGCCGCACTCCCATACACACGTTCCGGCCCGCGAATGTCAAGAATTTTCGATAGGTTGAACACCGCTTCGCGGCGTTCTCCGTATTGAACACTAAATCTCCCGCCACTCCCGTTGTGGTTGAAGGCTGTCAGACGGCTGTGTACGCTAGCCTTTACGCCACCGCTCGCGAACCCATGCTGTTCGTTGCACTATTAATAAAGATAGGTCCCAGATTTGGGTTTTCATGAGCGGTGTGGCAGCAAGCCAGTGCAGGCGGGCTGGTTCACTTAAGACGGCCGAAGAGCGCAAGATGAACGTTTTGATCACCGGAGGCACGGGCAACCTGGGGTCGCGGCTCGCGATTCCTTTAGTGCAGCGAGGTGATCGAGTTGCGGTGTTTGATCGTCGCTCCACGCCTCACTTCGAAAGTCCTGAATTTCACCAGGTCACCGCCATCACCGGTGACTTGGCGGACCAGGAGGCAGTCCTCCAAACCGTGCGCTCGTTGAACATCCACAGCATTTTTCATCTCGGCGCGATTCTTTCCTCGACGGCGGAAGACAGTCCGGCGGAAGCCTGGCAGGCCAACATGAACGGCATGGTCAATGTGCTCGACGCTGCCCGACTGGGGGGCGCGCAGAAAGTCATTTTCTCGAGCACGCTTGCGACCTATGGGAGCCAGCTAGCCCCACTGCTGCTTGACGACGCGCCGCAATGGCCGGTCAGCTTATACGGAGTCACGAAAGTGGCGGGAGAGCGCCTGGGTGTGTACTATGAAAACCGCTTTGGCTTAGACTTCCGCGGTATGCGGCTGCCTGCGGTCATTGCACCTCGCGGTTCCGGAGGAGGCGCCAGTGCCTATTGTTCCGCCGTGTTCGAGCAAAGCGTGTACCACGGCAAATACGATTTCTTCGTGCGTCCCAGCACTCGCGCCCCCATGCTTTACATTGCCGACGCGGTTCAAGGCTTGCTGGACCTGCACGACGCGCCGGCGGAAAATTTAAGCCGACACATGTACAACGTGGCGGGAATATCACCGTCAGCCCAGGAACTGGAAGAGGCGATTCGCAAGCGTCTTCCCACCGTGCAAATCAGCTACACTCCAGACCCCCTACGAACTGCGATTGTCGAGAGCTGGCCGCAACAAATCGACGATTCTGTTGCGCGCCACGATTGGAACTGGAAGCCACAGTGGAATCTAGAGCAAATCACCGACAAAATCATTGAGGTGCTGGGCGATGAGCTTGCTCGTCAGTGACGATTACGCGCATGTCGTCGGGAAGGCGCGTTGGAGCCATGCCCACGGACGCAGCATCGATCAAGTTCATGCCTCAGACATCGAAGCGGGCAGGCTTTTCAGCTATGGCTTCCGGACGCAAACCATTGGAACCTTTCATGCCACGCGTGTCGCCCTGGAGGCGGAAGCTGGCAAAGGGACTGGCGCCTATGTGGACGCCTGCCTGGGTCAATGTTGCGCCCTCCTCGATCAACTGGAGGCCAAGGCTGTGGATCCGATCCTGCCCGATCATCGCGCTGTAATCTCCACTCTATACTCCTACGATCAATGGACCAATCAGGTGGATGATCTCTTAACCCGAGCGTGCGCTCGGGGCACCTATCCCAGGCTGGGGATCATTCATGATCGCTTCCTCCGCAATATCCAGCGGGTTACTGCCGGCAATGGATTTTATATTGCGCGCGTCCTGGAATTGCCGGAACAAGGAGCTTTCATCGTTCCGGATCTGAATATCTCCATCGCCCCGGTCATCTACGGAGACCACCTTTCCTGGAATGCCGCATTTCTTGTGGCCGACCGGCCCGGCGTCGCAGTTCACCGGCATCGCTACGGGGCTGAAATCCATTTGGGGTACGCTCCGGTCAAAGGTCGCACGATTCTTGGCGATTCGTTCACCGAAGTGGAGGAAGGATACGCCATGCCCATCCCTCCCATGACCTATCATGGCTTCCTTAACACTTCGGGAGAGGATCATGTTGTACCCTTCGTGTTTGGCTCCCTGAAAATGGCCGGATGGGGTATATTCTTCGACGTCGAACCGCAGTCGGTAGAGCCGGCAAAAACAAAGGCCGAACCTCTAGAATCGACGGCCATGAACCACTCTATCTTTCTGGAACGGGCCATCCGGCAAATGAAAAGCGGCCAGGGATTCATGCGGCAAGTGCTGGTTCCCGCCCACCGCGCAGGATCGAATGAAATCGGCGGTCTCGAATTGGCTCTTACTCGCGCTGGCCAGGACGCGATGGAAATGTCCTCCCCTCACTACCGAATCATTTCCGTGGACTCCGGCCGAGCCGAGGTTCAAATCGGCAACGTCGAAGCCCAGGTGTGTCGGCATGACCACTTCGGCGTGCCTGCGCAAATCAGTTGCCAGATAACCCCCCTCGGCCGAGACCCATTCGTTTTTCTGGATGCCATGATTTTGCCGGTTGAGGCNNGTCGCCTTCTGTGGAGAACCTTGCGACGCGCCGCTTTGTGCATCAGTGAATCGTTAAGTGAGAAGTTCCCAGGAGCCATCCATGGCCACGTTTTGCGGCGCTATCATCGTTGCCCTCGCGGGACTGGTGCAGGGCAGCGGAGCCTTGCCCATGAAGCTGGTGCGCAAGCTTAATTTGAGGTTCAATTCATCGGATCCCCTTTAGGGCACGGGTGTTAACGTCAACCGAATAGGCGCTACCGATTCCTGCTGGATCCAGACCACAAGATCGGTCGCCTCAAGACGCTGAATGTATCCGTGGCGAAAGTCTTTGCCCCAGCGTACGGTTTTACCGTTGACCTGAAGTCGCGCCGCTTCCTCGCCCCAATTCTTGACCACGATAGCGGGATTCAGAACCGGCGAGGATTCGGTGGCTTGTAGAGTTAATTCCATCACAGCCGGCTTTCCAGCAATTTTGCGTGCTACGACGAAGGCCCGCTGTGCCGGGTCATACCCTTCGCTTTCAAAGGCGTCGCCGTCTATATCGATCCTGGGTGGTGACAGCCAGGATTTTGCAATAGGGATCAGTTCGGCAGCCGATTTTGNNTGGGAGAGTGAAGAATGGGAAGCCCGGTCCTGGGTAACGCAAGGTCTGTCGCTGGAAATGATTTGAGATACGGGCCAATGATTCCAGCACCCAAAAGTAAAATACGAGTTGTCTCCCTTATAGGGGCTGAACCTTGCATTGGTAGGCGAAACAATTTGAAAGGGCTTCCAGGTTGATTTCAGGTTGACAATCTGGATGTTGGGGTTCTGGGGCTTATCGATGCGCTGGGGGCTCTTCGGTGGCTCGAAGCTACCGGGAGCCTTCAGAACCCAGGAGTAGGTGGCTGTTTCTCCTTTCATGTTTCCGATGGTTAGAGCATCCAAATTGATGTTGTCTTCGGGGCGTTGACCAGGTGCGTTTATGACGATCGTTTCTTGCCATTCAAACAGTTTTGGGTCGGACAGATCTGCGGCTCCTGAGGATTGTAAGACCTGCTCCCGCACGGCCACCCCATCCGGATAGACTGTCCAGTATTCATCCGCCCAGTCAAACCAACCCGTCAGGCGATCCGGATGTCCTCCTTTGTAATCTCCTGCTTCGGCGAGTGCGTAACGCCAATGAACGACGGCCCGGGCGTCATTGCTTTCGAGAACCCTAACATGGGAATAACGACTCTGCTTGTCAGACATCGGTTCGCAATCCCCAATCCCTGGGCAGCCCGAACCCCAGGTTTCGAGGAATTCGTCGGTATACCACTTGCCATTCTCAGTGACCCAGGCAGGAATGTAGTTGGTACCCTGCCAGAAGACCAGCCGCATTGACGACTGTTCGAAGCGAACCACAACATCGGACGCTGGACCGATCCGCCGGGTGGTGTCCCAGAGGTCCTCGTACGTCAGCGTATCGTAATAAGCGCCAAAGCGGCCCGGGCCGACAGGGCCCGATGGAAGCTTTGGCCACGGTAGAACTTCTCCGGGCGGAGCCTGAATCGCTGCAAAAACGCTCTTAACCTCCTCGGAACTTAGACTCCGGTTGTAGATTTCGATCTCGTCCAGGATGCCGTCAAGAGAGTACCAAACCGGAGTTTTGGGATGAATTCCCTCGGCAGGAACGGGAAGCATCGGTTGGCGAACCCTGCCGATGAGCAGATCCATACCGTCAGCTGGCAGCATCCGCCCCTGGACTGCTAACTCGCCCACTTGTTGACCATCCAGGTAAATCACTAGCCCGCGACTTGCGTCGCATGTTCCGACGATATGGACCCACTTCTTCAGGGGAATTTGAGCCGCTGAGGTGACAGATTGCCATATTCCGTTCAGCGCCACC
>PMHI01000595.1:14090-19926 GCA_003156615.1 Acidobacteriaceae bacterium | reverse complement strand
ATGTCCCACAAGCTGCGTTTTGATTTCTTGCTTGCCATATTTGCCTAAAAGGTTTTGCCCGCCATCATCAGAAGGTGTTCGAGAATTGGTCCGAGACTCAGCGCCGGAAAAAATGTCAGCGCACCCACAATCACAACCACGCCAATCAGCAGCACCGTAAACAGCGGTCCGGTCACCGGGAACGTGCCGAGCGTTGCCGGCGTCTGTTTCTTCGCCGCCAGATTGCCGGCAATCGCCAACATCGGCAGAATCATCATGAAACGCCCCAGCAGCATGGCCATGCCCAATGACGTGTTGTACCAGAGCGTGTTTCCGCTGAGCCCGCCAAACCCCGAACCGTTGTTAGCCACGGAGGAGGTGAAGGCATAAAGCACCTGGCTGAAGCCGTGCGGCCCCGCATTCGTGATGGCAGAAGTGCCGAAGCTGTACAAGACCGAAATCGCCGTGAACACCAGAATCGCCAGAGGAAAAATCAGTATCACCAGCATCGCCATCTTCACGTCGTAGGCTTCGATCTTCTTCCCCAAATATTCCGGCGTGCGCCCCACCATCAATCCGGCAATAAAGACGGAAAGAATGACGAAGACCAGCATCCCATACATCCCCGCACCCACTCCGCCGAAGATCACCTCGCCCAGCATCAGATTGATCAGCGGAACCATGCCGCCCAGCGGTGTGAAGGAATCGTGCTGGGAGTTGACGGCGCCGCAACTCGTGTCGGTGGTCACGGTTGCAAACAGCGCAGAGTTCGCCACGCCGAACCGCACCTCTTTCCCTTCCAGNNACTAAGGGGTTGCCGCGCGCTTCAGCCCAATACGCCGTAGTGACTCCTGCCAGGAACAGCAGCGCCATCGCTGCCCACACGGCCCATCCGTGCCGCGGCGACCCGGTCATTTTTCCCAGCGCGTAGGTAAACGCGGAAGGAATCGCCAGGATGCAGAACATCTCCAGAAAGTTCGTAAATGGCGTAGGATTCTCAAACGGATGCGCGCTGTTCGCATTGAAGAAGCCGCCGCCGTTCGTCCCCAGTTCCTTGATAATCTCCTGCGAAGCCGCAGGCCCTTGCGCGATCACCTGCTGACTCACCGTCTGCATCGCCGGCTTACCGTCGGGCCCGTTCACAGGTTTGCCGTCGGAACCGAGTTGCGGCGTCTGGTAAGGATCTAGCACTTGCACCGTGTCATAGGGCTTCAGATTCTGCACCACGCCCTGCGACACCAGCACCAGCGCCCCCACCAGACACAGCGGAGCCAGCACCCACAACGTGCCGCGAACCAGATCTACCCAAAAGTTACCGATCGTCTTTTGCTCGCGGCGTACAATCCCGCGAATGAACGCAATTGCCAGCGCCATTCCCGCTGCCGCCGAAACCCAATTGTGATACGCCAGCGCCACCATCTGCGTCAGGTAGCTCATGGTGGTCTCGGGCACGTAGTTTTGCCAGTTCGTGTTCGTGGTGAACGAAGCCGCCGTGTTAAAAGCCAGCGCTGGAGGCACTCCCGCCAGCTTTTGTGGATTCCACGGCAGCCACAACTGCACCCGCTCCAGCACGTAAAGCAGGATCATGGAAACGCCGCTGAACAAAAGCAGCGCCAGCGCGTATTCCTTCCAATCCATCTCGTGGCTTTCGTCCACGCCAGTCAGCGTGTATAGAATCCGTTCCACCGGCCGCATCACCGGATCCAGCCAAGTCCGCTCGCGGCCGAACACGCGCACCATGAACCCGCCCAGCGGCTTGGTGACCAGCAAGACCACCAGCAGAAGAAAAAAGATTTGCAGCCATCCATTTGCCGTCATCAGAATTTCTCCGGCCGCAACATGGCGTATATCAGATACACCAGGAGCCCCGCGCAAATGATCAGCATGATGATCGATCCAGAATTCATATCCTCCTCAACGCACTCGCTCGCAGAAATACACGTACGCGAACGCAACCACAAAGAAGAAAATTGTTACAGCAAGGAAAATCGCATCTTGCATCATACATTCCTTCCATTTCGCCTTCCGAGCCATTGCCCGGATTCGCCGTTCGTCAAATCGTGCAGGAAGACTTCCTCAGGCTGCGATTGCCCCTAAAACTTGACCATGATATCGATGTCGAAGAACTGCTCGTCCCGGCGTAGATCTGGGAACCACACCGTGCTGCTTTGGGCTCCGCAGGCCGCTTGCGCGGCGCCCAGGGTCTCTTGCATGGACGAATTTCCGTCGTTGCAAGCAAAAAATTGAGGATATCCGTTGTTGGTATAAGGCACTCCGCCCGAACCCGGCGGCGTGATTCCTCCCGCGCCCGACCAGTACGGTACGCTGGCATGGCGATAATCGTATTCCCAGCGGAACGTGATGTACTGGCTGGGCATGTAGTCGAACGTAACCGATGAATCCCAGGCCTTGAATGGATCCGAGGGATTCCCGGTAAAGTAGGGCGCACTGATCGCCGCCGAAGGTGCCGTCTCCCCGTTGATGGGAGGGTCCAGAACCAGATACCGTCCGGGATTGTTGATCTGGCCTCCGCCGACCGTCAACGCGTACCGGTCTTTCTTGAACCAGAAACGGTTGTAGAGCATGTAACCGATGAAGCTCTGCTTCGGGTTGATTCCCGGAGCAAAACTCTCATCCGAAGAAGTGGCGCCGAGTGAGTTTCGATCCTTGGTGTTGCCGTGGCAACCCACGCCTTGTAGATATACGCCTGCCGAGGTCGTTGTGCTGGGGCCAAATTCGCAACCCATATCGCCGGTGAAGGAGAACGCCATCTTGTCCAGACCCTTCTCCGGTCTGTCGTAATACTTGATCTCGATGCTGTTGTCAGTGTGGATGCGGCCACGGTTCGGGATGTACAAATCGTCGTGGCCCAACCCGTAATTGTTGGAAATGACATTCACCCACGGTCGCGGAGTCCACTTGATCTGTCCACCCAAACCTTTGCGCGAGTTGGCTGATCCGTACGACTGCCATCCATTGATGATCCATGGCTCGATCTTTAAGTGAGGATTGGGGAAAATCTGTATTCTCAAACCGTTAAAGAACCAAGGTGTGTTCGATGACACATACGACGGCTGATACGCCCAGTTATCGAAGTTGTAGTAACTGAATAGACCGATGTATGACAGAAAAATCCCTGCGTCCACGTTGATTCCATTCAACGCGTTAATGTGGTATCCACCGTACGCCTCTGCCAGGTAGCGATAGGCAGTATCAAGATCCCACTGGCCCTTCGCAGGACTGGGATCATTGCGTGGCGTGGTTTCTGAATACATGCCGAACTGGGTCATGAATCGAGCCCGCACGTTGTCATAGTGGAAATCGCCGCCGAGGCCGAGCTGTTCCAACTGAATCTCGTTGGAGCGAAATATTTCGCTCGACCCAGACATCGAGTTGTCCACTGGCTTGTTGAAATCGTAGGTGTAAGAAATATCCGCCCGGATTTCCGGGGTAAAGAATTTTGAATCGAACGCTGCGTCCTTGGTGCGAGGATTGCCATTCAGCCAGCTCCAGTCCCAGTCGGAGAAAGGCACGACCTTCTCCTTTTTGGCGGGCGGTGCCTCGGAAGATTGGCTTGGGGAAGAAGACAGACTCGAGGGCGGTGGCAACCACCCTGTCAGCCCGGCGGTTACAGGAGCAGCGCCCGTCGGGGCGCTCGGGCTGGCAAAATTCGTCGCCGTCACGGCGGGAACGTTTGGCCCCGGGCCAGTCTTCACTGGCGCCGGTGCCGCCGGTGCCAGCTGGCTGCGGTCGTTCGCGCGATCATCGGGGGGCGTGGTGCCTTTCTGCTGCTCGACTTCGGCGCGCAAGCGCTCCACCTCGGCTCGCAGCGCTTTCAATTCATCCCGCATTTCCTGTTGTTCGGTTGGTGCAGCCGAACCAGACCCGGCGTTCGCCGAAGACGAAGCCGCATTTTGGGCGGATTGAGCGCCCGACCAAGCCGTCAGAAACAGGACAAACATCGGGAGCAGTAAGGCCTTCAGAACACTCTTCCGTCGCATAATTCTGTTCTCCAATACTCCCCGTAGTACTCGTTGCGGTTCGAATCCCGGCACCCGGCAATAGTCCGCGACATAATTGGCGCTCAGAGCCTCAGCAAATACCTTTCCGGTTCAATACGCACAGGCATAGCCCAGTAGCAGACAGCAAGGTCATNNAGTAAAACAGTTCAAGTGTAAGGAGGGGGTAAGAAATTCCTAAAGATTTCGTAAAGGCATGATCTCATTCCTATCTTGGGAACATTCCTACATCGGCAGACCAGGCGCCAACGCCGACGTTGACGCCGATGGCGCTCCGGCTAAATCCGTTACTTCCCCACGCTGGTGAAGTGGCTTACGCGCAACTTCGATTGTGTTAGTTCCTCGACGTCCAGCTCTCCGTTCTTGGCCTTATCCAATCGGTCAAACTCTGCTTCCATAAACCTCATCCACTCCTGTTTAGAGACCTTGCCCTTCTTCTCGGTATCGATCAGGAGTAGCAATTGCTTGGCTTGTTCCTCAGCCAGCCCCAATTTATCCTGCGGCTTGGGAGCCGGTGCCTTGGTTTGTGCAAGCGCAGTTGCTGCCAGGGCCGCCGCCACAGCCAACACTGCGATGAACCCAACGATCAATCCGATGTTGGTTCGCCTCGACATGATTGACCTCCCTGGAACGCTGGCCTGATACCACAGCCACCCTCNNGGGGCTCGCGCCTAGCAACCCCATTCGGCTTCGCCCGGCTGGGCAAAATACTGTCGCGCCTTAGCCCGCTCGCCGCTTATCGATTCGAGCTCGAGCAGCGCCAGGCGCGCTGCGGCCACCAGTCGGCTCCGTTCCTGCGGGGAAACTTCTTTCCATGAGCCGGAGCCTTCGCTGCCTTTACCCGATATCTCCGGCGTCAGTGCCTGATGATAGTGATGGAAGAGCTCTGCCAAACGTTCCGGCGCTACTTCGTGAATCCACATACTGTTAATCTCCACGGAACCCCGCGTCATTGGTCTGGGGGCTCCTTTCCAGTCCTATTGCCATTGGACACAGAAAGGCGAAATATTCGAATAAAGGCTCCATAAAATGTTTGTAAAGATAAGGGAAAGATCGAAGACAGGAAGATATACAGAAGGCAGCACTTAGGACCCGGGTTCAAACCTGTAGCCCACCCAAGGCTCGGTAAGGAGGTATTTCGGCGAGGAAGGATCAGTTTCAATTTTCTTCCGTAACTGCCCCACGAAAACCCGCAGGTACTCGGGCTGTTCGGTGCTATTCGGTCCCCAGATGGCCGCCAGCAGCGTTCGATGCGTCACCACTTTGCCGGGACGCCGGGCCAGATATACCAGCAAGTCGAATTCTTTCGGCGTGAGATGAACTTCATGTCCCACAACCTTCACCGCACGCGCATCCAGATTAATGGAAAAGTCCCCGGCGGTGATCGCGCTGGGTTGTTCCTCGGCCGCCGGCGTCCGCCGCAATTGTGCCCGGATCCGCGCCAGCAGTTCGTTCATGCTGAATGGCTTGGTGACATAGTCATCGGCGCCGGCGTCCAGCGCTTCCACCTTCGAGCGGTCTTGGCCGCGCACCGACAGCACGATAATCGGCACTTGCGACATCTTCCGCACCTTCCGGCACAGGTCTACGCCATCCAGATTCGGCATCGCCAGGTCCGTNNTAGCCCTGCGCCGAAAGCGTCGTGCGCAGCACCCGCGTGATCTGGCGTTCGTCATCGACCACCAGGATTCGCTTGTGCTCGTTCGTCATCGCTTCTACCGCATCTCCTGGGTCACAATATGCACATCCACCGCGGGCGTATCGCGCAGAAACTTGTGAATCGCCGAAAGATAGAAATACCTCTTCCACCCCTTCGTCGCCGACCGTCCGAAAACCAC
>PMHI01000595.1:9304-14085 GCA_003156615.1 Acidobacteriaceae bacterium | reverse complement strand
TAAAGCACAAACAGGTCGCCATCCAATGCCTGCGCCATGCGCGCTCCACGCGCAATAAGATACTGGGCCGCCGGATTCGAACTGATGCACACCGCAATCCGCTCCCGCACCTGCAACAGTTGGCCGTCTGCGGTTTTGAGTTCCGAAAGCGTGCGGTCGACCGCCTGCGTCACTTGGCGCAGCGCCAGTTCGCGCAATGCCACCAGGTTTGTATTTCGGAAGAAATTCGCCAGCGCCCGATCCGCCCGCTCCAGCGGATAAATATCTCCGCGCTTCATGCGGGTCTGCAGCGCCTGCGGCGTCAGATCCGCCATGACAATCTCGCCCGCCCGCTGGATCACCCAGTCCGGCACCGTTTCCCGTACCTGCACGCCGGTCAAGCTCCGGATCGTCGGCGACAGGCTCTCGATGTGCTGCACGTTCAGCGTNNGCGTGCTTGCTGCCTTCAATGTTGGTATGCGCTAACTCATCCACCAGCACGACGTGCGGCTTGCGCGCCAGAATCGCATCCACATCCATCTCTTCAAAGATGGTCGCTTTGTATTCCAGCTTCCTGCGCGGAACCGTCTCCAGCCGCGAAGACAGTTCCACAATCGGTTTGCGCCCGTGCGTTTCCACCACGCCGATCACTACCTCTTCGCCGCGGCTCGCCCGCCGTATGCCTTCACTCAGCATGGCATACGTCTTTCCCACACCGGGGGCATAGCCCAGAAACAGTTTGAACACCGCCGGCCGCTTGGCCGTATCCACTTCCGCCAGCCATTCTTCGGGAGTCTTGGGCATCGCCGTTATTGTCCACGCCGGAGCAGAAATTGTCGAATCTGATTCTCGTCCGGGAGGTCTAAAGCTTTCACCANNGAAAAGCCTTTTCGCTTCGCTTCCGTTACAATCGTCCCCGTGAAAGCGCTCCGGCCTCAACACCTGTTCCGCTACGCTGCCTGCCTCGTGGCGACCGAACTTGTGGTTCAAGTCTACCGGCACGTCGTCCACGTAAACCACACTACCGTAGCCTTGACGTTCCTGCTGATGGTGCTGTTGGTAGCAGCCTACTGGGGCTTTCGCTTCTCGGTTTTTCTTGCGCTGCTCGCCACGCTCGCCTTCAATTATCGTTTTGTCCGTCCCTTCGGAATTGTCACGGTCCCGGACCCGCAGAATTGGGTAACTCTGTTCGCCTTCCTCGTAACCGCGGGCATCGCCAGCCAACTCGCCGACCGCGCCCGCCGCCAAACTGCGGACGCCGTGCAACGCCGCCGCGACGTGGAACGGCTTTACGCTTTCAGCCAGCGCCTGCTTGCCACCGACAATGTAGCTGAATTACTGAATGCGATTCCCGCCTACGTGTGTGAAGGATTCGGCGCCAAAGCCGCCGCCATTTACTTGCTCAGTTCGCGGCAGGTCTACCGCACCGACCCCGAAGCCACCTGGCTTGCCCTGCAGGATCTGCAAATGGTCAGTTCGCGCGGCGAGCCGGTGATCGATTCGCAGCGCGGAATTTCTCTCACTCCATTGCATCTGGGCACGCGCACTACCGGAGCCGTCGGCATCGCCGGGCCGGCGCTCTCGCGCGCCACTCTAGAGGCTCTGGGCAGCATGATCGGCATCGCCATCGAGCGCGCCGGAGCCATGGAGAAGCTTTCTCAGACCGAAGCCGCTCACCAAAGCGAAAACCTGCGCTCCGTCCTCCTCGATTCCGTGACTCACGAACTGCGCACGCCTCTCACCGGCATCAAGGCCGCAGTTACCAGTCTGCTCTCCGACTACAACCTGGACGATGCGCAGCGCCGTGAGTTGTTAACCGTGATCAACGAAGAAACCGATCGCCTCGACCGCCTGGTTGACGAAGCCACGGAGATGGCCCAGCTCGATGCCCACAAGGTTGAATTGCACATGGCTCCTGTGGACATCGCAATTGTGATCGAGTCGGCTGTCGAAGCTTCCAGAACCGTCCTCGGCCAGCATCCACTCGACGTCCGCGTGGCTCCATCGCTGCCCCAGGTGCGCGTGGATTCCGACCGCATCGCGGAAGTGCTGAAGCAGTTGCTCGAAAACGCCGCCAAATACTCGAGCCCTGCCTCGCCCATTACCATCACCGCCGAACGCAAGGGAGACCGCATCGTTACCAGCGTCACCGATCACGGGCCGGGCATAGACGACTTCGAGCAGTCGATGGTCTTCGACAAATTCTACCGGGGGCGCGACCAGCGCTACAGCGTGCAAGGCACGGGCATGGGGTTGGCCATCGCCAAGGCTATCGTCGAAGCCCACAACGGAGTGGTCAGTGTCACCAGCCAACTCGGCCGCGGCTCCGTTTTCTCCTTCGAACTGCCCGCTGCTTGAGCCGCAGGGTAGCGCCGGCGTCTGCTTGGAGCCACCGCAGTCGATCCGACTCCGGACACCATGGCAGCGGCAATTGCGCCCGCCAGGTCGTACGCTCGCTCCCACGCGTTCGCATATTGCCCAGAGTGGCCATAAACCAGTAGATTCAATTCAGACGACGGTTCCACGCCCGATGAGCCTGGCCACGCTGAACGACATCTTCTTCGCCACCATTGAATGGAATCTCGAACGGGCGATGCTCTCCCGCGAGTCCGGAAGGTGGCTGCCCATCTCTTCTTCCGATCTACGCCGCAACGTCGCCGCAACCACCCACGCGCTGCGGGAATGGGGCGTCCGCAAAGGCGACCGCGTCGCCATTCTCGGCGAGAACCGGCCCGAGTGGTCGACCGCCGACTTCGCCATTTTGCTGCTCGGCGCCGTCACCGTTCCCGTCTACTCCACGTTAACCCCCGAACAAACCGCCTACACGCTGCGCGATTCCGGCGCCAGCCTCGTTTTCGTTTCTACCGAACATCAACTCCGCAAGGT
The DNA here is from genome assembly GCA_003156615.1 of Acidobacteriaceae bacterium. The sequence continues at coordinate 11,220 of PMHI01000595.1, read as the reverse complement.
CCAAACCATTCTCTCCCAGACCCAGGTTCAGAGAGTCGTGGTTATGGATCAGGTCCAAATCCCCAGCGATCTGGCCGCAACCTGCGTGCACATGGGGCAGTTCATGACCGAGGGCCCGCCCACCCTCGATCCCCAGACCGAATCCTTCGCCCGTTCCATCCAGCCCGACGACCTCGCTACCATCATCTACACCTCCGGCACCACCGGAACCCCCAAGGGCGTAATGCTAAGCCACGGCAACATGGCCTCCAACATTGACTTCTCTCTGCGCGGCTTCGACATGCACCCTGGCCTGACCAGCATTTCGTTCCTTCCCCTCTCCCACGTCACGGCGCGCCACGCGGATTTCGCCATGATGTACCACGGCGTAACTCTGGCCTACTGCCCCTTCATCGAGCGTCTTACCGAAACCATGCTCGAAGTTCACCCCACCGAGTGCGTGGCTGTGCCCAGGGTCTACGAAAAAATCTACGCCAAGACCGAAATGTCAGCCCGTGGCTTCCCCAAGCACGCCATTTACCGCTGGGCGCTTGTCGTCGGCCGCGCCAACAAACCGGCAATTCTCGCCGGAAAAACTCCGACCTCGCCCAGCTGGAGACTAGCCAACCGGCTGATCTTCTCGAAAATACGCGCCGGCATGGGCGGCAATGCCGAGACGTTCATCTCGGGAGGCGCGCCCCTGGGCCGCGAACTCGCCGAATGGTTTGCCACCGTCGGCATCCGCNNCCGTAGGCAAAATCCTGCCGAACCTCGAGGTTCGCATAGCCAGCGACGGCGAAATTCTGGTCCGCGGTCCCTCCGTGTTCAAGACATACTGGCACCGCCCCGAGGAAACCCAAAATGCCTTCGAGGACGGCTGGTTCAAGACCGGAGACATCGGCCACATCGACGCCGATGGATATCTCTCCGTCACCGACCGCAAGAAAGAACTCCTAAAAACCTCGGGTGGTAAGTTCATCGCACCGCAACCCATCGAGAACTCCCTCAAACTGAACCCGTTCGTCGGCGCCGTCGCCGTCCTAGGCGATAGGCGCAAATTCCCCTTTGTCATCATCTCGCCCAACTTCGCGCTCCTCGAAGACTGGGTCCGCACCAACAATGTCGCCTTCTCCTCGCGTGCTCAACTCGTCGCGAACCCCAAGGTCCAGGCGCTCTACGAAGGAATTGTGGAAGAGGTAAACCAGAATCTCGCACGCTTCGAACAATTGAAGCGTGTCTTGCTAGTCCCCGACGAATTCTCCGCCGAAAACGGCGCTCTCACGCCTACGCTAAAACTCCGCCGCCGTGTAATCGAAGACCGGTATCGCACCGAGATCGACGACCTCTACGCCCAGGCCGAGGTCACAACCCTTTCATGACCTTGTCATTCCGAAGGGCCGCGGCGGAATCTGGTTTCCTGCCGCCAAGACACCCTGCCACATCACCAATGTCCCTTCCCAGCCAGGTTTTCATGACCGAATCGGGGCCGTAAAGCCTCGGCGTTCAAGCCGAGGATCTAAGGCCCCTTGTTTTTCCCTGCCGTTCGTTCTAAGATCCTGTCGTCCACAAGACCTATGGCCGGGCAGGGCCAAAAGTGAAGCCTCCTCGTCGTCCTCCGCTGAAGCAAGGGCGGTTGTGGGAGGAACCCACCGGACCAACATCCGACTCCGTAGGAATCCTCGCCGTTTGCGGCGGGGAGGACGTCAAAATGGATTCATGACTGATCCACTCCTCATCGCCGGACGCGCCTTCCGTTCCCGCCTGATCGTCGGCACGGGAAAATACAAATCCTTCCAGGAAACCGCGCGCGCGCTCGAAGCCAGCGGCGCCGAGATGGTGACGGTTGCCGTCCGGCGCGTCAATCTCGACCGCAGCAAGGAATCTCTGCTCGACTACATCGATCCCAAGAAATATTTCCTCCTGCCCAACACCGCCGG
>PMHI01000595.1:7682-9283 GCA_003156615.1 Acidobacteriaceae bacterium | reverse complement strand
ACACTCGAAGCCACGCGCGTTCTGGTCAGCGAAGGCTTCACCGTTCTGCCCTACACCTCCGACGACATAGTCTTCGCCAAGCGCCTTGTGGAAGCCGGCGCAGCCGCCGTGATGCCACTCGGCGCGCCCATCGGTAGCGGTATGGGCATTCAGAACCAGGCCCACATCCGCATCCTGCGCGAAATGATAACCGGCGTTCCGCTGATTGTGGATGCTGGCGTAGGCACCGCTTCCGATGCTGCCATCGCGATGGAAATCGGTGCGGACGCGGTCCTCATGAACACCGGCATCGCCAGCGCGCAAGATCCGGTCTTGATGGCCGAAGCTATGCGCCACGCCGTACTGGCCGGACGCCAAGCCTACCTGTCAGGCCGCATGCCGAAGAAGCTGTATGCCACCGCAAGTTCGCCGCTGGAAGGTGTAGTGCGTTAGTGTAGCGCCGGCGTCCCGGCGGCTTTCGATTTTGGGTGGAGCAGCGCCTCGAGCGCTGCGAATTGAGGGCGCGCTGATGGAGGGCTTCAGGAGGGACGTCGGTTTCAAGTTGCCCCGGTGCTGTCCGCTGGCAGCCTGACCCGTAATAGCAGGGCGGCCGCAGCCGCCCCAATCACTACCAAATCTTCCTTAGAGCATCTTCACGGTTTGCACGTGAATGGAGTCGTTGGTCACAGTTCCGGTCACCGCGACGTGGTGTCCCTCATGCCCTGTGATCGCATCTGGGTTGTCCACCGCGAGAACCTTCTGATCCCCATCGGTTACAACCACGAGCTTTTCGCCACCTGCGGCACATTTTTTCGCGCACGCCGCATGATTAGCGTTGGCACCCTTCACACCGCATTTGCTGTCACTGACCCACCCGTTGACGGTCGCGGTCTTTCCCATGTCGTCAAACGCCAAAGCCGTTAGGGCGAACACGAAACATATCGCAAGACAAAGCACTAGCAGTTTTCTCATGGCCGGTTTTTCTCCTTTTTTGACATTCCGATCGCAGCTCCACGCTGCCGCTCGTAGCAGGAATTCCAATCGCAGTTCCGGCAACGCAACGCTACCGATCATCGATTGATCCCGCACTATACCACAGGGCAACCCATCGAATGTCATGCATTTATACACTGTTCCGCGGAGGAATTTGTGAAACTCTGAATTGGGGAATCTTTACTTCTTCGCCGAGTGATTGACGGGTGGCGGTGGATTCGCCGGAGCCGGCGGGACATACACGTACTCCCCGGAACGCGCATAGTGCAACTGCTCACGTGCTTCTTTCTCGATGGCTTTTTCGTCCGTCTTCAACCCTTTGATCTTCTGCCTGTAGAGATCGTTCTCCTGCTGTTCCTGGATGATCCGCTTCTGCAGCGATTCATACTCCGTCCGCTTCTGCTTATAGACAATCATGCCATTCGCGCCAAACATCACATGCACAAACAGCAATCCGGCCAGCACCGCCACCGTGATCGTCGCAATTCGTCGCCGCAAGGCATACAGTCGCGTGGCCAGCGGACGCACACTCTGCATCCAGGACACAGCCAGCGCCTCGGCCTGCGGAGCCCTTTCGGCCATGGCGCGCAGTCCGTCCTGCGGACTGGGAATTCGACGAATTCTTGAAA
>PMHI01000595.1:1157-7626 GCA_003156615.1 Acidobacteriaceae bacterium | reverse complement strand
AGCTTCTCAGTGAACTTCGCCTTCACCTCGGCGTCAAGCGGAAGTTCTCCCGCTTCGGGTAATAGGAACCAACTTGGTTAAACCGAAGTGCCAAACTTGATCTGTGTTGGCATCTTCCACCGCAAACGCTAGCTTAAAGTGCTACCCTCTCACAGTTGGTGGTTGGCGGACAGAATGAGAGCCGACCGCCGATTTGATATGACCGATAAACGAATCGTCCTCACCACTGCCGCCTCGGAAGAAGAAGCCGACAAAATCGCGCGCCATCTAGTCGAGCACCGCCTCGCTGCCTGCGTCAACATCCTCCCACAAATCACGTCCATCTACCGCTGGCAAGACAAGATGGTAGAAGTTCGCGAATGGCTTTTAGTCGTCAAGACAACGGCCGCAGCCTTCGGCCAGGTCCGCCAAGCTATTGCAGAACTCCACTCCTATGACGTGCCGGAATGCATCTGCCTGACCATCGAAGACGGATCGCCAACCTATTTGGAATGGGTCGCCGAATCCGTCTCTACAGGAGAATAGCTGGTCAAAACTCGGGAGTGACACAACTCCGCCGTCTTGCCTAAGCATCTGGGTTTAGGTCTTATCGGTGCGGCGCAAATCCGTGGCAAATCGACCTAGATCGCCCCTAGCCCCAACTCCAGATCGTCAACAATGTCCTCGACATTCTCGATCCCCACTGAGATGCGCACCATGCCGTCGGTGATGCCAATCGCCTTGCGCCCCTTCTCGCCCAGTCCCGCATGCGTCATCGTCGCCGGATGCGAGATCAGCGTCTCCACTCCCCCCAGCGATTCTCCGAGCGAGCACACCCGCAGTTTCTTCAGCATCCTGTTGGCATTCTTCAGCGATCCCGTCTCAAACGTGATCATCGACCCGAAACCACTCATCTGCCGGTTCGCCAGCTTGTGTTGCGGATGATCGGCGAGTCCGGGATAAAGGACCTTGCTTACCTTCCGGTGCTTCGCCAGGAACTCCGCCACCACACGCCCGTTGCGGTCGTGGATCTCCATCCGGGCCGCCAGCGTCTTCACCCCGCGCAGCACCAGCCAGCATTCAAACGGAGAAAGAATCGCCCCTGCAGCCTTCTGCAGAAAAGCCAGCTTCTCGGCCTGCTCCGGCGTGCTGCATACCACTACGCCGCCCAGCCCATCGCTGTGTCCATTGAGAAATTTTGTGGTCGAGTGCACCACCATGTCCGCNNGCTGAAAGTAGGGAGACATGAATGTGTTGTCCACCACAAACTCAGCTTTCTTATGCCGGCAAATCTGGCTGATCACGGCCAGATCGCTCAACCGCATCAGCGGATTCGTCGGCGTCTCGACGTACACCATGCGTGTGTTCTTGCGGATCGCCCGCTCCACGTTGTCCGCATCCGACGTATCCACATAGGAAAACTCCAGCCCGAACCCGGCCAGCACCTGGTTGAACAGCCGTGGAGTTCCGCCATACAAATCGTTCCCGCACACTACGTGATCGCCCGACTTCAGCATGCTGGCGATCGCGTTGATGGCTGCCATCCCGCTGGCAAACACCGGCGCCGCTACGCCGCCTTCAAGCGATGCCAGATTTTCCTCAAGTCGCGTCCGGGTGGGGTTTGAGACTCGCGAATACTCGTAGCCTTTGTGTTCGCCGATGCCCTGCTGCACGTAGGTGGAAGTGGCATAGATCGGTACCGTCACCGCGCCAGTCAGGGGATCGGGCTCCTGCCCATCGTGAATGGCGCGAGTGGCAAAACCAGCTTGTCTGTTTTTCTTCATGCACTCTTTCTAAGGCCAACGGACGTTCGCGGCGTTCTGGGCGGCCTTTCTCTACATGCTCTGCAATTGAGGGTTTGCTAGATCCCTCCCTCAAATATTTTCTTCGACAAATACCGCTCCGCCGAATCCGGAATAATTGTGGCCACTCGCTTGCCCGCGCCCAGCCGCTGCGCCACCTGCAGAGCCCCAAACACCGCTGCTCCTCCGCTCGATCCCGCCAACACGCCTTCCCTCCCCGCCAGCCGTTTCACCGTCTCAAAGGCATCCTCATCCGTAACCATGATCACTTCATCGCATACGGAAGCATCAAAGGTCTTGGGAATGAAACTCACTCCGATCCCTTCCACTTTGTGCGGACCCGGCTGCCCTCCGGCCAGGATCGAGCCTTGCGTCTCCACCGCGAACGCCCGCACTCCGGGCACGTGCTCTTTCATATAGCGCGCCACGCCGGTAAAGGTTCCACAAGTACCGCAGCCCAAAACCACTGCATCCACTTTTCCACCCATCTGTTCAAACATTTCCACCGCGGTCGTCTCGTAGTGGTACTCGGGATTCGCCATGTTTTCAAACTGCCCCGCCATAAACGCACTGGGATCGCCGGCCACTAACTCTTTAGCGCGCCGGATCGCCCCCTGCATTCCCTGCTCGTCCGGGGTGCGTTCAACCTCCGCTCCCAGAGCCCGCATGATGATCACTTTCTCTTGCGAGAAGTTCTCCGGCACAAACAGCTTCACCTTATAGCCGCGATTCACCCCAATCAGCGCCAGACCGATTCCCGTGTTTCCCGCCGTGGCTTCGACAATCGTCCCGCCGGGTCCGAGCTTCCCTTCCTGCTCCGCCCTGCGGATAATCCCAATGGCGGCGCGGTCTTTCACGCTTCCACCAGGATTCAGATACTCAAGTTTGGCGAAGATGTCGGCCGATCCGGCGGGAACCAGCCGTTTCAGCCGCAGCATGGGAGTCCCGCCGACCAGTTCCGTAATGTCATCGGCGACCCCAAGATGGGAGACGTCAGAGTTTTTCGAGCGCACGCTACAGGGTATCAAAGTCGAGGGAATTCGGAATCCCAATAATCCTGAGAAAAAGGCTCACTTGGCCTCTCGAACCTCAATGCACAATGGGGTCATAGCCTCATCGGGAGAAAACCTCAATAAAATTGGAAAAACGGCTAGAGGATTCGAACATTGTTTTTGAGTACGCCGCGCGGGCATGGATGCACAAACCAAGCCTGGCGAACCCATGACAACTTCACAATGTGAGAGAGTGCAGATTGTTCATACATCCCGCCTCTTCCAGATGTCACCTAGTGAGATGGTCCAGTGCACAGTCTCGAACTCTTCTCGCTCTTGCTATAGCTTCTAACTCTTCTTGCGTAGCAAATCTTGTACTATAGCCANNGTATACCCATCGCATGGAATAATCTTTCTTTTACGTAGACGTTGCGTCCTTCCACAACCTACGCAAACTACTTCAGTTAAAGGCTCGCCTTTCTTATTTCCCATGCTATTTCACCCCTTACCCACGTTATCGCGTCGCCTTGCGCTTCGGATCGTCTGCGGATTTGCTTTCGTACAGGCTCGAAGCGGCGGCTAATGATCTCCTCCATGTCGTCCACCTGCTCTTCAATCTCTCGGCACAGCGCATCCGTATCCGCCCCGGCCTTGACCGCGTTCGCAAGGTCCTAAAAAAGTAGCGGTGGTGGCAGTGGTCAGGCGATTGTGATCCGATGTGCTCCAACCACAGGCGACGATTATAAAGTTTCACTCCCCTTCGATACCAGCTGCGACTGCCTTTCTCAGTTCCTGTAAATGATGTGTACATGAGATTAAAAACCCTCGTGATACCTACATTATGGGCTCACGGGGTTAGGGGCAGAGCTCGGAATCGTTAATTGCAACAATCGGCAATCAAAAAATAACCATGCACAATTACTGCGATCCCAGCTTAAGCAGTTCCGCTCGCAGGCGAAGGTGATGCTGGGTTTGGCGGAGGTAGGGCATCTCGTTGGGCCCGGACTTGGCGCGGATAATTTTGACCAGGCGCTGCTTTTCGTCCGGCGACCAGCGGGTTAGACCTGGCATGAGCGCCATAACCAGCGACCAGTCTTCGAGCGTTTGCTGCTGCGCTGGAGTCCAGCGCGCTCGCTCGATCTCGAGAGCCCGTGTAACGGCCGCAGTAGAAGCTTCGCGGATCTTCTGGCTGTCGCCGTCGAACTCTCGCCCCATGCGGCGGTTGACGAGCAGTCCAAGGTTGCGAGTAGAGAATCTGTCCCAGGCGGCGCTTTCGTACCCGGCCACCCCAGGCGAATGCAACTCATAAAACATGTGAGCTTCCGCAAACCGCTTCAACGTTCGGGGCGAAGTCCGGTATTTCGGATTGGCGGAGATTTTTTTCTCTTCGCGTTCACACAATGCCTGCAGATCGGCGCGCCCCGAGCGGAAGCCCAGCTTGCGATAGAACCAAAACGCCCCAGAATCGATGGCTTCGTCGTTGTTCTGCCCAATCTGATAGGGATAAATCGAAATGCACTTCGCATCGGTAAGCGCCCGGAGACAGCGCAGAGCTTGGGCATAGATCCAGGCGGTTTCTCCCTGGCGATAAGTGTAAAAGGTATTGAAGCCGACCTCGATCCATTCGCAGAGTCCAATGGCTTCGACGTAGTTGATAGGTACGCCGTTTTTCAGGGTGTACCCAGCGAGGTAGGCGCGCAGCGGAAGACGACGCGTGGGCGGCAGTCCCCAGAAATGCATGGTTACGCCGCGGCCTAGATCGGCGCGGACTACCGTGCGCGGGTCGCCGAGCGTGGTGCCGTAAAGTTCGCGATAGCGGACAGCCATGACTTCGCGGACGGCATCCATCACGGATTCTCCGGCGGCGAAGGAGAGCTTTTCGAGCTTAGGCGCGGGCAGGGCTAGTTCGTGCGATAGAGAGACTTCGCTGCGCTGGATGAGGGGTCCGTCGTGGAAGTAGAAGCGGCGGGGGCGCGTCCAGCTGCGGGTGCGGGAGAGCTTCAGATTTTCGAGCTTCCAGCGGAGCGGAAGACGAAGTGAGTCGTAGAGCTCGGCGCGGGGACGATCCGCGAGTGGAAGTTGGGCGAAACGGTTGAGAAGCCAGGGGAGCGGATGCTGGCGGCCGTGGGCAGCGCGGAGCCAACGCGGCCAGGGAATATTGGCTTCTACGTCAGCGTCTTCTTCGAGGAGCGGAATAAAACGCGGCCAGGTGTTGCCGCGGGCGCGCTCGGCTTGATAGTCGTCCCAGTAATCTTCCCAGGCGATCTCGACCTTGCGGGGGACGCGGCGCACGAGCCAGGAGGCGACGTCGAAGGAGAGAGTGTCCTGCATGGTGGTCCCGGCGATGCCGGAAGTGTCGAAGTCGTCGAAGACGGACATGTCGGCGGTTGCGGAGCGAAGTTTTTCGATGCGCTGGTGGAAGGTGTTGAGCAGATTTTCGACACGCGGGACCAGAGAGGGTGCGGGGGGGAAGGCGCGGAGGAAGAGCAAGGATTCGTGGAAGCGGATGAGCTGGTGAGGATCGTTCAGTTGGAGCTTTGAGACTTGCGAGAGGAGTTTGGTGATGAGGCCAGCAGAGTTGGACTCGAAGCGGCTTTTGGCGGCTTCCAATTGAGTGAGGAGGTGGTTGGGATCGTGGGAAGCCGTCGCCATGGGCCGCGAGATAGTGTAACGCAGGCTGCGCGCGATGCTGTGAACGATTTTCATGGGGAGCACCCCGAATGGGCATGGGATCCAGACTGCTCCACGCATGAGTGGTCAAACATTTCCGAGCGTGTATAGTGCTGTGTTGCTCTGAGTCTCGCATCCAGTCCGGGAGGACGAAAAAGAATGGGTTGGTTTTTCTGGTTTTTCTTTGTTTCTGGATTCTGCAGTGTTCTTTGCGAACTCATATGGTTGCGGTTGGCGATGGCGCAGTATGGCATAACCACGGCCCTGACCTCGATCGTTTTGTCCGTGTTCATGGCGGGACTTGGGGCAGGGTCCTGGTTAGCGGGCGTGCTGGTGCACCGCTACGGCGACCACATCAAGTTTCCTCCCCTGCGAATTTACGGCCTGCTTGAGCTGATGATTGGGTTCTCCGCTCTGGTGGTTCCTTCGGAGCTGGTTTGGGGACATCGTTTGCTGGAGAGTCTGGCGGACCGGGCGGCCGTGTCATCGGCGGCGTACTACATGATCTCGGGAGCGTGCTTGGCGGCGACGATAGTTCCGTTTTGCGCCTGCATGGGTGCGACGATTCCGGTGGCGATGTTCGCGATCCGCAAACGGCAGCGGGAAAGCGATCGGCGGTCCTTCAGTTTCCTCTACCTAGCGAATGTACTGGGTGCGGTGCTGGGTTCGTTCTTGCCGCTGCTGCTCATCGAGCCTTACGGTTTTCATGAGACGCTGCGGATTGGGGCGGCTTTGAATGTGGTGATTGCGGTTTCAGCCTTTGTGGTGTCGTTGGTGCCCGGTCCTGCTCGGCCTCCGGCTTCAAGAGTATCTCCGGCGCCGGTGAGCAGCATGGAAAGCGATCGAGGTGTGTTGGTTCTGCTGTTCACCACCGGACTGGCCACTCTGGGAATGGAGTTGATCTGGATTCGGCTCTTCACCCCCTATGTGGGCCCGGTGGTCTATTCCTTTGGCATGATTCTGGTGGCGTATTTACTGGCCACCTATACGGGATCGCAGATTTACCGCTATTGGAGCCGGACGCGA
>PMHI01000595.1:0-1123 GCA_003156615.1 Acidobacteriaceae bacterium | reverse complement strand
TGGTTGCGCGGGTATTTGTAGGCGTCATGCCGTTTGCCGGAATGATCGGCTTCCTCACGCCGATGCTGGTGGACCGATGGTCGGGAGGCGATCCGGACCGGGCGGGGCGGGCCTATGCGGTCAACGTGGTGGGCTGCATCGTGGGTCCGCTGGTTTGCGGATTTCTGCTGCTGCCTCTGGCAGGCGAGCGCTGGTCGGTACTGCTATTGGCGCTTCCGTGGTTCGTCATGGCATTTCCCCGCCGTGGCGCAAGGAACTCTCAGAGGTTCAGCCGGGCGGGGTCTTACAGCATTCTTCTGGTGGCGATGGTTGTGCTGCTGGCGAGCAAGGATTTCGAAGCTCAGTTTCCGGTTCGAAGAGTGCTGCGTGACTCCACCGCAACCGTGATTGCCGAAGGAGAAGGCATGCAGCGGCGGCTTCTGGTGAATGGGATGGGGATGACCAAGTTGAATCCGATTACCAAGATGATGGCGCACCTGACGCTGGCCTCGCTCGACCACACGCCCCACAGTGCGTTGATCATCTGTTTTGGGATGGGAACCACATTCCGCTCGGTGATGACGTGGAATATTTCCGGCACGGCGGTCGAACTTGTGCCCAGCGTGCCGAAGCTGTTCAGCTACTATCACGCGGATGCGGCCCAAGTAATGAAATTGCCGCTGGCGCACGTGGTGATCGACGATGGTCGGCGCTTCCTCGAACGGTCGCCGACCAAGTACGACGCGATTATCGTGGACCCTCCGCCGCCGGTGCAGACAGCGGGTTCGAGCCTGCTCTATTCGCAGGAGTTTTACGCCGTTGCCAAGCAGCGGCTGGTGCCGGGCGGAATCCTGCAGCAATGGCTGCCCGAGGCTGACGCTCCCACGCAAGCGGCGGCGGCGCGGGCAATCAAGAACTCCTTCGCTTACGTGCGGGTGTTCCCCGGGATCCAAGGATGGGGCTGGCACTTCCTGGCAAGTGAGCGTCCCATTCCGAAGCGAACCGCGGCGGAATTAGTGGCGCGGATGCCCCCGCACGCGGTTTCGGACATGATGGAATGGGGCCCGGCAGCGTCGCCTGAGGAGCAGGTGAATCTGCTCCTCTCCCACGAATCGTCCACGGATGCCGTCATTGCGCTCTCGCC
>PMHI01000054.1 GCA_003156615.1 Acidobacteriaceae bacterium | reverse complement strand
TCGAAGCCGCTGGAGCCGCATCCGTTGTTCAGCACGTTTATTGCGGCTGCGTATGAGCACGGCTCGAAGCGGCGGGCAGAGAAAGAGACTGCGGCGGTCGAAATGTTTCACCGTCCGGAAAAAGTTGCGCGCAGATAGAGGTAGTTTCCAGTTTCTGGTTTCCAGTTTCCAGTGGAGTTGCCTCGCTGCTGGTCTAGGACTCGAAATACGGCTGGAAACTTGAAACTTGAAACTGAACTTCCAAATCGGCGATATCCGCATCGGCGGGGGCGATCTTTTCCTCGTTGCAGGCCCGTGTGTGATTGAGAGCGAAGAGCACGCCATCCGCATGGCCGAGATCATCAAGGGCGTGACGAAAGCACTCAGCTTTCCGTTCATCTTCAAAGCCAGCTATGACAAAGCCAACCGCACCTCGATTCGAAGCTTTCGCGGACCCGGTGTGAAGGACGGCCTGCGTATTCTCAGAAAGATCAAAGACGAAGTTCAAGTTCCGGTGCTCACTGATGTCCACGAAGTAGCGGACGTTGCCAAGGTCGCAGAGGTGGTTGACGTACTGCAAATCCCGGCGTTTCTATGCCGCCAGACTGATTTAGTGGTGGCGGCCGCGCTCAGCGGACGCGCCGTCAACATCAAGAAAGGACAATTCGTTTCGCCCTGGGACATGCGGCATGCGGTAGAGAAGTGCCGCGAAGCCGGTAACACGCAAGTCTTTCTCACGGAGCGCGGCACCAGTTTCGGATACAACAATCTGGTCGTCGACATGCGCTCGCTCCCTATCATGCGTAAGTTCGCGCCCGTAGTTTTCGACGCCACCCATTCAGTCCAACTGCCCTCTGCGCAAGTCGACGAGGGGAGTCCGGCCGTCAGCGGCGGTCAGCCCGAGTTCATCCCGGTGTTGGCGCGTGCGGCGGTCGCCGCTGGCGTGGATGGTGTCTTCCTGGAAGTGCACGACAATCCTAAGGTTGCGAAGTCTGACGGAGCCAATGCGCTGGAGTCTACCAAGCTGCGCGAAGTGTTGAAGGAACTGCTGGCGGTGAGGCGGGCGCTCGATGTGGCGCACGCCACGCCGTAAGATTCTGGTATGTCTTTATTCTATGCCCCTGCGCTTCCGTGTTGCACTTGAATCTCGGTTATGAAGCAAATCGCCAATTGGGCGTTGAATGTAGCCACCCTGCGCGGCGCGAGCTATGCCGATGCGCGCATCGTCAACCAGAGAAGCCGCGCCCTTACCACGAAGAACGGCAAGGTAGGCAGCGCGTCCGATGCCGAGTCTGCCGGGATGAGCGTGCGCGTGATTGCCGGCGGCGCCTGGGGATTCGCTGCTTCCGAAGATATGTCGCGCTCCGGCGTTGAGCTGACCGCAGAGCGCGCGGTCGAAATTGCCCGCGCCTCGGCTCAAGTCAAGCAGCAGGATGTCCGCCTCGCTCCGGAAAAACCTGTGACCGCCGAGTGGACTACGCCGCATGCGATCGATCCGTTCTCGATTCCCGTTGAACAAAACATTGCGCTGTTGCTGAACATCGACTCCGAACTGCGCGCCGTCACGGGTGTCACCCTGGCCGAAACCAACCTCAACTTTAACCGCGAGGAGCAATGGTTTGTATCGTCGGAGGGAACCGACATCCATCAGACGAAGTTTTCCGCAGGCGCGGGCTACACCGCATACGCTTTTGCGGGCAACGAGATTCAGAAACGTTCGTATCCTAATTCCTATGGGGGACAGTGGCAGAACAAGGGCTACGAACTGATCGAGGAGCTACAACTTGTGCAGAACGCCCGCCGCATTGCGGAAGAAGCGGTTGCTCTGCATCATGCGGATCAGTGCCCGGAAGGCACATTCGATATCATTCTCGACAGTTCTCAGCTTGGCTTGCAGATCCACGAATCGATCGGGCATCCTATAGAGCTTGATCGCGTGCTGGGCATGGAAGCGAACTTTGCCGGTACGTCTTTCCTCACGCTCGACAAGCTGCGCACCCTCCGCTANNCTCGGAACTTTCGGTTTCGATGACGAGGGCGTGCCCGCGCGGTGCACGCCCATCATCAGCAACGGACTGTTCACCGGCTACCTCAGTTCGCGCGAGACCGCGCACACTATCGGCGAGAATCGCTCGGGGGGAACGCTGCGCGCCGAAGGATGGAACCGTCTGCCCATGATTCGTATGACCAACATCAGCCTGCTGCCTAGCCTGACGCCGCTGAGCCTGGAACAACTGATCGCCTCCACCGATCACGGCATCCTGATGCAGACCAATCGCTCCTGGTCGATCGACGACCGGCGTTACAACTTTCAATTCGGCTGTGAGATCGGATGGGAGATTAAACACGGCAAGCCCTTCCGCATGCTGAAGAACCCGTCGTACTCCGGCATCACGACCGAGTTCTGGAATTCGCTGGACGCGATTTGTTCCCGCGAGGAGTGGACGCTTTGGGGCACACCGAATTGCGGCAAAGGCCAACCGCAGCAGGTCATGGGAACGGGGCACGGCGCAGCCCCGTCGCGCTTCCGCGGGATCAAAGTGGGAAGCGCGTACAAAGGAAGCTAGTTCACCTCCGGAGAGACCTTTCGGCTTTGCTCAGGGCAGGCTCCGGCACGTAGAAAAAAGCAAGGAACCAGCCAATGCTAACCACACAATGCTAACGATTGACCAAGCCGCCGGCCTCTTCGATCGCATCAACAAACTCTCGTCTGCCGACGAAACGGAGGTGCTCTTCTCCGGCGGCAGCTTTGCGCTTACGCGCTTTGCCAACAACACGATTCATCAAAATGTCGCCGACGAAAACCATTTTGT
>PMHI01000683.1:28518-28656 GCA_003156615.1 Acidobacteriaceae bacterium | reverse complement strand
TGATCACGTCGTCCATCTTCCCGCTCCACACCTGTTTGGCCATGCTGAGAGTGAAGCCCTTGGCCGTGTGGAAAGGAACGTGTGACGGGAGCGATAGGGCGAAAGGATCGACTACCGCATCGACCACAACCGGGCCGC